>DVJT01000165.1 GCA_018716565.1 Candidatus Avigastranaerophilus faecigallinarum | reverse complement strand
AAAAGATAAATCCCTTGTGCCAGTTTACTTATAATGCCATTTCCTGTTAATTTATTTACAAATTGAGCTGATGAACCGAAAGATGGGTTTGCTTTGTTTTTAGAATCTATATTTTCATTAACTTTTACATTATCAAGGGATTTATCTTTTAGGGTTTCTTCTTTCATTAAACCTTTTAATCCCGCGTTACCTTTTCCTTCTGCTTTATTATATAAAATTGGAATGATTTGCAAAAATGTCATTATTGCTGCATACATTGCTATATTTGTACCAAGTCTTCCTATAACTTTCTTATCCGAAAGCTTCTTAATATAGTCTTGAATGTTGCTAGTATCACTATTTTTAGCTTTTTCAACAATATCATCAGCATATGACAGCATATGAGATACTGTTTCTTTAAATGGTGCTGATGTCGTTTTTGATATTGATGCTATTGTGAAATCTGTATTTGCTGCATCTTTTGCATGATTCTTTACTATATCGACGAATTCATCAGATAATTTTGTTAGAGTTTCTTTATGCGCTGTTTTATCTTTTGCTGTTTTAACTAGTCTTTCAGCAAAATCGGCTGCTTTCTCTATAGTTTCTTGCGAAGCTTGTGTTTCTGACTTTGCATTTTGTATAATTTGTGTAAATACATTTTTATAAAAATCCTTTTGGGTTATTGCTTGTCCTGCCTCATTTAATGCTTGAGCTGAATGAATTTCCCCAAATGATTTTATGAATTTCATTGGTACATCGATTGTTTTTCCGAATAATTTCTTCCCTACCCCTAGCATGCCCATTGGTATTAAGAACATACTTGGTCCTGTAAGCATTTCTCTTACAAGTTCTTTTGCTGCAAATTTAAGATTCTTCTCTCCTTTATTTTCTTTCGTATTTCTTCTTAAACCCATAATTGGTCTTGGAAGATTTGTTCCTAACATATCTTGAAGTGTGAATGATATTGCAAGTCCGCCATTTTCTATTAAATCTGCAACTCCCAGACAAAAAGAATCAAGACCGCCTTTAAATGTTGGGTTTTGGGGGGTGTGAATATTGTTATTTATATTCTTTTTATTATTTAATGTGTGTTGATTTGTGATTTTTCTTTGAACGGCTGTGTTTACTCTATTTACTTGCATTTGCTTCCTGAACTATTATACTTACCTTGTTTACTTTTGCATGAAGTGTTGTAAAATAATTAATTTGCGCTTTTTCATGCTATTTATTAACATTTTTTACAAAAGTTAAATAAGTGTATTAAGTATACTTAACATAAAATTTGAATTCAACCTAAAACCTTTATTTTGATTAATTTTCTGTAACATTCGTTCTTGTTTTTTGATTTGTTTTTTTGAATAGGTAACAATGTTATTGATGTCTCTTTTACTAATTTTTCTTCCTTAATTTGTATTAGGGAAGTTTTTTTATTCTGTATTTAATACTATTCTCAATGAATTTTATGAAAAATATGAGGCTGAATTTTGGAATTTGAAAAAATAATTCTTCTATCTTTTTCGATATTGATGATGTCGGACGGAAAAATCTTACAAAATGATCAACTATTTTGTAATATTCTTCTACAAGATTCAGTTCTTGAATTTTTGATTCTTTCGCTGTTATTTTAAAGTCTTTATCGCAATATTTTTTATAATCTACCTGATATACGTACTCGTTATATAACCCCTGTAGACCGTATCCTTCTGCTATAAATTTATATTTTGTATATGCATACTTTTTCGTATAAATTCCGCCTATGTATGTTGGTAATACTATAAAATTATTAACTATTGCAATTTCTGATTGTAATATATTCTCTTCGGTAACATCTTTTGATGAATTCATTTTAATCTGTGGGAAATACTTTTTAAATGCATTATATGGAATATATTGTTCGGCAGAATATCTTGCATTACTCAAATATGAAGGATTATCTTCTTCTTTATTATAAAAATAATATGCATCTTCTTCATTCATTAGATTTAGTGAAGATAAATATTTTTCTAAGTCTTCTCTTTCTCCGAATATAAAAAAGTCACTTACAGAAAATGGTGTATAATATTTGATATGATTTATAAATAGATACTTCCTTGTAAATATTGTAGCTACAAGTACTTTTCTATTGAATAATTTAAATTCATTATTTCTTTTTTGATATTTGTCAAAATATTCCAAAAATGTATTATTGGTCAATATTAGATCGGATCTTAGTTTGAAAGCATATTTTCTTTTAACTTCTTTTAATCCGTTTTGAGTTGATACTATTTGGCGATTTAAATTAAATGGAATCTTTTTACATTTATCGCTATAAGTGCAAGATGGATCATCATTAAGAATTAGTTTGTCAAAATCTAGGCCTTTTGTATCTGAATTTTTCCAAGTCGATAATATAATTTCAGCTCCAGGTAAGTATTTTCTAATGCTTTTTAGACAATATATTGTTTCATTCTCTATGATTGGACCTTGGACTATTACGGATATATCCTTAAAGTTTATATTATTGACAGATTCATTTGTCATAAGATATATTCTCCTATTTCACTATTTCTTGGGATACTGATGGCAATACTACTTGGATATGGATTTGTAGGGGCAAAATCATTAATTAAAACTCTGGATGAGTGATTTAATCCCATTATTATAGCATGTGGATTAATCCCATTTTCTTTTAATATTTCGTTTAATGACGCTCTATACTCTTCAGTTCTTGATGTTGTTATGACTATTTGTGCACCTCTGTTTTGTAGATCTACTATTGTTTGCATATTCTTTTTTAAAATTGTTCTGTTGTTTGACCAATTAATCTTTCCATATTTCCCGCTATTTTCCAATAGAACTCCATCTACATCTACAAAATAGGTTTTGTAATCTTGTTGTACTTTTTTCCATTCATTTAATGTACCCCAATCGTTATATTCAGAAGCTTCAAAATACTCAAAAATTCCCAATCCTTTATTTATTATATGAGATATAACATGAGATATATACATTTCACCTGAAATATTTTTTAATAGCAGATCTTTATACCCTTTTTTGAATATTTCTGTATCTTCAAATGAATATACTCCTAAACAAATTATATTTGATACAACTTTCTTTTCTATAATATCTTGAACTATATTTTGGTTATTTACTATTAAGAAACTTTTCTCTGGTATATTTTCTATGTTCCGGTGTTTATGAATATCGTAACCGGTTATTGAATTGTTGATTTTATTCGGAAGTTTTACTTTTACGAAGTTATCTGAGTCTTTAACCGTAAAAGCACCTTTTATATCCATTTTTTCCAGGGTCAGATATATCGTTTCACTTGCACTTTGTGTAAAATCATCTAATAAACATATTGAAATTTTGGGATTATTTTTAAACACCTGTTCTAATATTAGTTTTGCATCATACTTATCATTATGCGGTTTTACTATTGTAATAATTATTCTGTCAAATATTTCCGTATTTAATCCTTGAATTGCTTTCTCTATCATTAAACTTCCATCAGGGTGTGTTAACATCCATTTTGGTTTCATATTTGGAAATCTGTTTGACTTGCCGGCACAAGGTATTATTAGTGTATTCATATAATTGTTTCTCCAATTCTTTCTTCTCTTATTAGTTTTACAAGATATTTAACTTTTTCATCCAAATAATTTATTGTTAATTTGTCCTTTGAATACGGATATATTCTTATTATGTTTAAAAGTAATATATGATAAATTGATTTTAATTTTTCTTGACCATTTGGAAGTTTTTTTATTTCATCTATCAGAAGCTCTTTTGCATATTGAATACGTGTTTTTGTATCTCTATCCAACGTTATATTTCGATATGACCAATTAAGGTCTAAATCTTGTAATAATTTTGCTATATCTATCATCCAAGAGTAGTAAAATGAATCTAGAAAATCAATCAAATATAATTGTTTATTTTTATCAATCAATATATTCTCTAATGTTAGATCACCATGACATGGTGATTTATCAATGTTAGACCAATCAAAATTTTCAAGTACATAAAAGGCAAGCTTAAAGTTTTCATTTTGATTTATTAATTTGGATTTTAAATCTCTTATTTTTTTACAAAAAATAGTATTCGCTTTGGGATTTTGTTCTGTATCTTTCAGATAAAGATTATCAAATAATAATTTCAAAAATTCAATGATATTTGAAAAGGATCTATTAACATTTGCAAATGAAATATATTCGGCTAGAGTAACACTACTTATATATTCCATATCAAAATAAAACAAGTTGTCTTTATATCCGTACTCATATATTTTAGGTGTTTTAACTGTTGAAGACTTAAACGCCAACTGTCTTAATAATTGCTTTTTTAGTCGCATATTATATTCTTTACCAGCAGACGACTTTCTTACATAAAGGACATCGTCTTTTTTAAGAATAGATAAAACACACCCCGAATGTCCCTTTAAAGATTTTACTATTTCCAAAGTCATATCACTTGAAAAAACCAACTCTATATTTACACACTTTACCTCAGTATACAAAAAATCAATACACATTTCAAGAGTAGCTTTTCCACCCTTAATATTGCCGTAAAATTTTAGATTTACAATTATTTGATATAATATTCATTGATAAGTATTTTTTTACTACACTTGAAAGGGTTTAGATATGATATTAGATAAAGTAAATTTGCCTTGTGATTTAAAATGTCTTTCAATTGATGAGATGAATCTTTTGGCTGGTGAAATGCGTGAATTAATTATTAAAAAAGTTAATGCTATAGGTGGGCATATGGCACCAAATTTAGGGATTGTTGAAACGACTATTGCTATGCATTATGTATTTAATTCTCCCGTTGATAAATTTATATTTGATGTTTCACATCAATGTTATCCTCATAAAATTCTAACAGGGCGTAAAGATGGATTTACTGTTCCTGAAAACTATTTAAAATATACCGGTTATACTGCACCTGAAGAAAGTTTACATGATCTGTTTAAAATCGGTCATACTTCTACTTCTGTCAGTTTAGCTGTTGGAGTTGCTAAAGCAAGAGATTTACAAAACGGAAAAGAAAATGTTATTGCTTTAATCGGCGATGGTTCTTTAACAGGCGGTGAGGCGATGGAAGGGCTTAATAATGCGGCTTGTCTTGGTTCTAATATTATAATTATTGTTAATGATAATGATATGTCTATTGCTGAAAATCATGGCGGTATTTATAAAAATTTAAAATTATTGCGAGATACTAATGGTACGGCTGATTGTAATTTCTTTAAATCTATTGGATTTGACTATTTATATGTTGATGACGGTAATAATATTGAAAAAATGATTAAGGCTTTAGAAACAGTTAAAGATTCAGATCATCCTGTTATTGTTCATATTAAGACTTTAAAAGGTAAAGGATTAGAAGTAGCTGAAAATAATAAAGAAGCTTTTCACTGGATTTTACCCGGAACTCTAGATAAAAAAGATGAAAAAGTTGTTCAAATTACTGAAGATTATACTTCTTTAACAACTGATTATATGCTGAAAAAGGCTAAAGAAGATTCTTCTTTTATTGTTGTTAATGCTGCAACTCCCGGTGTATTTGGTTTTTCAAAAGAATTTAGAACAAAAATGGATAAACAATATACCGATGTTGGTATTGCTGAAGAACACGCTGTTGCTTATACTTCAGCACTTGCTAAAATGGGGGCTAAACCTATTTTTGCAGTTATGAGTTCTTTTATACAAAGAGCATATGATCAAATGTCTCAAGATTTATGTCTTAACAGTTCTCCTGTTACTATGCTTGTTTATTGGGGCGGGATATCTAATGCCGATGCTACCCATCTTTGTGTTTTTGATATTCCTTTAATCAGTAATATACCAAATATGGTTTATCTTGCTCCTACTTGTAAAGAAGAATATTTAAGTATGCTTGATTGGTCTGTTAATCAGACTCGTTATCCAGTTGCTATAAGGGTTCCTTCTTGTGAACTCGTTTCTTCTGGAGTTAAGGATAATACTGATTATTCGATTCTAAATAAATATGAAATAAAAGAAAAAGGTGAAGAAATTGCAATACTTGGTCTTGGCAGTTTCTATGGACTTGCTCAAAATGTAAAGGCTGAAATTAAAAAGACTTTAGGTATAAATGCAACATTAATTAATCCTAAGTTTATTACAGGCGTCGATTCTGAATTGCTTGAAAATTTAAAATCTAATCATAGTTTAGTTATAACTTTAGAAGACGGTGTTTTAGATGGCGGCTTTGGTGAAAAGATTTCGAGATTTTATTCCAATTCAGATATGAAAGTCATAAACTATGGTGCAATGAAAGAATTTACGGATAGAGTTAGTCTTGATGAGTTATACCAACGATATCATCTGACTAAAGAACTAATAGTTTCGGATATTCAAAAAATCTTGCAAAAAGTTAGATAGTTTTAATATTCATTAAAAAAAGAATCCTTTTTATTTTTGTAAAAAGGATTCTTTACTTTTATAATGAAAATTCTACAAAAACAGGAAAATGGTCGCTTCCAAAGAACTTACCTTGTTTATATTCTATTGGAGTTATATCTTTGGTTGAAAGAATATGTTCTACGGTTATTCTTAATATCGGTAGATGATATGTGTTCCAGCTTCCTTCATGGATATTACCGCTTATTGTTTGAGCGTCGTTTATGTTTGTTGATTTTATATATCTTTTATAAGCGGGTGAAAATGCTGTTGTATTAAAATCTCCTGCTATTATAAGGTTTTTACTATGATTATTTATTATTTCATTTATTTGTTTTAGCATTTCGTTTCTTATTAGGAAATATTCTTTCTGTAATGGCGGAAGCGTGTGTACTCCATATATTTGAATTTCTCTTCCGTTTATATCTATTTTGGCATTAGCAACCGGAAGATCATATTCTGTCCATTTTTCAATTTTGGAATTGATAAAAGGATATTTTGAATATAATGCAATTCCAAAATTATCATCTCTTTCTTGTTCAATATAATACGGATATTGTTTTTTTAATTCTGAAACCCCTAAAAGCCAGTATCTGTCTACTTCTTGTAAGATGATAATATCAGGATTTTCTTTTTTTATCTCTTCTAATAATATATTATATTTGTTGTTACTGGTTAAAACATTGTATAATCCTAATTTCAAAGTGTTGTGATTTGTTATATTATAGTTTGTTTGGAAAAAATACGGTCTCAAATCTGAAAAATTTATTAAAATTATGAGGATTGAAACTATAATTCCTAAAACAAATTTTCTGTTAAAAGTTGAAAGATATAAAAATGTTATAGAAAAAATGATTCCGATATAAAAATAATGTAATTTAAAATGAGATAAGATTTCGGTTGTATGGTTTTGAGATGGTATATTTGCCAAGATATTTATAATTATGAATATAGAAAAAAGTATAATTGCTCTTTTGGTAATAAATCTATTAAGTTTATCTATTAAATTCATTTAGAAGACCTCTTTTTTATTTTTCTTGTCATTTTATAACTTAAAATATTTAGAACAAAGAATATATTATTGTCTAATTCATAAAGTTGATTACTTCCTTTAATATCAAAAAACTTGATGAAAACGGAAGTTTAAATAATTATGAAAGTACAAAATATTATTTATAATACCACATTAAAACCTGCTTTTAAAAAACATATAAACTATGAAGATTATTGCTATGATGATTATGGAATGTATAACAAACAAATATCTATAAAAGATGTTTTTATATCCTCAAGTATAGTTTCTGGGTTATTACTTGTTGCGGGTGCGATTTTTACCCACAAAAATGAACTTGTAAATGTTTTAAAAAAAGCAAAAGATAACCTGAAAAAAATAACAGTTGGTAGTTTTAATAAAATAGTTTAACTTTGTATTAAATATTATGTGTTTGGTCTGTTAATTTCTTCTTCGGATTCGTTTCTATTTTGAATAGCATAGAAAGAGGAATTAAACAAAATGCAATTAGTGCAAAGATTTCAAAAACATCAACATATGCCATTAACCGTGATTGTGAAAGTAATGATTTATAAATATAAGCATTTGTTTTAATAGCAGCGAAATTGCTTGATGCATTTGACATAAATGTATTTAATAATGCGGCAAATTTTTGTTGGAATATTAAATTAAAATTTGATAAATTATCAACCAAATATACCTGATGTATTTGGCTGTGACGTGCTACAAGAGTTGATGCTACTGATGCTATAATTGCTGTCATTGTACTTTTACAAAGATTATGAAGACTTGAACCATTTGTTAACTCTGATTTCGGTAATGTTCCAAGTACTAAAGATGAAATAGGAATAAAAGTTAAAATAACACCCACACCCATTAGAACTTGCGGTATTGTTATATAAATAAACGATATACTCAGGTTTAAATTGGTAAAGAATAATGTTGAAATTCCTAAGAAGAAAAAGCCTATTGCAATTAGAATTCTATTATCAAAAGTTTTCATTAATGGATTGATTATTATCATCATCAAAACACAAGATATAATACGAGGAGCAAGGGCATAACCGCTTAGAATTGCTGTATATCCCATCATATTTTGTAAAAATTGCGGCACAAGTACAATGGTTGAAAATACCAACATATTTACCGATGAAGAAAGAATTGTTCCAATTAGGAAATTTCTATCTTTGAATAATCTTAAATTAATCAAAGGAGAACTGCTTTCTAATTCTCTTACTATGAAAAATACAAGCATACAAGCTGAAAAACCTGCCAGCCAGCTTATCCAAGCACTGTCAAACCAGTTGTATTGTTGTCCTTTGTCCAATACAATTTGCATTGATAAAAGCCATAAAATTAGTGAAATCATTCCTAAAAAGTCTGTTTT
>DVJT01000164.1 GCA_018716565.1 Candidatus Avigastranaerophilus faecigallinarum | reverse complement strand
GTTTAAATGAAAATAAATTTGTATAAGCAAAACTAAAATTTAAATCACATAGTTTTTTATAGTTAAACATATAATACTCCAATTTTATATTTGTATTATTAGTTTACCATTCAACTATTAACCATTCAATTGTTTTCGAGTTCAAATTTACATTATTTAATATTAGTTAACCATTCAACTAATATTTTTTCTATATCTTGTTTATCATTTTCAGCAAGTTTTTCAGTTATTTTAATAACTTCAGCAGAATAATAAGGCCAAATTTCATCTAAAAGAGCAGAAGCGGTATCAGATATTTTTATCAGTTTAACTCTTCGATCATTTTCTTTGGGATTTCTTGATATCATTTTATCTTTTTCAAGCCTGTCCAAAAGCTTTGTAATATTCGAGGGAGTTACTAAAAGTCTTTGACTTATTTCATTTTGTTGAATACCGTCTTTACCCCCTATATGTTTAATAATCATTAATATGTTAAATTTTGAAATATTTAAATTATATTTAGAAAGTATACTATCCAGTTTATTAGAAATTTGTCCCCATAACAGCCCAATTGTATAAATCAATTTTGAGCTGTCATTCTGCTTTTCAAAATATAAATCCAGATCTTTCTTCATAATCAACCGCCTTTTCTTGAGTATAGCAATAAATAGTTTATCATTCAACTATTTTTAATCATTTCCTTTTTGGATACATTTAATTTTTGAGTTATACTGTAGATGAAAAAAGGCGTCAAAATGTATAATCCGAAATCTACAAAAGCAGAAGAATTTATTTCTCATCAAGAAATTTTAGATACTATAGAATATGCTGAGAAAAATAAAGATAATAAAATTCTTCTAAATGAAATTTTAGAAAAAGCAAAGTTTAAAAAGGGACTAACGCATAGAGAAGCATCTGTTTTATTAGCTTGCAATAATGATGAAATAAATAATGAAATTTTCACTCTTGCAAAACAAATAAAAGAGGATTTTTACGGTAACAGAATTGTTCTTTTTGCACCTTTATATCTTTCTAACTACTGCATAAACGGTTGTACATACTGCCCATACCACGCTAAAAACACTCATATTCCAAGAAAAAAAATGACACAGGAAGAAATAAGGAATGAAGTAATTGCACTTCAAGATATGGGACATAAACGCCTTGCAATTGAATCAGGTGAAGATCCGATTAATAACCCTATTGAATATATTTTAGAATCAATTAATACAATATATTCTATAAAACATAAAAATGGAGCAATAAGAAGAGTAAACGTAAATATTGCGGCAACTACAGTTGAAAATTATAGAAAATTACATGAAGCTAAAATAGGTACATATATATTATTTCAAGAAACATATAATAAAGAAAGTTATGAAAAATTACATCCGACAGGTCCAAAACATAATTATGCTTACCATACAGAAGCAATGGACAGAGCAATGCAAGGCGGAATTGACGATGTTGGAATCGGAGTTTTATTCGGACTTGAAAATTACAAATATGAATTTGCAGGTATTTTAATGCACGCAGAACACTTAGAAGCACTATATGGCGTAGGTCCGCACACTATAAGCGTACCAAGAATAAGAAAAGCTGATGATATAGACCCAAATAGTTTTGCAAACGGGCTTGATGATGAAACTTTTAAAAAGATTGTTGCAGTAATAAGAATAGCAGTACCATATACCGGTATGATAATATCAACACGCGAAAACAAAGAATGCAGAAAATCTTTACTAGAACTTGGTGTTTCACAAATATCAGGCGGTTCAAAAACCAGTGTCGGCGGATACTATAAACCCGAAAAAGAAGATGAAGATTCAAGTCAATTTGAAGTTAATGATAACAGAACACTTGATGAAGTAGTAAATTGGTTAATGGAATTAGATTATCTGCCAAGTTTTTGCACAGCTTGTTACGGAAATAATCGAACAGGCGAAAGATTTATGTCTATCTGTAAAGATCAACAAATACATAATTTCTGCCATCCAAATGCAATAATGACATTAAAAGAATACTTAGTTGATTATGCTTCTGAAAAAACAAAACAAACAGGCGAAAAACTTCTTTTAAAAGAAATCGACAAACTTAAAGATGAAAATAGGAAGCAGATTGTAATACAAAATCTTGAAAAAATAATAAATGGCGAACGTGATTTTAAGTTCTAAATGATTGCTTTTAGTCCGTTTTACGAATAAAATATAGTTATAAATCAGATTGGAGCGAAAATGAGCGAAGATAAAATCATTGTAACTATTTCAGGAAAAGACGGAGTTGGCATAGTCGCTGAAATTGCATCTGTTCTTGCTAAATACGAAGTTAATATAGAAGACATAAGACAAACTATTATGCAAGGTTGTTTTATGATGTTTTTGCTTGCAGATATCAGCAAATCAAAATATTCTTTCAAAGAAATAAAAGAAGCTGTTGTTGAATCCGGACAAAAATTAGGTATGGAAATTTGGATTCAAAAAAAAGAAATTTTTGATAAAATGCACACGATTTAAGGAAATAATAAAT
>DVJT01000163.1 GCA_018716565.1 Candidatus Avigastranaerophilus faecigallinarum | reverse complement strand
AAAAGATGATTTGCTTGCAATTTTTCTATTATCTGATCTTCAGAAAGTTCTGAGACACAATTTATATCATTATTAAGAAACAAAACAGGAGCTGTATAAATGCCATTATGAATATCACTCATAACTGGTTTTGTAGGATCATTTTTCAATATATTAAGCAAATCATCTTTTATTTGGAATGCAATACCAAAGTTTCTTGCAAAAGATAAAACATTATCTTTTGCTGATTTATTTTTAATTAAACAAAGTGATGTTAATGGAGCTTTGAAAAGTTCTGCTGTTTTATATTCGGATTTCTGAATGTATTCTTCCATAGTAGGAAGTTTCCCAATTGTAAAATTCTGATTTATTTCACCTTTACACATCAAATATATAGATTCTGCAAAAGCATCAATAGCTTCTACACTACCGCATTTAACAAGTTCTCTTAATGCAACAGAAAGCAAAATATCCCCTGCCAGCACACTCAAATTATTACCAAGCTTATAGTTTAAGGAAACTTTTCCTCTTCTGGTGTCTGCATTATCAAGAATATCATCATGAACCAAAGTAGAATTATGAACCAATTCAACACTGCATGCCAGATGATAAACTTTATCATCTAGATCAATACCCATTGCTTTTGCAAAAAGAAAGACAAGTACAGGTCTTATTCTTTTTGACTTTGAACATAAATAATCACAAATATCTTCCGATATACGATTTTTATCATCAACCAAACTATTGACAAGATATTGATTAAGAATTCCCAGTTCTTTTTCTACTATCATTATAAAATATCCTCTTTCACTATTATTTTATTATAAATACTAAATTTGAGAGTGACAAATTATTTTTTGTTCAATTTTTATAACATTAACAAGGATATATGAATATGAATGTTTTTGACAATTTTTCTAATATTACAACTAATAATATAAATAGAAATTATATAAAAAAAACAGAACAACCTAATAAAAAAGAGGAATATAAACCTGACATCTTAGACATACTTAGCGAAAAAGTTGTGAACAAGAATGATTTAAATGACATGGTAACAACTCCAAGGGCAATATTTAAAGGTTATCTATGTTTTACCGCAGGCACTACAATCAACGCAATTGCTTCAATTTTAAAAGATGGCAAACTAACAAAAGGATTAAAAATAGCAGCAAGTTTAATTTCCATATATGGAACATATAATTTTGTAAAACCATATTTAATTAAAAATAAAGATTTGACTAAAACAGAAAAATAAACTATCTTAATATAAAAAGAGGTAGATATATGTTTAAATTAGTTGTTTGGATAATTATTTTTGCAGGTATATATTTCGCATATCAAGCAGGAATGTTTAACGGAATAATAAATTATTTCAATGAATCAGCAATAAAAGCAAGACAAGAAAAAGTTATAGAACACGAAGATGGCAGTTACACAACTGTAAGATATAGAAATGTTATTGATTTATTATTAGGAAGATAACTAAATTAAATCATTTTATAAAAAAAGACTTGAAATAAAAAATTGTGCATGTATAATAAAATCCATAAGAGGATGCGAGAGTAATTCAGTGGTAGAATGCTTCCTTGCCAAGGAAGATGTCGCGAGTTCGAGCCTCGTCTCTCGCTCCATTTAAAAGATAACACCCAATGGGTGTGTTTTTTTTTATAAATACGCAAGAATATATTCTAAAAAATAAAACGGGCAAGATTAATATTGCTCGTTTTATTTTTGCATATTATATAAATTCTTATAAGTTTATTATATTCTTTCTATTTTAATATCCTCTCTAACAATGACAGAACCATTTTGGGAATCACCAACCGAATAAGAAGTTGTATATGTAGAAAGCTTATTCCTTCCTGCAGTTATATAATTTAAATCAGGTGAAGTATCATATCTTTTTTCAACTTTTGTAATCTTTCCACTATTATTATATACTTTTACATTCACAGGACTTACAGTTGGATCATAAACAACCCAACCATATTTATCATAATAAACTTCAACCCAATTATGCTGTGGAAACTTTTCTCTGGCAATATTTCCCAAAAGCATTCTAGCAGGTATTTTTTTTGCTCTACATAAAGCAATCATTATTGCAGCATATTCACTACATTTTCCATAACCCTGTTGAAGAGCTTTTTTTGCACTTACATTATTTATAATTCTGTATTGCATATTATCCTGAATATACTCATATATATTTTGCAAAATTTCTTCTTGAGAATCACCTTTAATCCTTCTTGCAATATTCATAATATAAGGATCATTAGACTCAATTAAAATTTCGGGTTTTAAATACCTGCTCAAATCTTTTTCCGGAGATATATTTTTATTTAATGCTTTTGCAGTTTTTATATTATACGTTCTAACATTTGCCTCACCTTCAAAAACAATATTCATTTTTTGAGACTCAATATCCTGAAAAATATATTGAGCAATTGTATTAACTCCATCACTATATAATCTGGATGGTTTAACTGATACTTTTACATTTGAAAGATATTGTTTTTCATTTTCATTAACAGGAATAGGTATTTCCATTTCCATACGTTTAACATACCCTTTTATTTCTATATTATAGGTATACTTATACTTATATTTTTTATATTGAGATTTTTCTTTTTCATTAAGCTTTGGTGTTCGATTAATATCATTAGCTATTATTTTCTTGGGCGATGATTCCTCAACTTGTTTTTTAAACGTCTCCAAATCATTTTTCCCTCCAGCAATATATATAAAAACACCAATAGTTAATAAAATTATTATAAAAGTTATATGTATAAAAATAGAATAATCTTTTTTTTGTTTTCTCTTTTTCATAAAATTTCCTTATTAATCAAAATAATTACCAATACATAAAATTTAATATTAATAAAGGAATTATATCAAATTTAAAAACTCAAGCAAAATATTTTGTTGCAAATGCAACATTAATTATAATCCCAGCAATTTATATTCCCACAATAGCGACAAACAGCATGATTATTCATAAATGCCAAATCAGGAATAAAAGTATAACCATCAACGTTTATTTTTATATCATTGCTTTTTGTATATGTAACTTCAAATTCCTTAGAACCATTATAAGAAGGACTGAACATTAATTCAAACTTATCAATTGAATTACATTTCTTACATTTAAACATTATCCCTAACTAACTCTTTCTCTTTTTACCCGTTGCCCTTGCAATTATTTCATCGGATTCTTTTGAGAAATCTTTAATTTTTTCTGAATCATAAAGTTTATATAATTGAGTAAAACAACAACATCTAAAAGGAAGTGTAAACGAAATAACAACAATAGAAACAACCATTTCCGCAAGGTACTTGGATATTGTTATAGAATCTAGAGTAATATTAACATAAGCTAAAATATCGTTTAATGCATCAAGATTTAATAAATCAACAAAAGCTTCAAATCTTCCAATTAAAAATGTAATAAAAGAAACTTTTTCGCAAGCCCAAACAAACATACTTGGCAAAAACCAATATGTAATAAAACCACACAAAATCAATAATATTAAAGTTGAGAATACATTTCCTCTGACAAGTTCAATGCTTCTTGATATTGCTCTTTTCGCTGAAATTTCGTTTTCAAAAGAAAGAACTTGAAAAGCTAAACATAAAAATATCCAAGTTATAGGCGCAATAAATATAAGCGGAGGAACAAACAACATTAATATAACAAAAAATATTAATATGATATAATTTACAATTTTACGTTCTATTACTTTTTTATTTGCATCAAAATCAATATCTTTAACTTTCTTTTTGTTAGAAACAGTATAAAACAATATATTTAAAGCACAAAAAGCAATAATATAGTCATAAAGAGCTTTAATAAAAACAATAAAAAATGGCAATAATACAATACCAAACAAAGAATATAAATGTTTAGAATTTTCAAAGAAAGGAGAAAGCTTAATTATATTATCAATATTAGTATTAAAATAATAGACAATTATAAATAATACAGTTAAACTTATTAACTGCCCTAAAATAGGAAAAGATAAATATTTAACACATTGATCCAAATATAAGAAATAAGTTCTTACACTTGAGAAAAATATAGAAAAAACATTAATTATTTTGTTAGATTTTTTTCTTGCCATACTTCCTCTTTTTTAAGTTTTATATTAGCATATATTTATATATTATTGAGTTAAGTTTATCATGATAAAAGAAGATTTAAAAAATTTATTATTATCTTTTAAAGAAGAAGATTATTACCGAAATGTTGATTTGCACATTCACTCTTGTGAATCTGATGGAGAAATGACTCCATATGAAATTGTAGAACAAGCAAAAGAAAAAAATAAAAAATATATTTCAATTTCTGATCATAATACTATTGACGCATATTTATCCACAAATATTTTAAAAGAAGAAATAGTTATACCCGCAGTTGAATTTGATTGTTTTTATAAAGGGGTACTAATTCACATTTTGGGTTATGGAATAGACATTGATAATGAAGAAATTAAATCTTTATATGCAAAAAATAATTTAGGTAAAAGATTTAATTTATACAGAATATTTAAATTGAGAAATCCCAAAACAGTAATAGAGAAAATAAATAAAGCAGGAGGAATTGCAGTTTTAGCACACCCTGCTTGTTATTGGTGTATAGATATTGATTCATTTATTAAAAGTTTAATTAACTTAGGACTCGAAGGTATAGAAACTTATTACCCATATAGAGGCTTACGAGGAATACTAAAATTTCATTTAAAATCTACAATAATAAATATTGCAGAAAAATATAATTTAATAAAAACAGGCGGAACTGATTCTCATCACAAAAAACTTTTATAAAGTTTTCGTAATTTGACTTAAATATTCTTTTATACCAATTGTAATTAAAAGATTAGGTTCTTTATCACAAAAGTCATCTAACACAGTAACTCCGGTAGAAACATCACCTTTTTGTATAAAAAGAAGCCCAACCATAATCTGGCTTAAAGGAGAATCAGTTTTATTTTGAAATTCTAACAACTTTTCGTTAACAATATCAAGTTTTTTATAATTTTGAGCTAATTTTAAATAATAATCAAAACATAAAACATTTATACTGACAGCTTTTTCAAAACAAGGACGAGCAAGTTCAGGATAACCAATTTCTTCATATGTTCGGCCTAAATTAGAATAATATACAGCTGTCGCCTGAGAATTCGGCAACAAATCAATAGCAATTTTAAATTCTTTTATAGCACCAAAGTAATATTTTTCTTTTAAATATAAAATCCCTTGGTTATTATGTCTAAACGCATTATTCTCTGCTTCAATTGTTTGATTAGCAAAACAATACCGTCCATAAAAAAATAAACAAAACAAGATTATAAATATTTTTTTTAAATACAAACTTCCATTCCTTCTTTTGCAAAGAAATAATGTTTATTTTTATTTTTAAAGAAATTTTCAATATTTGTCAATTTTTCATCGTTATAAGAAGGATCAAAATGGAAAAATGCAAGCTGTTTTACATTTGCAGAAACAGCAACATCATAAGCCATATCAAAAGTTGAATGTCCAAAACCTTGTTTTGGCGCTACACTTGATAAATAATCTTCTGTAGTATACTGACTGTCATGAATTAACAGATCAGTATCTTTTGCAAATAATTCCAATCTTTTTGAACCGCCAATATAACATTCTGTATCCGTAGCATAAACCAATGACTTATCTTTATAACTAATCTTAAAACACATAACACCAAAATTAGGATGTGAATTAGATTTCATAAATGAAATTACAACTTCATCATTTTTAGGATTTATATCATCTAAACTGGAAATCCTTTTAAGAATAGGTTTAGAATTGTCATTATTTAAAATAATAACTTCTGACTCTGTAATATCTGTAATACTACAATCAGCTGTTATATCATACAAATTTATGGGAAAAGACTTGCCATAAATCAATTCAGATAAAGTTTCATCCAAAGATGAATCAAAACCGCTATATCCAAATAAAGAAAATTTAGTTGTTAAGATATTAATTGGTTTAAAGAAATTTAAGCCTTGAATATGATCTTGATGAATATGACTAAGAAGCATAGTAATATTCATTGGGTTTCTGTCAAAGACATTACCGGCAGAAGATATATGTTCTTTAAAAATTTTATCACCTAAAGCAATAAGACCTGTTCCTCCATCAAGGATTATACGGTGAGATGCAACAACAACTTCAACACATGAAGTATTACCGCCATATTTCAAGAAATCCTTATTAACAACAGGATAAGACCCTCTAACACCCCAAAATTTAACTTTAAAATCAGAATTTTTCATAAGTTCCTACTTTTTTTCTATTGTTATTGTTGTGTTTCTGTCTTTAGGTTTTCCATAATATATGGCACCACCAAAAGTCATAATTTTAGTTTTCATTTGTAAATCTTTCATATTAGTTTCACAGAAATCAAACTTAAAAATTGTCTGTTTTGCTTTATTTGTAACTTCTATAACTCTAAAAGAATTAGGATAACCGGCTAATGATGGCGAGGATACGTGTAAAATATTCCCTCTTTTTGTAATTTTAGCAGCATGATAATGCCCTGAAAATATAGCAATTGGCATATCATATTTTTTTAATACAGACTTAAATTCATCTGCATTTAAAATTTCATGTCCTTTTGATTCATAAGGAGGAAGTAAAGGGAAATGTATAAAAATTAAAACCGTATCATTCTTAGACTTACTCAAAACATTATCTAGCCAAAGTAATTGTTCCTTAGGCAAAATTCCATGAGAAGAAATACCTTTATTCTTTGCACCATCTAATACAATTACTCTGTAACCCTTTTGCGGTTTAAATGTATAATAAGTAGAATCAAAAACATAATTTGGATTTGTTTCTTTGAGAATTTCAACAAATCTTATTTTTGTAAGAAACCCGTCAGTTGAAGTATCATGATTACCTAAAACGTAATACCAAGGTGCATGTAAAGTATTGAGTTCCTCTGTTAGACTATATAAAGAGTCTTTAGTTGGTTTATCAATACCATCACCTGTAATCATAACAAACTTAACATTTTTCTGAGCATTAATTTGTTTTATAGCATCTTTTAACAAAGGTCTCGTTTTAGATAAAAGTTTATAGCTGGTATCATCTCTTACCAAAGAATAATGAATATCAGATAATTGAACAAACTTCATCGTGCGTGAAAATGATGGCTGGTCACTAAGAAAGAACATAACCATCACAACAAAAAGTATATAAAGACAATCTTTAAATAACTTTTTCATAAACTATATTATATCAGATAAAAAAAAGTTTTTAACAGAAAATAATTGTACAAAAAAATAAAAGAGTATAAAATACATATGGGTGCAAGGTTCATGAATAAAGAGATTCAACAAAAGAATATAATATTTTATTCTGTATTTTTAGTTATAACAATAGTTGTTTTTAACTTTTTTTTTAGGACTGAAAATTATGTCAACTTCGACATAATACCTAAGACATTGCAAAAAATAACAATATCACAGAATATTGCCCCACAAAGGCTATTTATAAATACGTGGAGAATAATAAAAAACTCATATGTAGATGAGACACTAAACAATCAAGATTGGACAAGATGGCGAATTAGATACATAAAACATATAAAAACAATTGAAGACGCTGATATAGCAATTAACACCATGCTTGCAAGTCTAAATGATCCATATAATAAATTTTTACAATCGACATTATTTTCAAAACAGAAAATGATAATTGATTCTGAGATTACAGGTATTGGCATATTATTCAATAAATCAGGTAACGAAATTGTTATAAACCATATTATGGATAATTCACCTGCACAAAGTGCAAATATTCTCCCCGGCGATACTATAGTTTCTGTTAATGGGGAAAAAACAGACAAATTAGAAATGAAAACAATTATAAATACTATAGAAAACTCTCACAATAAAGAGATTGAAATCACAATAAAGAGAAACAATATATTAATTACAAAAAAAGTGAAAAGAAGATCAATTCCGATAAAAACAATGGAATATGAAATAACAAAAGATAATATTGGAATAATTACTCTTGCCAATATTATGGGGTGGAAAGCAGTTTCAGACTTTAAAGATATTATTATAAAAACAAATAATACCA
>DVJT01000162.1 GCA_018716565.1 Candidatus Avigastranaerophilus faecigallinarum | reverse complement strand
TAAGCTTTGTCTGATGACTCATTTAAACTTTCTAAGTATGCTGAAAAACCTTGTAAAATTCCTGAAATGTTCATAATTTATCCTCGTTAAATATATAAAAAAAAAATACAAGGCGAAATTGCCTTGTATATCATTCTTATATATAAATGTTAATAAAACTTTACAAGTTTTTTATTATTTCATTTGTATATTCAGTAGTTGTTGCATTTCCGCCTAAGTCAGGGGTAAGAATTTTGCGTTCTTTTATGGTTTTGAAAAGCGATTTTTCTATTTTGTATGCAACATCATTTTGATTTATATATTTTAGCATTTCAATAGCTGATAATAAAAGTGCTGTAGGATTTGCTTTATGTTGTCCTTTTATGTCGGGTGCACTTCCATGAACTGGTTCAAATACAGCTGCATTTGAACCAATATTTGCTCCTTGAGCAATACCTAAACCGCCAATTAAACCTGCACATAAATCTGAAACAATATCACCATATAAATTTGGAAGAACAAGAACATCAAATTGTTCGGGTTTCTGAACTAATTGCATGCAAAGATTATCTACTAAAATTTCTTTATATTTTATTTGCGGATATTTTTTTGCAACTTCCCTTGCACATTCAAGGAATAATCCATCAGATAATTTGCATATATTTGCTTTAGAAACAGCAGTTACAAGTTTTCTATTATTTTTTTTTGCATATTCAAATGCAAATTTTACAATCCTTGTTGAAGCATTTCTTGTAATTATTTTTATTGACTCAGCTGTATCATTATCAATTTGTCTTTCAATACCGGCATATAAATCTTCTGTATTTTCTCTTACTATTACTATGTCTACATTGTCAAAGCGGGTTTTTATTCCTTCTATGTTTTTACAAGGACGTAAGTTAGCATATAAATCAAGCGATTTTCTTAATGCTACATTTACACTCCTAAATCCTTTCCCTATAGGAGTTGTAACCGGTGCTTTTAATGCTACTTTTGTCTTTTTTATTGATTCAATTACTCTATCCGGAAGTGGTGAACCTTCTGTTTCAGCCACATCTGCACCGGCTGATTGTATATCCCAATTAATCTTAGCACCAGCTGCGTTTAGTATTTTGGTAACCGATTCTGTTATTTCCGGTCCTATTCCATCTCCTGGAATTAATGTTACTGTTTGCATTCGTTTTCTCCTAGACTAAATCAAAATCACCATGTATTTTCAGATGTTCAA
This sequence comes from Candidatus Avigastranaerophilus faecigallinarum, assembly GCA_018716565.1. Classification (GTDB taxonomy): domain Bacteria; phylum Cyanobacteriota; class Vampirovibrionia; order Gastranaerophilales; family Gastranaerophilaceae; genus Avigastranaerophilus; species Avigastranaerophilus faecigallinarum. The sequence continues at coordinate 19,479 of DVJT01000162.1, read as the reverse complement.
TTAGACCACCTTCATTAAGTAGTTTTATCATTACATCAGGTAATGGTGCAAACGGTAATTTTATATTCTTTGATTTATTATTAACAAAACCTTGTTTTACATCTATTTCAAGTTCATCACCTGCATCAATCTTATCTGTATCACACTCTATTAATAATAATCCAATATTGATTGCATTACGATAAAAAATTCTTGCAAAACTTTTTGCTAATACTGCACCAACACCTGCAATTTTTATTATTTGTGGAGCATGCTCTCTTGATGAACCTAGTCCAAAATTATTACCGGCAACTACAAAATCACCTTTATTCATTTTGGAAGCAAATTCGGGATCTGCATCTTCTAAAACATGTTTCGCTAATTCCGGAAGATTTGAACGTAAATGGAATAATCTGCCGGGAGCAATATGATCTGTTGAGATATCGTCTCCAAATTTGAATGCTTTACCTTTTAGTTCCATTATAAAACCTCCCTTACATCGGCTATATACCCTTTAATTGCACTGTATGCTGCTGTCGCTGGAGATGATAGATAGATAAATCCTTCAGTATTTCCCATTCTCCCTCTAAAGTTTCTATTTTGAGTTGCTAAACAAACTTCACCATCACCTAAAATTCCTGCGTGAACACCAACACAAGCTCCGCATCCTGATGTTACTATTGCAGCTCCTGCTTCTACAAATGTAGAAATCAATCCTTCCTCTAATGCTTGTAAAAAGACTTTTCTTGATGCCGGTGCTACTAATAATCTTACATCTTTATTTACCTTTTGACCTTTTAATATTTGGGCTGCAATTCGAAGATCTTCTATTCTTCCGTTTGTACATGTTCCTATATATACTTGGTCAAGTTTTACTTTTTCCATTTCATCTATGGTTTTCGTATTATCAACTGTATGTGGGCAAGAAATTGTCGGTTTTAAATCATTCAAATTAATATTTATTACTTTCTCATAAACGGCATCTTCATCTGCTTTTATTTCTTTATATTTATCTGCTCTGCCTTGTTCTTTTAAGTATTCATATGTTTTTTCATCAGTTTCAAATAATCCGACTTTTGCTCCGGCTTCAACTGCCATATTTGATATTGTAAATCTATCAGCCATTGTCATATTCTTTACACCGGACCCTGTGAATTCCAATGCTTTATATGTAGCACCATCTGCACCAATCAATCCAATTAAATGTAAAATTAAATCTTTTGCATATACGCCCTTAGGAAAACTTCCTTCTACAACAATTTTAAATGTTGCTGGAACCTTTAACCAAGTTCTTCCTAATCCCATTACTACTGCAATATCTGTAGAACCTGCACCTGTGGCAAAAGCACCTAATGCACCAGATGTACACGTATGTGAATCTGCACCTAATAATGTTTCGCCTGGATTAACATAACTTTCTATAAGCCTTTGGTGACATACGCCTTCACCTACTTCTGATAGGATAGCTCCGTATTCTTTTGCAAAATCTCTTAAGACTTTATGTGAATTTGATAATTCTTTTCTTGGACTTGGTGCTGCGTGGTCTATAAACAAAATAGTTCTTTGTGGATTATTTAGTTTTGTTTTTCCAAGTTTTTTAAATTCACTTACTGCTAATGGTCCTGTTCCATCTTGAACCATTACTACATCTATATTAGAAATAATCAGTTCTCCCGGTTTTACTTCTTTCCCTGCGTGTGCGGATAGTATTTTTTCTGCTATTGTTTGTCCCATATTTTTTTCCTTTATACAAATAGATGCGGTTGTGTTATAAAGTTGTTATCAACTCTTTTCTTTAGATTTCCTGTTGGCATATAGTATGGTGTTACTGTCATTATTTTTGCTGCTATATCAGGATAATAATATATGAATTTTAATTCACTTTGTGTTAATGGCTTTTGTGTATGTACATTTGCATACCTTGCAAGTTCTAGGATATTTCTTGCTTCGTCTTCATCTTGGAATTCTATTTCCATTTTTTCGTATACATTCCTAAAACCTTTTATACCGCCATATTCACCTGTTGTTATCATTCTACCTGTTTCAACAATTTCAGGCTCGCCTCTTCCTAGCTCTGCATAGTCATATAATTCATAATTTAATCGATCTTTTAATGCTCCATCTGCGTGTATTCCTGATTCATGTGCAAACGCATTATCACCCGTTGCTGGTTGATTTATCGGAATCGGAACATTAAATGCGTATGAAGTATATTTTGCAAGTTTCCATGTCTTTGATAAATCTATATTTGGATCTATTTCATATCTTCCGTGCATTCCGCTTGATTTTAGTACCCCGAGTAAACAAGAAATAAGATCAGCATTACCGGCTCTCTCACCCATTCCGTTTATAGCAGTATTGATATATGCGTTAACTCCAGCATCAATAGCTGCTTTTGCTCCCATTACGGAATTCCCTGCTGCCATTCCTAAATCGTTGTGGAAGTGCAATTCGATATCCATTTTTGTTTCTTGGGCAATTTTTAATATTCTTTCATATGCACTTATTGGGTCATCATAGCCCAATGTATCACAGTATCTGAATCTTTGTGCACCATGTTTTTTAGATTCTAATGCAAATTCAATTAAATAATCGATGTCTGTTCTTGATGCGTCTTCAGCATTTACACCTATTATTTGTGCACCGCAAGCTACTGCCGTGTCTAGTGCTTTTATTGTTGATTTTATTATATCTTCACGAGTCTTTTTTCCGCCAAATTTTCCTTTTATCATTTGATCGGATGTTGATACAGAAAGGTTTATATTCTTTAATCTTGGTACATTCTGAAACGAAAGTAGAACATCTTCTTCTATTCCTCTCATCCAGCCTGATAATTTAGTTTTTGTTATAACCCCTCTATCTACTAATTCTAAGTTGCCGTTTAAGTAATTTATTTCGTGTTTGGTTGTTGGGAATCCAAACTCAGACTGAGTTATACCTATGTCATCCAACATAAGGTTGATAATAGTTTTCTGTAATTTGGCTAATCCTAATCTTGATGTTTGTACTCCGTCTCGATTTGTTACATCAACAAAATAAATATACTTTTGGGGCATTTTTTTTTCCTTTTCATTTTATTTGATTTTATATGATTACTTCTATGTAATAAAGGTGATTATACCATGTGTATTATTAATTTATCCAAACTTAAATTCTTTTTCGTTTACAAACTGCTTTCTTTTGTATATTTCTTCAAAAAAAATGCATTTCTCGCATGCTATATTCTTTACTGATTTTTCTTTTCCTTTTAGAACATTTCTCATATATTTCATTTGCTTGCAATTTAAAGCTTTTTTTAAGTTTGTATCAAAAACATTAATGTTTAATTCATTATTTGTTGAACAGCAACATCCTAGTAACCTTCCGTCCCAGTTTATTTGTGGTTGTATCCAAAGTTGATTACATATTGGAATTTGATTTTTTGATAAAATATTTTTTACTTCTTGATCTGATTCCAAAGAGTTTTTCATTTCAAGAAGTTTCCTTTTACTGCTTTCAGGTATTTTATAGATTTGTATATCTTTATTCCAGGGATTTTTAAAATATATGTCAGCCATTTTTAATTCAATAGCTAAATCAATTGCTTGATTTATTTCTTTTCTATTATGTTCAAAAACTATATATTGCCACCTAAGTATTGGAAACTTGCTGTTGTATTTCTCTTTATATTTGTTTAGCTTTTCTATATTTGATATCAAGTCATTAAAATTACCGTTTCTTCTATATTTGATGTAAGTTTCATTACTTGCTCCATCAATTGAAATTGTTAAACCAGTAAATTTGTACTTTACAAGGACTTCTAATATCTCATCTGAAATATTATTAAAGTTAACGCCGTTAAATGCTGTTAATTGAATATTTTTACTATGTGCAAATTTTATAATTTCAATTAATTCTGGATTTAGGAATATCTCACCACTAAATGATAATTCTATAGATTCAACATATGGATTTTTTTCTATGAAACTTTTGAATTTTTCATATTTTAAATATCCATTTCCAATAATTGTTCTATTCTGCGAATTTCGCATATAACAATCTTTACAATCCAGTTGGCATAGACTACAAGCTTCAATCCTTACCATTTTAGGTAGTCTGTTTATTTTTCTATATAAGTGCCAGAATATTTTCTTCATTTTATTCGTATTTTATTTTTTGTCTATATTCTTCATATGTAAGACAGGAAATTTTACCTTTTATAAAACCTAAAATAAAGACAACTATAAAAAATATAAGATCCATTATCATTGCAATAAAGTCTATTGTTGAATATGAAATTGGTATTGTAGGTTTTTGCCATTGACAGTACAAAGAAAGAATTTGACAAAATACAGCTAACTTAAGTATAGCAGATGTATTTTTATATACTTTTGTATCTCTTTTACCACAAATATCAAAAAGTCGTCTTTCAATAAGTGCAAAAAAAGTTATAAGAAAAAATAAATATGCAATATATAATATCCATTTTGCAATAATTTCATGCACTTCGCTTGTAACATTTGGAATTATATAATTGATGAATATTGTTTGAGTTAAAAAAGCAATAATTGTAAGAATAAATATATTTATAAAATACCATTTTCTTCCTATTGCATTGTTTGATACAAAAAGTCTATCATCACTCATTTTTTATTCCCTTTTTGACTATTATAAAATATCATTTCTTAAATATCAAGGTAAGTACCTAAGATCCTTTTATAAATGCTATTAAGAATGCTGTAATTACACCTAAGGGGGCTAAAAAGAAAATAACAAAAATATCCATTATATTTTGAAGAAAGGGGACTATATCAATAAAAAATCTAAAGCAAAATAAGTATAAAATTGGGAAAACAAATAAAATAAAAAATGTCTTTTTCATATAATCAATATATTTTGGTGATCTTAATATTGAAAAATCAGCTATTCTTCTATAAATAAGAGAAATTGCAGACATTAACATTACAAATTGAAATAAATTAACCATAAACATTAAAATTTTGTATAAGAATTCTGGCTTTATATAAGGTACAAAATTATCAAATCTAACTAAAGAAATTCCAATTGATAATGCAATTACAATCAGCATATTAATTGTATAGTCTTTTCTGTTTATTGTTCCCTGATAACTAAAAAAGTCTTTATTTGATTGCTGGTATGACATATGATATTAACCTATAAATGTTTGTTTAGATTATTTATAATTATTGATTTTGGAACAATATTTACTATTCGTTCTACCGGTTTCCCTTCTTTAAATATTAAGATACAAGGGACACCGCTTATAGAGTACTTTTGAGCTGTTTTTATATTTTCATCTGCTTTTATTTTTACAAATTTAACTTTGCCATCAAACTCATTTGCTAACTCATCGATTACAGGGGAAAGCTTTCTGCAAGGTCCACACCAAGTTGCCCAAAAATCTACAAGTGTTAGTTTCTCTTCTTTTAAAACTTCAGTTTCAAATGTTTCATCTGTAATTTCTAATACATTTACCATGCTTAATTTTCCTCCTATGAATTATTATTTATCATGATAACCTTTAATATTGAATTGGTAAATAGTTATAGTGCTAAATATAATAGATAAAATTATTAAAAAAAGATACTAAATAAAAAATGTAAAAAAGTTCTTGACAATGAATTTTGTCCTTTATATTATACAAGAAGCATAGAATTTATGCCGGTGTAGCTCAACGGTAGAGCAACGGTTTTGTAAACCGTAGGTTGTAGGTTCGATTCCTATCACCGGCTTTTTCTAGATTGTACATTGGAAAAGATATATGGGTAGATGGCCGAGTGGCTAAAGGCGACAGACTGTAAATCTGTTCACGAGAGTGTACGGTGGTTCGAATCCACCTCTGCCCATTTTTTTATGAGCCCTTGTGGCGCAGAGACTCTGCCGAGTGAAACGATTAAGTATCGTTTCAGGAGAGGTAGCATTCCCGTTGGGAAGGCGCATAAATTTGGGCAAGCATTCATGCCCTTGTGGCGCAGAGGTAGCGCATTCCCTTGGTAAGGGAAAGGTCATGGGTTCAAGTCCCATCAAGGGCTAAAATGTATAACGTATAAGAAATACAAAGAAGTAGACATATTAAAGAAAAAGGAGTTTAAACTCATGGCACGCGAAAAGTTTGAAAGAACCAAACCGCACGTTAATATTGGTACTATAGGTCACGTTGACCACGGTAAAACAACATTAACTGCAGCAATTACATCTTGTATGGCAGCTGTTGGTAAAGCTCAAGCGAAGAAGTTTGATGAAATCGACGCTGCTCCTGAAGAAAAAGCAAGAGGTATAACAATTTCTACAGCTCACGTAGAATACGAAACAGATGCAAGACACTATGCTCACGTTGACTGTCCTGGGCACGCTGACTATGTAAAAAATATGATTACTGGTGCGGCTCAAATGGATGGTGGTATTCTTGTTATTGCAGCTACTGATGGTGCAATGCCTCAAACAAGAGAACATATATTGCTTGCAAGACAAGTTGGTGTTCCAAAGTTAGTTGTTTTCTTGAACAAATGTGATATGGTTGAAGATGAAGAGTTGTTAGAACTAGTTGAAATGGAAGCTAGAGAGTTATTATCCAGCTACGAATTTGATGGCGACAACACTCCTTTCATAAGAGGTTCTGCTTTAAAAGCATTAGAAGCTGTTCAAGCAAATCCGACAATAGGTCGTGGTCAAGATAAATGGGTTGACAAAATTTGGGAACTTATGGATGCAGTTGATAGCTGGATTCCTACTCCTGAACGTGATGTTGACCAACCATTCTTAATGCCGGTTGAAGACGTATTCTCTATTACAGGTCGTGGTACTGTTGCAACTGGTAGAGTTGAACGTGGTAAAGTTAAAGTTGGTCAAGAAGTTGAAATTGTTGGTTTCGGCGAAACTAAAAAGACTACTGTAACTGGTGTTGAAATGTTCAGAAAACTTCTTGATGAAGGTATTGCTGGTGATAATATCGGTGCTTTATTAAGAGGTGTTGATAAATCTGAAGTTCAAAGAGGTCAAGTATTAGCAGCTCCTGGTTCTATTAAACCTCATACTAAATTTACTGCTAACGTTTATGTATTGACAAAAGATGAAGGTGGTCGTCACACTCCATTCTTCCCAGGTTACAGACCTCAATTCTACATTAGAACAACTGACGTTACTGGTTCTATCAAATTTGATGGTGAAATGGTAATGCCTGGTGACAACGTAGTTATGGATGTTGAACTAATTGCTCCAGTAGCTATCGAACAAGGTATGAGATTTGCTATCAGAGAAGGTGGCCGTACAGTTGGTGCTGGTGTTGTAGATAAAATTACTGAATAGTAAATATTAATCTTTATATTAGAAAAGGCTGAGAAATCAGCCTTTTCTTTTTATATAATTTTTATTTTCTTGTAAATCTTTTTTAATAAAGTAACAAAAAATCATATATTTATATTTTCCACTCTATAAGTGTGTGAGATTTATTATGAAAATTTTAACTTTAAATAATACATCTAATCCTTTTAGAACCAGCTTTGTTAATAGGTCTTTTTTTTCTTCTGTAAATAATCAAAGCATAAATAATAAAAATTTGTCTGGAGATATAGTTGTTTTTCGAGCCAAAAACTATGATATTGAATCGATTGTTAATCCAACAAATCACTGTGCATATTGTGGTTGTAAAGTATATAGTGAAGCACAATTGGATTCACTAGCTAAAAGTATGTTAAGTTCAAAATCACATCGTCTTCAAGGTGATATTAAAAGTGTATTAGAAAAACTTGAGTCTGCACTTCGTTCTGATGAATTAACTTTTGCAAAAAAAGTTGAAAATCGTGAGGAAATTGATTTCTTTAAAAAATTACAGAAATTTGCCGAAGATAAATCTTTTCTAAAAGGTGAAGCAATTTTTCAACAAGTATATAATCTTCAACCTGAAGAAGCTTTTCAACTTTTAAAAAGGAATTTGAGACCGTTAACAAAAACAGTCGATCATGTTTCTCCGCAAAATTTAGATGAAGATAATAATAATGCTGATATTAATTTGGTTGAGGCTTGTTATTGTTGTAATCATGATTTGAAAAAGGGGATGTCTTTCCCTGAGTTTTATGCTATGTTTCCTTCTATTAAGGAAAATATGCCACCTGATAAATTTCAATATGCTCATTCAAATTTGATGTCGTCTTCTGCATCAAGTATATTAAGTAGAATGTCTGCTACTAATTTACTAAAATATGTTCAAAGACTATTTGGACAAAGAGAGGAAACGGTTTCTCGTCTTGCAAGCATTGATTTTAGAATATCTGAAGCTAACTCATCCGTTGATGCTAGTATACAAAGTTGCAAAGATGAAATAGCTGCAAAACAAGCAGAAATTAAATCTTTACAATGTAAATTAGATGCTCTTGCTTCCGATGATGAATATCAAGCTTTGGTTGCAAGAATTCAAATGAATAATCAACTAGAACAGTTGACCAATATTATTCAGTCTCTTCGTGATAGAAGAAGCAATGTTAGTAATGCTTTGAATGATTTAAGAAATCCACCTAAAAAGGCTAAAAAAAGCTCGAAAGTTCAAATGTCTCTTTCTGAAAAAGAAGCCAAAATTGCTGATTATAAAAAATCTATTATTGCTTTAAATTCAGAGATTGAACTTCAAGAATCAAAAAAGGATGATTTGGATTTACAAATTATGGAACTTGACGAGAAATTTCCTACTCTTGAAAGTTTGCAATCTTCTAAGAGTAAAGTTGATGCAATAATTTCTGCACATATGAAGCTTGCTTCTGAAAATGTTGCATTGGAACAATTGAATAACTCTTTATTAGATTGTCAGCAAAAAATTGCTATTTTAGAGTCTCAAATATTGCAATATCCAAAAATAGAATTTGATCCCTCTTTATTTTCTGAAGAGGAGCAAATACTATACCAAAGATATCTCACTCTTGTAGAAGCTGCTAAGTATATTGAAACTCATTCTTCAGGAAATAGTATGAAGGCTATTATTAATTTTGCTGCTAAATCGTCTATTGATTCTGAAATATCTGAATTATTACAATCTAATATTGTAATGTCTGCAAATTGTGCTCTTAAAATAAAAGAGCTTCAATGTGAACTTGATTCTTTAAGAAAGCAAGAACTTGAGTTAAAAAAGCAAATTAGTTCTTCGAAAAAAAATATTGAGAATTATAGAAGAATTACTGAAGGTAAAACATTAGAAGATGCAAAAGATAATTCTCAGAGACTTTCTGTTAATATTAGACGAATAACTGATAAGCAATCATATATTAAGTTACCCTCTGTCATTTCATCTTTAAAAGCTGAAATTATATTACTTGAGTCTACGATTAAAGATTTAGAGTCAAGACGTCAAGAAATTCAAAAGTTAAACGAACAGAAATCTTAATATTGTAACAATATTTGTTTCTTTGACCATTTTAAACTATTATTTTATTAGGGAGCGTGTATGCAAAAATATAAAATACTAGTTCTTGATGATGATAAACTTGTTACTTCTTCATTAAAATCTTTATTTATGTTAGAAGGATTTTGTGATGCTGCTTTTTTTAATGATCCTATTGAAGCCCTTAAATATTTGGAAAAAAACTCTAGAGATGTAATAATTTCTGATTTTGTAATGCCACAAATGAATGGACTAGAGTTCCTTTCAAAAGCAAAAGCAATGTACCCAAATGCCAGTATGATTTTACTTACAGGTTATGCAGATAAAGAAAATGCTATTAGAGCTATAAACGAGGTTGGTCTTTATAAATATATTGAAAAACCTTGGGATAATGATGAACTTATTATAAATATAAAAAATGCCTATGAAAGAGCTCATTTGATAGAAAAATTAGAAGAAACAAATAAACAATTGACCAAATATTCTCAAAATTTAGAAGAGCTTGTAAAAGAAAAAACAGCTGATATTATTGAGATGAATGAACGATTATCTGCAATAATTACTAATTGTGCTGATGGAATAATACTTCTTTCTTCTAATGGTTTTGTTTTAGATGTAAATCCTGCTTGTGAGTTATTATTTGGTTTATCTGAAGAAATTTTAAAAACAAAAAATGTAAAAGAACTTTTCGAAGCAAAGGAAATAGATTGGAATGAAGTTTTCTCAAGTAGAGATGAAAATTTGCTAAGAGAAATTAATGTTATAAATGTTGTTAATGGAAATAAAGTTCCTGTTGAGATTAGTTGTGCTTATATCCCGGCTAAGTCTGATAATGAACAAGAAAAATATGTGTTTGTAATAAGAAACGTTCATTTCCAAAAAGAAATGGATAGACTTAGAGAAGATTTTATTGCGACTCTGACTCATGATCTTAGAACGCCTTCTGTAGCTTCTATACAAACCTTAGAATATTTTCTGAACGGGAAACTTGGGGAGTTGAATGAAAAACAGCAAATGCTCCTAAAAACAATGAAAAAAAGTCATGAAGATATGCTTGGCTTAGTTAATACATTATTAGAAGTTTATAAATATGAAGCCGGGCGTTTAAAATTAGTTAAAACACCTTTTGATTTTTCCTTACTTCTTGATGAATGTATTGAACAAGTTTTACCAATTGCTGATTCAAAACATCAAAAAATTGAGAAAATATATAAAAATTTAGATTCTGCAGAAGTCTTGGCTGATAGAAATGAAATAAGAAGAGTTATTATAAATTTACTTGGTAATGCTGTTAAATATACTCAAGATGGCGGATACATTGAAGTAAAAGCAGAAATTGAGTCAAATGACTTGCATTTCTCTGTAAAAGATAATGGAGAAGGTATTTACAAGAAGGATATTCCTAAGTTATTCAAGCGTTTTTCACAAGGAACTCAGGAAAAACGTTCTATCAGTACCGGTTTAGGACTTTATTTGTCTAAACAAATTATAGATGCACATGGCGGTAAAATTTGGCTTGAAAGTGATAAAGGAAAAGGTAGTGAATTCTTCTTTGTTCTTTTTGATTCCGTTATGTTAAAAAATGAGGATAAATTATGGACGGTATAAAGGTTTTACTTGTAGAAGATCATACTATGGTAAGGCTTGGGCTTTCTCTTGTCTTTGAAAATTCGAAGGACATTAACTTAATAGGGGAAGCTGAAAATGGTAAAAAAGGTGTGGAACTTGCTTTGAATCTGAATCCTGATGTTATTCTTATGGATATAGGACTTCCGGAAATGGATGGTATTCAAGCCACTTCTTTAATTAAGAAGTCTAATCCTAATATTAAAGTTTTGATATTTACTTCAAGAGAATCAGAAGATGATGTATTTGATTCTTTATCTGCAGGGGCTGACGGATATATTATGAAGGGGGCTAATGAAGAACAAATGATTTCTGCTATCAAAGCTGTAGCAGAAGGTACTGCTTGGTTAGACCCTGCTATTGCAAGGTTGGTTTTATCAAGTGTAAAAAGGCAAACTTCGACATCTGTTGATAATAATATCTCATCAGTAAATAAAAATGCAAAGAATGTTTATGGCCTTACCGATAGAGAAATTGAAGTGTTAGCTTTAATTGTTGAAGGGCTAAATAACTCTCAAATTGCTAAGAGACTTGTTATTACTCTTTCTACAGCGAAAGCGCATGTTCATAGTATTTTGCAAAAATTATATGTTACAAATAGAACTCAAGCGACAATTCAAGCTGTTAAAGAAGGTCTTGTTTAATGAGAAATTATTTAATTTTATTATTTTGTTTAATACTGGCATCTTCTTTTGTAAAAGCAGAAAAGGTTATTCCTGATCCTTTATATTTAAATTCTGAAGTATTAGATTCATCTAAAGTTGAAGAACCTGAAAAGGAATATGCCCCTAGAACTTTGCAAGAAAAGGTTAGAGAAAAACTTCATTTACCACCATCAAAGAAGACTTATTATCATAATATTGATAAATCTAATATGCCTATTACAATGGACGATTATTATAAGCTATCAGCTGAAAAAAAGAGAAAAGATTTTATAATACCTGAACCATCTTTTGAACAAAATAGTGAAATTATTTTACCTGATCCTCATTATAGAGTTGTGAGTTATAATTCACCTCCCGGTCAAAGAAATATTGACTTAACAAAACTTGTTGCTCAAAGGACAATTGCTTCCCCTGGGATATTGTCTCCAGATAATAAAAAAATGGTGTATACTAAATGTTTCTTTTATCCGAAATATTCTCAAACATCATCATCGGCTTATTATATTCCCGTTAAAGAAAATATTAATGATGCATATGAAGCTTTATTTAAAACAAATGTTATGCAAGGTGATGTAAATCCTATTGTTACTGTTGGAATGGATTATTTACAAGAATATCAATTTAAAACACTTTTTCCGATAGATTGGTCTAAAGATAGTACAAAGATTGCCTTTAAAGAGAAAATAGGTTCTAATTTATATGAAACTTGGCAGACTAATGTTATTATTTATGATTTTAAATCAAAATCTTGGAAAAGATTAACTGCAGTAAGAGAAGCTATAATATATTGGTGGCGTCAAAATAAACATATTGAGTTAAAAGATTATTTATGGGATATTTTTCCAATTGGTTGGGATAAAAATAATCCTGACAGATTAATTGTATATGCCTATGCTTTTACTAAAGATAAACCACTTTTTCTTGGAACTTGGAGTATAGACTATAATGAAGAAAAATCTGAATTGATTTCTATTGATTCGACTAATGTTCAGATTGATTTGAATGGATTCGGGCTAAAAGAAATTAAGTTTGAACATTAAAACATTATTTTGTTAAAGATGTCAACACTCTTTCTTATATCTTCTTCAGTAAACATCTCTAGAACAAATGTTGGGTCTATTTTTGATTCTTTTATCTTTTTTAGAATAGTTGCATAATCTAATGTTCCATTGTTTAAGTTAGAATGGTCATCATTTTCTCTGAAATTGTTGTGTATGTGCAAGTGATATAAATTATTGCCATATGCATCCAACCATTCAATTACATTTGTATCATGTGCATATAAATTTACGTGTCCGCAATCTAAGGCAAGCTTTAAATATGGTGAATCTATCTTTTCAAATAAATCAAGACAAAATTGAGGTGATGTTTCAAATACATTTTCTATTACTGCTATAATATTCACCTTTTCAAACTCTTTTATAAATTCTCTCCAGAAAGAGATAAAATTCTTTTTAAATATTTCAATAGAACCATAATGCTTTGTGCCTTTGTTCCCGGTATGAAATAATACTGTATCTGCTTTTATTCCTTTACCTATTTCCAATGATTCCATACATCTTTGTTGGGCAATTTCTCTTAATAGACAATCTGAACTTGCAACATTTACATCTGAAAACATTGCATGCAGTGTTACTCTATCTTTAAAATCTACTAAATCTTTATTTAAAATTTCAATAGTATCATTTACCGTAAGATTTTTGTTTTTAAATAATGGAACTCTGCTGATTTCAATACCTGTTCCAAGCTCTTGCGCTAAAAGTACAGAGTCTCTTATTGTATTTTTTGCTGAGGAAGATATTAATAATTTATTTTTGTTTGTCATAATTTATTCCGCTGTGTGCATAATATTTAGGTTTAATCTTGCAGAAAATTCATTAATTACGTCATTTAGTATTAGTGTGAGTTTATCTGCTGAAAAATCCTCAAAATCAAAAGTTAATCTTCTTATTTCAGGCTGTTTTTCTTCTTCATTATGTTTTATATCCATAATTAATTTTATGTATGTTGGATATGTAATAATAAGTTCACTAGATATATTATCTTGTGAAATAGTAAACTTACTTTCTGTTTCTTCTATAGAAAAATCAATTTTTGCATTTGGAAACTTTTCCGCGTTTGCTGTTTGAGTTTGGTAGAAAACAGGTGCTACAATTTTTTCAAAATTAGTATGGAATTCCTTTTTAAAATCTTTAAACTTTTTTCCGTTTTCATCACGAACTTCTATAACTTCTGCTGCTTCATTGAATGTGAGATCATATAGATAATTAAATTCTTTTCCTGCAGCAATTTGGTCTTTTAAACTTTGATAAAGTATTGGTTCCATTTCTTCAAAAGAGTTTGTTATTTCTGCTGCAATTGCATATATTTTACATTTGTTTGCTAAGGTATTTCTTATTCTTGATGCTACTGATTTTGCACCTGAAATACCTGCATTATATAGTATCAAATAGAAGCCTGAACTCTTTCCATATGCAATAATATCATTTCCTCTTGGAATTGATTTTACTACAGATGCTATTTGTGACATATTAAGTCTTTTATTATCTATTGCTAAAGGTTTTATATACATAAATACGGTATTTTCAAGGTTTTCTTCTATGCTTTTGCTGAAAAAGTTCCTTAATGCTATTGGGGCTTGTTCTTTTTTATATATTCCTGTTTGTTTATCAATTATATTTGCACAGATTAATATTTCATTGTGTATATCAATTTGTTTATATAATATTGATTTTTGCAATGTTAGAAATATTCTCATTAATATAACTGAATCAGTATCAGTTAAGAAGAAAAAGTCATCTATTCCATTATCAAAAGCATACATTAATAAATCTTCTACCAATGAATCCATTACAAAAATTATTGGGACCTTATCTAAGGATTTTATTGTCCGTATTTCTTTTATAATACTTATTGAATCTGAATTAGAACAATAAACAAGTATTAATGATGGTTGTGTAGAATTTAAAACAGATATAGCTTCTATGAATGAAACAATTCTTATTGTGTCACATTCTCTTAATAATTTTATTTTTTCTGAAATATAAATTCCTTTTTTGTTATCATTTGATATTATTAATATTGAACCGTTTTTCAATTCATCTTCCTTATTTTTATTTTAAAACATACCTTTTTTTCTGAAATAAAATACTACTACTGTTGAAGTTATTATTGATAATGCCACAACTATTAGAAAACCATAAGGATTATTGCCATATGGCACTTTAACATTCATTCCCCATAGACCGCCTATCATTGTTGGAATAGACATTATAATTGTTATGGCAGCTAAAAATTTCATTACTAAGTTTAGGTTATTGTTTATTATAGATGCAAAACCTTCCATCATTGCTTCAAGAATCATTCTGTGCATATCTACCATTTCGATTGCCTGTCTTGTATCAATAATAACATCTTCAAGCATATCGATGTCTTCTTCTGTTGTTTTTAATAAATTTGCGGAAGATTTTGTCATTCTCATTATTTTTTGTAATACTATATCATTATCTTTTAATGCTGTTGAGAAATATACAAGTGTTTTCTGTATTTCCATTAGTTGAAATAAAGCTTTGTTATTTGTTGCTTTTTGAAGTTCTATTTCTATGTTTTCTGTTGTTCTATTTATTATATCTAAATATTTTAAGTAGAATTTTACTGAACGATACAGAATCTTTAACATAAATTCTGTTTTGTTTCTTGTATCAAATGAATATGCTGTTGTTTCATTAAAAGATGACAGGATATTATTATCTTTTGAACATACTGTTATAATGGAAGTTGGTGTGTATATTATACCTAATGGTAGCGTATCAAAGCATCCATCTTCTGTCATAATTGGGAGATTTGTAATTATAAGAGTGTTTCCGTCTTCAATTTCTATACGAGAACGTTCATCTAAGTCTAATGAATTTAATAAAAAATCTTCATCTAATCCAAGAACTAATGAAACTTGTTTTATTTCTTCTTCATTTGGAGATATGAGGCTAAACCAAGAACCCGATACTGCTTCACTTATGCTTAGCTTTAGAAGTTTTTTATTATCTTCAGTTTTTAGAATCTTAATCATAATACTATTCTCTAACTATTATATGTAAATTAAAACATAAATTTTATTATATTGGAAGTCTTACCATACATTTAGTCGAGGTGTATATATCTTTTATGATTGTATTTAATTATTAATTCTTATATCAAGTTTGTTCCGTCTTAATAATTCTTCTAAATGTTCTTCTTCTGTTTGA
Source organism: Candidatus Avigastranaerophilus faecigallinarum (assembly GCA_018716565.1). Lineage (GTDB taxonomy): Bacteria > Cyanobacteriota > Vampirovibrionia > Gastranaerophilales > Gastranaerophilaceae > Avigastranaerophilus > Avigastranaerophilus faecigallinarum. The sequence goes on along the minus strand of DVJT01000162.1, from coordinate 3,601 downwards.
TTCTGTTGTATAGTTGATTTGAATGCCGGATTGTTATATATATTTATGAACATTTGTCTCTTATCTGATATTTTGTATATCTTTCTTAGACTTTCTGGAATTCTTATATAATATAATGATGCTTGATTTGCAGAATTCATTGTGTTTATTTTATTTTCAATATTTATTAATATTAGAATACATTTTAGTTCTTGCTCTGAGTCATTTATATTATTTTCTTTTATATATTTTAAATAGTTTATTGTTGTTTTTTCTAAATTTTTTAAGGCATTTGGATACACCAAATTCGTGAAAAGTGTGTTTATTTTGTATTTTAGTGCTGTTGCTATTTCTTTATTTGTTATTCCTTGTTTTACTTTTGATTCAGTTATTTTAAGTAAAGTTAGCATTTTATTATATGTAGCTTTGTCCATAGTTCCTTTTTGATAGAAACTTCTTACACTATTTTCAAATGAATACCAGAAAGCAGTTAAGTCCCCTTTCCTTTCAGTTTGACAAATATAATATGTTCTTTGTAATTCAGGGTTTTGAGCAAGTATTGCTTCTGAAAAGAAGTAATCAAAAATTGCTATTCTTTCTTCTGCTATTATTGAATTATTAGAAATTATATTATATATTGCCCAATCTACATCGTTGAATTCTTTTGTAAGAATCTTTATTGGACCATCTTTTATTGGTATATTAAAATGTTCATATACATAATCAGATTCAGCATAGGCACTTATTTCTAATGGATTTCTCATATTTTCTGATAATCTGTAAAAATCAGAATATGAACTAGTTAGTTCTAAATCGTTTTGAGTTATAAATCGAGTTAATGCGTCTTTATAATATTCTCCATTAAAATCTTTTGTGTTAGCATATGTTGATACTCTGCTCCAAAAAGATACATCAATATTTTTTATTTTATTATCTTCCAATAATTGTCTAAATTGTTGTAGTCCCATATATTTGCATACTTTTACAAGTTTATCAAAATGGTCAAGTTCATGGGCTATTATTGCAATTAATACTTTTGTATCAAGTTCATATAACATTTTTTCGCTTATGTACATATTCCCTGAACTAAAATCAAAGTTTGCAACTTGATAGCTGCCTTCTGTTTTTGATCTTGATTGGTCAATGTCTTTTGAAAGTACTCGTAAACAATTTTGTGGGTACCCTTTATATGCTAATAATTTGTTTACAATATTGGTAGCAGATGTTATGCTTTTTACCGGATATTCGGATAATGAATCAAGCAGACCATCGTATTTATTTGATGTTCTTTGAACAGTGTAATTATCATAATTATTAGTTATTATTTCTTGTGTTGAAATATTTTGTTTTCTTTCTGGATATTTTACAGATTTTTCTGTTTTATAATTTTGTGATATTTCATTCTGTTCTGCTCTTTTTGTTGATTCTATTTTACTTGATGAATTATTGTTAGTGTATTCTAACATTTCTTCAAATGTTTTTACTTTGTTGAGCTTTTTACTGTTGCTTGGTTGGCTAATGTAAAAAATAATTACAGAAAATATAAACAATAGAAAAAATATAAATTTTAAAGAAATCTTATTTGCTTGTTTTCTACGCATTAAAAACGACCTTTCATAGACAGATTATATCATATTGAAAGGGAAAGCTCAAAAGTATTAAAATAAGAAATTAAGCAACGTAATTAATACCGGCATATTTAGGTGTTGATTTTTCGATATCTTTGCCTAATTTTTTCTGAATTGCATCAATTATTTTTTGCAAAACAGATACTTTTGTTTCATCTGTTTTTATTTGAAGTTCTGCTTCATTTGCTTGTGCAAAAGATGGCCGTAGAGGTAAACTGTTTCCAAAACTTACAGATTTCATCATATTATCTGCATTTTGAATCATCCTTGATGTAGCAATATTTTGAGCCAAAATAGCATTTTGCATTGCTAAATATGATGTCAACATTTCTTTTACACTCCTTACTACTAATATTATAGCATATAATTTTCTTATTTAAAGGTTTTTTGTATGTTTTGCTGCAAGTTCTTTTTCGTATTCTGTTTTTACGTGAAAATCATTTTTGCCGTTTTGGTGTTTTTTTCTATATTCATACATCATTTTGGGAACAATGTATCCTAAGAATAAGCAACATATTCCTATATTAAGCATTGTTGAACCTACTTTTATTGCTTTTATTTTGTTTAGGTAGGATTTTGTATTATTTGATTTCGTTGATAATGATATAAATTTCTGTAGACTTTCAGAGAGTTCTTTCATTTGTTTTATATCTATATATTTTCTTGTATCAATTTGTCCTGTTTTTATAGTCGAAATAATACCTGACTTTTTTGCTGCTTCTACTACTGTATTGTTTTGATTTTTAAATATATATTCGTATAATGTTTTTGTATCACAATTTTCTCTGAATGTTTTGCTGAATTCTTTTATTTCGTCCTGTAATGTTTTGTCTCTAAGTATATTTTCTGCTAAGTCAGATGATAAAAATTTTGCATCTAATTTGATTGGACAATTTAATAATTTTTCAGAGGCTTTTTCTATTATTTTTTTTATTAATTTATCAGCTACATATACAAAAAATAGAAAAGAACCTTCTTTAATTCCATATTCAGCAAATTCACCTTTTGTTCTTGCACTGGAAAGTCTTTCTCCTGATATACAGGTATCTAATAAAAACATATTATTTATTGGATTCAATATAATTTCTTCAGTTATTTTTGAAAGTGATGAAGAACCGAATGATGGTGCTTTTTTTTGTTTTTTTATTTGATTAAAATCAGAAAAAATAGGATTTTCATTATTGTATGGGGATAATTTTTCTTGTTGTTCGTTTTGTTTTTCGAAAAATTCTTTTTCTATGTTCTTTTTTGTCATATTCTGTTTGAATTTTGTTAATGCAAAATATGAAAGCATAGTTAAACCAAGTGACATTATAAACTTAAGCATTGTAAGTGCTTTTACTCTTGGTATATTTTTTCCTGCTTTTTTTAAATCTTTTAGTATTGCAGGTGTTGGAGCATTCTCTATTGCTGTTTTTAAGTAGTTATTATCTTTAAGAATTCTTATATCAACTTCAGGTGAAATGCCTGCTTTTTTAAATATTGTTTTATCAATTAATTTTTTATATGCAGGTATCCCAAAAAGCCACAAGGCTCCAGTTCCGACTTCATCTACAAGTCTGTCTTTGCCTTCAATTTTGCCTCCTGCATCGTATGAAAAATATGTATAGCCTGCAGAATTAAATATGTCTTTTGCTGCTAGCGGAATTCTTGAATTTGGTGATCCAAGTTTTGATACTATTTGAGCTCCTATATTTATAGACATAATAAATCAAAGCCCCCATATCATGTTCATGAGGTCAACAATTTCTTTGTTCGCCTTTATTTTTACGTATATTTTTACACTAAACATTATTAACCTTACTATGTTTTAAATAACGTTAAAAAGATTATAAAATTGACTACAGCAGTTTTTATTTGTAAGGCTATGTCACAACAAACAGTTGATAAATAGCCATTTTTATAGGGGAGTATCAGAACTCCCCTACAAACTGTTATTTGCAGTTATCTATACTCATTTGGAATTTCGATATGAAGTGTCTCACACAATAACT
>DVJT01000161.1 GCA_018716565.1 Candidatus Avigastranaerophilus faecigallinarum | reverse complement strand
TATTACAAAAACTTTAGTTGAAAAAATGAATGGAAAAATTTCGGTCGAGAGTTCTTCCAATGGTAGTGAATTTAAAATAGAGTTCCCTTTTGCTTCACCTGATGATAATGCAAAAAAGAAAATAAAAGAGTAATTTTATGCTTGTTAAAGTTGTTTTAATTATTGATAAAAGAAAAGAACAATCAATAAAATATAAAAAAATTCTTGAAAGTATAGGAATTTCTGTTTTTGTAGCTTCAGATTTTGCTCAATCGCTAAATATTATGAATATGTATGAACCTGATTTAATTCTTATTTCTGATAGTTTGACTTTTGATATAAAAAAAGCAATAGAACAAATAAGGGTTCTAACATATAATACACGTCCTGCAATTATTGCTCTTTCAAAGTCTAATCATATTCAAGATAAAATAGATATCTTAGATTCAGGTGCAGATGATTTTCTTAGTGAACCTATAAATAATGAGGAATTTCAAGCTAGGATAACAGCTCATATAAGAAGAAATTTTGAGGGATATTTCTCTGAAAGAACAATGCTTTTAAACTCAAAAGCTTCTTATAAAATGATAAAGCGCACTATAAGTAGTGATTCTGATTGGGCAATTATGCTAATAGATATTGATAATCTTGAATTTTATAAAGAATTATATGGTGAACTTGCAACTGATAAATTAATTCAAACATATTCAGCAATTATAAAATCTACAATAGATTCAAATGATTATTTAGGTCAACTTTCAGATGAAGACTTTGTTGTTATTACAAATAATGAAAAAGCCGAAAAAATTGCTAATTATTTAGTATATGCTTTTGATACGGTAGTTTCTAAATTTTATTCTGAAACAGATGCAAAGCGTGGTTTTATGTTTATGCATGGTGATGACGAAGCTGAGGATAAAGTAAAATTAGTTACTACAAGTATTGGAATAATTTCAAATAAATACAAAAAATATAATGATTTAAAACAAGTTATTGGTTCATTGATATCTACACATAAGCTTGCAAAATATAAAACAGAATCAGCTTATGTAATGGAAAGACCCAAAATAAGTGCTGATAATGCTGTTGAAGAAAAAGAACCGAATAATAATATTCTAATAGCAGAGCCTGATGAAGCTTTATCAATATTACTTGAAGCAACAGCAAGACTCCAAGGATATAATGTAAAGGTAGTAAATGAGTTTGAAGAAATCTTTTCGATAATAGAAGATTATAATCCTGCGGTAATAATTTTAGATGCAGGAAATTCTGAAACACTAAAAGGACTTGAAATTTGCAGAAAATTGAAATTTGAAATGCAAAATCTAAAATCAAATATTATATTTACAACAACCATACATGATAAAGAGTTGGTTTTAAATGCAGGGGCAGATTTGTATTTGCCAAAACCCTATGAACTATCCGTAATGTTTGGCTGGATAAAAAAGTTTAATGAAAATTATAACGGTTAAGGAGATAGTAATGAAAGTTAAAATTGAAAAGAAATCTATATTAGATATAGATGCAGATGTGATAGTTGTTAATCTTTTTGAAGGTGTTAAACATCCCGGAGGAGTAACAGGCATTGTCGATAAAGCCTTCAATAATGTAATTTCTGATTATGTAATAAAAAAGGAAAAGTTTGAAGGTAAATATGGAGAAATCTATAAATTACCATTAATAGGTGAAGAGAAAAAGATATTTGTAGTAGGACTCGGCAAGCAAGCTGATTTTTCATATTCTAAAATAAGAAATTTGACTGCTAAAGTTGTAAGAGCTTGCGGTTCAAATATAAAAAAAGTTGTATCTATACTTCATGGTGCAGGAGTTGCTGGTTTATGTCCTCAGCTTTGTGCTCAAATGATAGCAGAAGGTGCAATATCCGGAACTTATAGTTTTGATAAGTATAAATCAGAAAAAAAAGAAAATAGTATAAAAGAATTTGTAATTGCAGAAATAGATGATGAAAAATATAGAAAAGCCAAAAAGGGTATAGAAGAAGGTTTAATTGTTGCACAGTCTGTAAATATGGCAAGAGATTTAATTAATGAATCATCTCAGTATTTATACCCTGAAACATTAGCTCAATTTGCGGTAGAAAATTCTAACGTAAAGACAACTGTATATAATAAGGAGCAAATAAAAGAAATGGGGATGAATGCTTTTCTTGCAGTAGGACAAGGAAGTATCCATGAACCTAAATTTATACATATGGAATATAAACCTCAAAATCCAAAAAAGAAAATAGCAATTGTTGGAAAAGGTATTACTTTTGACGCAGGCGGATTAGATTTAAAACCACCATCATCTATGTTGACAATGAGAGATGATATGTCTGGGGCTGCTGCAGTAATTACAACAATGAAAGCGATATCAGAATTAAAGCCGGATGTTGAAGTCCATGCGATAGTTGCAGCTTGTGAAAATATGCCATCAGGCAGCAGTTATAAACCAGGTGATGTAATTATTGCAAAAACAGGCAGAAGCATAGAAATAGATAATACTGATGCGGAAGGCAGAGTTACACTTGCTGATGCTTTAGCATATGCTGAAGAACTTGGTGTTGATGAAATTATTGATATTGCAACACTAACCGGAGCTTGTATGGTTGCATTAGGTACTGTTGCAAGCGGAATTATGGGTAACAATGATAAAAAGATAAAAGAATTTATTGATGTTGCAAAGCAAACAGGCGAAAAATTCTGGCAACTTCCAATGGATGAAGAATATGGAGATACCCTGAAAAGTGATATAGCAGATACTAAAAATACAGGCGGAAGAATGGGCGGTGCGTCTGCTGCAGGTATATTCTTGTCTAAATTTATTAAAAATACACCTTGGATTCATATTGATATTGCAGGTACTGCTTTTATTGATAAAGCAAATGATGAAGGAATTAAAAATGCGACAGGTATTGGTGTAAGAAGTTTGATTAAATATATTGCCGGTTAAGATTTTGATAGACATAAAAAGGGAAATGTTTTTACAATATTTCCCTTTTTGTTATCAAATGTTTATAATAAAACGAAAAGGGGATATTCTATGAAATTTCATACAAAATATTTATGGTTTAATACAACAAAGCATAGAGAGTATATAAATATAACAAGAGATGTAGAACAAGCACTTGAAGAAAGCGGAATTAAAGAAGGGATGATTTTGGTAAGTGCTATGCATATTACCGCTGGTGTATATGTTAATGATGCAGAATCGGGTTTGATTTCTGATATTGATAAATGGCTTGAGGAATTGGCTCCTTTTAATATTGATTATAATCATCATAATACAGGTGAAACTAATGGCGACAGTCATTTGAAAAGTTTATTAATCGGGCATGAAGTTATAATTCCCGTTACAAATTCAAGACTGGATTTTGGTCCTTGGCAGCAAGTATATTATGCCGAATTTGACGGTAAACGACGCAAGAGAGTTCTTATAAAAGTAATGGGTGAATAATGTTCAAAACTGTCAGAGAAATAAAATCAAAGGAAAATAATTCTATTGTTCTTTTGGAGTCACAAAATGAGAACTATGATAAAACAATATTGATTATTGGTGTTTTCCATGGGGAAGAACCGCAGGGAGAATATTTAATAAATAAGTTTTTAGAAATGGATTTATCTGACATGAAAAATAAGTTATTGATTATTCCATGTTTAAATCCTGACGGAAAGAAGAAAAATCAAAGACAAAATTCAAACGGAGTTGATTTAAACAGAAACTTTCCTACAAAAAACTGGTGTAAGTCAGATAAAAAAGAATATTTTGGCGGAGATGAGCCTGCAAGCGAGATAGAAACAAAATTTATGATGGAAATTCTTTCCGGTTATAAAATTGATGCAATATTATCTATCCATGCACCATTTGAGATAGTTAATTATGATGGTCCGGCTAAAAATTTAGCGAAAAAAATATCACAATTAACAGGATATAAAGTCCAAGCGGATATTGGGTATCCGACTCCGGGAAGTTTTGGGAATTATGCAGGGGTTGAAAGAAATATACCAACAATTACTTTAGAATTACCTGAAAATCAAGATAATGATACTTTATGGCATGTTAATAAACCTGTTTTTGAGTATCTTTCAAAACAATTTTAGAAGAAAGGTTTTTAGAAATGAAAAAGATAAAAATTATCATTTTTATTTGTTTAATTATTGTTGGGCTTAATTATTGCAAAGGAAAAATAATAACAACTCATAGTAATCAGGTTGCTGTTGTCAGTATAGGTCCTGATAGAACTATGAATAGCTATGCTAATTCTTTGCAACTTGATAATAAAGACGTCATTCTTTTAGGTGGTTATACATATATAGATGGGAGTGTTGACGGCTCAAATAAAGCTGAATTATATAGTATTACTGAAAATAAATTTATTAAGTTACAAGATATAAAGAAAGATGATACTCTAGATTTATTTCAAGTCGATGATAAAGTTTTTATTGTAGATAGTTTTGGTAAAAAAAATGTTGAGGTTTATGATATAAATACGAGAAAGTTTATTGAAATAAATTCAATTTCTCTTGATACAAAGAATCTGAATGTTAACAAGTATAAAAAAGGTCAGGATATAGTTAACAAGAAAAGAAATATTTATGTTCCTGAAAATTTTGAAGAAATTAATCTTAATAACAAATGGTCATTGTTATATGAGAAAGGTAAAATATATGATTGCTCTTTAAAAGCTAAGTTATATGATAAAGAGAATCATAAACTATTAGATTCCCCTAATTTGTTCTATTGTCCAAATTATGGTGCACCAATAATAGAATTAGACAATAATAAGTTTCTTATTGCCGGAAATAATGATGGATTTTTCATTTCTCCTATTGTAAATACACAAATTATTGAGATAAAATAACTATTTATTAACAAAAGTTTAGTTACAATTTATGAAAACTAAGACTTTTATGGTATATTTTAAAATGAGAATGCATCTTAGAAAAGGAAAAATAAATGATATCAGTAAATGATTTAAAAACAGGCTTAACACTTGAAATTGACGGCGGACTATGGAATGTTGTTGAATTCATGCACGTAAAACCGGGTAAAGGTGCTGCATTCGTTAGAACAAAATTAAAAAATGCAGAAACAGGTAACGTTGTAGAAAAAACATTTAGAGCCGGCGAAAAAGTTGCAAAAGCTACTTTGGATAAAAGAGATATGCAATACCTTTATAAAGAAGGTAATGACTATGTTATGATGGACTTAGAATCATATGAACAAATCTCTGTAGCTGCTGACAAAATTGGTGATGGTGTTAAATATTTAAAAGAAAATATGAATGTAGCTATTTTACTTCATGGTAATAACATTATCGGTATTGATATACCAAACTTTGTTGAACTTGAAGTAGTTGATACACCTCCTGCTGAAAAGGGAAATACAGCTCAAGGCGGCACTAAACCTGCTACTTTGGAAACAGGTGCTGTTGTTAACGTTCCATTCTTCGTAACAAACGGAACTATAATAAGAGTTGATACCAGAACTAATGAATATTTAGACAGAGTCTAAGGATAGATAAAATGAAATTTGATTTAGAATATTTAGAAAAATTAGCTAATATAGTATATGAAAATGATCTTTCTGAAATAACATTGGAAGATGATGAAAAAGCAGTTTGCTTTAAGAGAGAAAAACAACAAGTTGTTCAAGCATCAGCTCCTTTAGTAATGCCTGCAACTGTTACATCTCAGGTTGTTGCTCCAACTCCGAAGCCTGCTAGTGAAGCAAAAACAGAAAGTGCTCATAAGGGAAGTCCTATAGTTTCTCCTATGGTTGGTACTTTTTATGCTGCTCCATCTCCTGACGATGCACCTTTTGTTAAAGTTGGTGACAATGTTTCTATCGGTCAGGTTGTTTGTATTATTGAAGCTATGAAATTAATGAACGAAATTGAAGCTGATGTTTCAGGTAAAATTACTGAAATATGCGTTAAGAACGGCGATTCTATTGAATTTGGTCAAGTTCTTATGTATGTTGAGTAAGTTAAGGATTAATAAATATAAAAGAGGAACATATAAAAGGTTCCTCTTTTTATTTGTTATTTTTTTCCAAGTTTAATAATTTTTCTTTCTTATCCAAACCGCCTGCATAGCCTGTAAGTTTATTGTTGCTTCCTATAACTCTATGACATGGAATAATTATTGCTATTGGATTTTTATTATTTGCATTACCTACTGCTCTTGAGGCGTTTGTGTTCCCTATTAGAGTTGCTATATCTTTATAAGTAGATGTTTTGCCGTAGGGAATATTCATAAGTTGTTGCCAGACTTTTTTCTGAAATTCTGTTCCCTTTGGATTAAGCGGAAGCTCAAACTTTTTTCTTTTTCCATTAAAGTATTCATCAAGCTGTTTTATTGTTTGTCTTATAATTTTGTTTTCTTTATTCTCGATGAAATTATGATTTACAAATTTAACCGATAATAAGGAGTTTTCATCGGCACTAATAAATATATCACCAATTATTGAATTATATTTGTAAATGCAGTGCATATTTATAAAATAGCATATTTTGTAGTATCATAAAATATATGAATTATTTTGAACGTGCAAAAAAATTTAGAGCAAAAAAAAGATTAGGACAGAATTTCTTAGTTGATAAATCTGCTATAGAAACGATTTTAGATGTTTCAGATATAAATAAAGATGATATTGTTGTAGAAATAGGTCCGGGGCTTGGTTTCGTTACGGAACAATTGGTTTTACTTGCTAAAAAAGTTTATGCCGTTGAACTTGATGAAGATATGGTTAATGAATTATCTAAAATAAATTCAGATAATTTGGAGATTATTCATAAAGATATTTTAAAAACTGATTTAAGCCGGTTTGGAAATAATATAAAAGTAGTTGCTAATATCCCTTATTATATAACTTCTCCTATATTAGCTCATTTGCTTGGTGAAGTGGATGATTTGGAAAATAAAAACAGAAATTCAATTTCACAAGTTGTATTAATGGTTCAGTATGAAGTTGCTAAAAGACTTACAGCTAATGAAAAATCTCCATCTAAAGAATTTGGATTGCTGTCAATTTTAGCTCAATTTTGGTCAGATGTTGAGTTTATAAAAAAAGTTCCGTCTCGTTCGTTTTTTCCTGCACCAAAGGTTGATTCGGCTATTGTCAAATTGACTGTCAGAAAAGAACCTTTATTAAAAATTTCTAATTATTCTTTCTTTAGAAAAGTTGTTAAAGGTTGTTTTGCTACAAGAAGAAAAAATATAAAAAATTCACTTGTAAATGTTGGTTTTGCTAAAAATGCAGTGGAAAAAATATTGAAAGATTTGAATATAGATGAAAATCTTCGAGGTGAAACTCTTTCTATTAATCAAATTGGCAATTTAAGTGAAAAACTTAAGGAAAATTTATGAAAAGTATAAAAGTTAGAACTCCTGCTAAGATTAATTTGACTTTAGAAGTCTTAAATAAAAGAGATGACGGTTTTCATAATATTCAGTCTATAATGCAAGCAATTAATCTTTATGATTATCTGACGTTTAATATTGATAACGCTGAAAACATTAAGATTAAATTAAAAGGAAATTCCGATGAAATTCCTTATAACGAGTCAAATCTTATATATAAAGCAGCAGAAAGATTCTTTAAAAAAGCAAATATTGATAATGTAAAATTATCAGTTTATATAGAAAAAAATATTCCGATATCAGCGGGTTTAGCTGGCGGAAGTACTAATGCTGCAGGTACAATATTTGCATTAAATAAATTGTTTAATAATATTTTATCGGAAGATGAAATTAATGAACTTTGTGCTTCATTAGGTTCTGACTTAAACTTTTGTTTATATGGCGGTTGTGCTTTATGTACTTCACGTGGAGAAGTTATTGAAAAAATACCTTTTTTTGAACAAAGTGTATCTTTAATTAAACCAAAACATCTTGGTATAAGTGCTAAAGAAGCATATATTAATTTCTCAAAATTAACTGATAAATCAAATCCTGACAATACTTTAAAGTTAAAGGATTTATTACTTAAAGGTAAATTTGATAAATCATTAATATATAATAGTCTTGAAAATGCTTTATTTCCATATTATGACGAATTGAAAAATATAAAAAACAATGTGAAAAACTCTTTAATGTCAGGAAGCGGATCTACATTTTTCGTTTTAAATTCAAAATTGGAAACTAATTTAAATAAGAATAATTATGATATCTTTGAGAATCTAAAAACAATTAATACAGGAGTTGAACAAACAGATGAGTGATTTAATTATTACAGAGAAAACAAATCCGAATACACTTAATATAGATGTTGCTTCATCTCTTGAAATTGCACGTATGATAAATGAAGAAGATAAAAAAGTAGCTGAAAAGATATCAGAAAATCTTACAACAATAGCAAAAGCAATTGATATAATAAGCGAAAACTTTTTAAAAGGAGGTCGATTATTATATTTCGGAGCAGGAACAAGCGGCAGGCTTGGTGTTTTAGATGCTTCAGAGTGTCCTCCTACATTTAATTCTCCGAATGAGATGGTTCAGGGTATTATAGCAGGCGGTGATAGAGCGTTGCGTTTTGCTATAGAAGGTGCTGAAGATTCTTGTGAACTTGCAAGAAAAGATTTTGAAAAATTAGATATAACTGAAAAAGATACCGTAGTTTCAATATCGGCAAGTGGGAATGCTAATTATGTTATAGAAGTTTTAAAGCTGGCAAAAGAAAAGAAATCTAAAACAATTGCTTTAACGTGTAACCCAATGGCTAATATTTCAAAGATAGCAGATGTTGTTATTTGCATAGAAACAGGTGCTGAAGTAATAACAGGTTCAACAAGAATGAAAGCCGGAACTGCTCAAAAAATGGTACTTAATATGCTTACAACAGGAGCTATGATAAAAATCGGTAAAGTTTATAAGAACTTTATGATTGATGTTAAACCTACGAATATAAAGTTAAAAGACAGAGCCCAAAGAATTGTTTCAGAAATAGCTCATTGTTCGCAGGATGAAGCAAAAGCTGTTTTAGAAGAAAATGAATATAAAATAAAAGAAGCTATATTACAGATAAAATATTCAATCTCTTATGAAAAGGCAACAACCTTATTAGATAAATTTAACGGGGTTCTTGGTAAAGTTTTCTCTGCTCTTTAACAAAATTTAACAATTGGGAAATTTTTATTATTTATTGTTTTTTACTTTGTAAAAGTAATGGTGATGAGTATGTTAATAAATAATAGTTATAGTCCTTCAAATTTATCAATAAAAAAAATATATAGTGAAAATAATATTGAGCAAGTTAATTACAAAGGTTTAAAAGCTGATGTTTTTGAAAAATCAACGCCATCCTTTAAAGGTTCGTCATTAGATGATTTCTTTGGTATGTTATTTGATAAAGTATTAACTGTTGTTCAAACAACTGCAGATTCATTAATAGAAGATGTAAAGGCTATAATAAAGCAGACACAACGGGAAGTAGAGGTTTCTAATTATATAGATGCGCTTTCTGATAAAAGTATTAGAAAAGTTATGTTTGCAAGCAAGAATGAGAAGCTTTCATATATAAATCCACGTATTCTTGAAGGTTTTGGTTATGATGTAGATTTTATTACTCAATTGTTTGAACAATCAAATATAAAAACTGTCCTTGGTTTGGATAATTTTCTTAGAGTTTATAATAGAGATTCAGAGACAAAGAAAACTTTTGATGGTCAAGAAATCGAAGCTGTAAGAATATATGGTTTATTAGGTGAAAAAGATAATTTATCAAGATTCTCTGAATTATTATTATATTTATTCAATCAAGAAGAAGATAAGGACGAGCCTGATTATACAAAGCTGAATCAAACAATTGAGTTTTTAAGAAAAATTGGGGTTTGTAAATCTAAAGATTTTGATGAAAAGTTTGCCTGTCTCAAATCAAGATTTAATGATTTTGAAACCATTTCTGATAAAGCAGATGCTATAGATTATTTACAAAGAACATATGATGATAAGATATCTTTCTTAGCAGAAATTATAAAACAATCAGATTTGCCACAAAGTATTGACCCTAAAAAAGTATATGCTTCTATAAATGATGTTATTGAGTACTTCTATGAAAAGAATAATGGTGAAAGCTTATCTGGATTGGAAGAAATAATAGATTATGTTGTCTCTGAAGGAAAATTAAAGGCCCAGAGTTTAAAACAGATTTCCTCTGGTTATAATGATTTTCGAAATCCTGAAGACAAAATTAATTTCTTTAATTTTCTGAAGGATTGTAATGTCTCAATATCAGAATTTAATGCACTATCCTGTAAATCTGTAGTCTCTGATTCTGATATAAAAAGTATTATATCTAATAAAGAAATATTATCACAATATATAGCGCAAATAAAAGGTACAAAAGAAGCAGACGGATTTGAGTTCTATAAGAATTTTAAAGATATTATTGATACTCTTTATGATGAAGCTGGAAATCCTGAAGCTGTAAAATGTTTTATTGAATTTTCAGATAGATTTAATTTAAAAAATTCAGATTCTTTATTGCAATTTTATAATAGAGCCTCTGAAACGAAAAAACGTAATATTACATCAATGGAATTAAAAGAATTTGTTGATTTATTTAGATATTCTGATTCGGAAGATTTATTTGCAGCAGCAAAAGCTCAAAATATATCTGTTGTTAATTTATTGGAACAAGAAAAACAAAAGTTTTTATCTGTAAAAGATAAAATTGATTCTTTCATATATTCAGATAGTACGGCTTTCTTTGCAGGACAATCTGATATAGAAATATATAAAAAGTATCGTGACTTGTTACTTGAAAATCCAGATAATGTTAATTCTGTTCTTCAGAATATTGTTGAATTTGACATCCAAAATGTAGATCAATATGAACAAAAAGCATTGCAGGTTAAGCCTTTCACTAGATTTTTTAAAGATAAAGAATCAATGTTAAGATTTTTCACTGAAAATAATATAAGATTTGATAGTTCTTTAAGAGATAGTTTATATAGAGAAAACTGTTTAGAAATATTTAATGCTTTATATGATGGGGAAGATAGTGAAAAATCTTTAGACCAAATTAATTATATTGCTACTTCAGGCTTTTTAATAAAATCTAAAAACAGATTATCAGAATTTTTAGAAAAAATGCCTTCTTCTGCTGTAAGAAAAGAAGTATTATCTATAATTGCAGATAAGAAAGTGCCATCTGTAAATTCGTTAGAAAAGTTCTTTAAACAATATAAATCACCTAATACAAAAGGTGTTGAGTTATTGGAGTTTTTAAAAAGTCTTCCTTCTGGTATTGATTTCAGTAGAGGTATTGGAATTTTAGATTCTATTCAGGAAAAGATTAATGCCTTAAATGTTCCTCTTCAAATAAACAGCAATAATATTAATAGTATTAATTCTGGTGATATAATTTCAGCAAAGTCTATTTCTACAGATACATTATTAAATATATTAGATGGTATCTCAGATTCGTCTGATGATTTAAACTTTATTGTTTCACTTCCTAAGGCTACTCAAAAGAAAGAAAAAAATGATTTTTCATCATATAGAATTGCGCAAGAAATCGCTTCTAAAATTGATAATTCATATGAATCTTATCAAAATATATCAAGGTTGTTAGGTATTGATAGAGTGTCTTTAAGTTTACCCAAAGATTGTTCTTATTATTTCTATGTAAGAGCAATTGAAAAAGCTTTGCCTGAAAAATTTGTTGACTTTGTAAATTCTGATGAATGGATGAAATTCTCTGATGATAAAGTGGGTTCTGCTAATCTTGTATTGCATGCTCGTCTTCGTGCAATAGATAGATTCGCTTTGAATAAGGCTGAAAATATAGATGTTCTTTATAAGCCTGAAACCGTAACTAAATTAAAAGCATTATTTAAGACAATATATACAACTTCACCTATAGATATAAAAGGAACAGAATCTTCGAAACGTTTTGTTGCTGATTTTGTATATGGTTCTAATGTAGTAGAAGCTGTATTTCTTGATAATGGTGAAATGATAACAATTATCCCTAAAAAAAATGTTAATAAGTCTTAATCTTCTTCTATGTATGAAACTACTTTATTAATATTTTCATCAAAACTTGATAATTTTTCTGCAACAGTATTTAATACTTTATTATTGTCTTGTTGGTTTGCAAGAGTCTCATTTGTTGTTGCTATTTGGGTTGCAATGTAGTTAAGAATATCCTTTATTTCATAATTTTTACTGTCTTCACTCATTGCTTCAATTAACTTATCAAATTTTGAACTAAGTGTTTCAATTCTTTCTTCTAACGCACTAATCTGTTTTGATTGTTGATTTATTTTTTCTTGCATTAATGTTTCTAATTCAGTTAGTTTATTAGAGTTTTCTTCTGAAAGTTTATCAATTCTTTCATTTAATGAATCAATATCAGGTGTTAATGCCGTATTT
This sequence comes from Candidatus Avigastranaerophilus faecigallinarum, assembly GCA_018716565.1. Taxonomy (GTDB): domain Bacteria; phylum Cyanobacteriota; class Vampirovibrionia; order Gastranaerophilales; family Gastranaerophilaceae; genus Avigastranaerophilus; species Avigastranaerophilus faecigallinarum. The sequence continues at coordinate 6,282 of DVJT01000161.1, read as the reverse complement.
AATTGGACAATAATACCTGTTAATAAACTCTTTATTTCTGAAACATCATCAGTTTTGTAATTTACAAAAGATTCTTCAAGTTCATCAAATTTTTTGATTAATTTTGTAACATCTTCTTTGATTTCAGATTCATTATTTAAAAATTCCAATGATTTTTCATTTTCATTTTTATTTTTGATATCAGAAATATCATTCTGCATATTGTTTAATGCACTGCCTGTTGCATCTATCCATTCTGCTAAGTATATAAATGCATTATTTAAATTCTTTGTGGCATTTGCACTGCTATGTAAAAGCCTTACCATTTCATTGACTTTTTCACCTAAAAGTGCAAATTTAAGTTCCGGATTAAATTCTTTTCTTTGGTTATCAAGTTCTTGAATTGTATCTTTAAAAGAATCCAGATATGATTTAAATTGTTTATTTGCATCATCTGCAGAGAGAATTAATTTATTTGTTCTTATACTAATACTTGAAATATCATTATTTAATTCTGCAAATTTTTCTTTTAATGAATTAATGTCATCAGAAGTAACTTTTGTTTTATCATCTAAAAATTTATGCAATTTTAAAAAGTCAGATTCGATATCAAGTAAAGTATATATGTATGATTCTGTATCATTTTTCGTTGTACTTGTTATTTTATGAAGCTCTCCTGATAAATCTTCAAGTTTATCTTTTAGGTTTGGAACATCATCAATAATTTCACTAGCTTTCGAGAGTGTTTGAGTAATTTCATCAATCTTTGAATTAAGATTGTCATTTGTTTGTGTGTACTTTGTATCTAATTCCTCACTTTTTTGAGCAAAACCATCAATTTTACTTACCCATTCATTTAATAAACCTATGTTTTCATAAATTAAATCTATTTTTGAAGACATTAGATCGTCTTCAAATGCATTATTTATATTAGATACTTTGTCTGAAATATTATCTACTTTATTGGCCCATTCATTTATTGCAGTTAAATTTTCATATACAATATCCATTTTATTTGTTAAGTCTTCAAAATCTAAATCTTCAGATAATGAAGAATCAATACGATTTTTTATTGTATTTAATGTGTTTGTTATATTTTTTGTATCTTCAGCGAAACTGCTAAGTGATGCTATTTTTGATTGGATATCGGACATTGAACTATCAACATTATCAATTTTCATTGTCCAATTGTTTAATGCGCTTATACTTTCATATATAATATCGATTTTTTCGGCAACATCATCAAAATCAATATTTTCACCTAATCTTGAATATACATTCTCTATTGATTGGTTTATATATCCTACTTTCTCAATCCAAGCATTGATTATTCCTAAGCTATCATATATCTCACTGATTTTAGCAATTTGGTTCTCAAAGTCTTTATTTTCAAAATCCGAGTGAAATTTTGAAAGTCTTACTTGTAATTCTTTTATAAGAACGTTTGTTTGTCTGATATTTTTTTGTTGAACACTATTTAAGTCGGTCATTATTGAGCCAATATCTTCAAGATTTGGAATATTTTCTATTTTTGAAGATATTTGTTCAATATAACTTGTAAGTGTTTGGTGAAGATTTATAAGTTGTGTTTCTAAATGCTTTATATTTTCGGAATATGATTCTCCTTTTGAATTTTCCTTAATTGCATTAAGTTCATTAAAAATGTTCTCATTTGTTTTGAGTGCCAAATCAAGTTGTTGTTTTTGGTATTCTTCAAATTCAGCACTTGTTAGTGCAAGATTTTGAACATTTTGAAGATTTTCCAAATGTTGTGAGACACTGCTTGCTGATTCTTTGAGAGTATTAATATCAGTGTATAAATCTTTTAAAAGTGCGTCATTACAGCTGTCTACTTGCATCGCAATATTTTCCAATTTGCCTTTGATTTCTTCAAAGTTTAATTTTGCTTGTGTATCTGTAATGAGATTTTCTATTGATTCAACAGAATTCTTTATGTCAAGAACATCAAGTTCTTTTACAGAATCTATATTATTAAGTTTTTCACATACTTCTTCCAAAATTTCTTCGTAATTATTTTCAGCAGCCATTTTGCACTCTCTATTTTTCCACTTTATTAATTTTTATTTTATCAAACATACGTTATTACTGCACAGTTTGTAGTATTATTTTGTTCTTGTTTATTGTTCTGTCTACGAAAGCCTTGTGTTTATTGGGTTTCTTGAAAAACAAATATTACAAATGATTAAGTTTATTGCTCGGCAATTTCTTTAATTTTGTATATATCTTGTTTTGTTAGCCATCTTGGTGAACCTTCCAATTCTGAATGGTTTCTTAACAGATATGAAGGATGGAATATTACGGTTGTGTCAATATTATCAAAAAGCTTATACCATTTGCCTCTGATTTCAGAAATCTTTATTTTCTTTCCTAAAAATGATTTGGCACTGGTTGCTCCGCATAGCACTATTACTTTAGGATTAACCGTCTTAATCTGTTCTAACAAATAGTTTTCACATAATGATTTTTCTTCATCAGTTGGTACTCTGTTTTCAGGTGGTCTGCATTTTACGGTATTACATATATAAAAATCATCTTTTCTGGAAAGTCCGCATTCTTCAATAAGTTTAGTCAGTAATTTGCCTGCTCTGCCCACAAATGGAGTCCCTGTTGCATCTTCATCAGCTCCTGGGGCTTCTCCTATTAGTAATATTTTTGCATTTGGATTTCCATCTGAAAATACTATATTTTTTCTTGTTTTCCCCAGTTCACACTTATAGCAATTATTACATTCCTCTTTAATTTTGTTTAATTTTGTTTCTTTATTTTCTGACATATTTAATTCCTAATTTTTGTATATAGCTATTTTACATTAGTTAAAATTACAATACAAATAAGATATTGGCTTTTTTAACCAAAAGTATAACTGATAAATATAGTTACTAAGTCCAATGAAGCTAAATAATAAATCTTGTATTATATAAAAGTAAATCCTCAACTCTTCTGATTGCTTATTCTTAGTGCTCATCCCCTTCCTCGAAGGGGTTTTCTTTTATTCTTTTGGACGTACTAATGTTAATGGTATATCTTTGGGATAAATATCTTCAGTAACCCCAGAACAACCAGTTATGAAGAAAAAGTCGAAACTATCGCCCGGTTTTATTCCTAAGTCATCAAACGGAATACTTGTTTCAAAAATTTCTTTATGGGCATATTTTATATGGTGTCCCCATTGTAGTTCCCATAATCCATCTTTTACTGCTGTTGAAAACTGCAGAGGATATTTTCTGTTACTTGTTACAGCAAATTTTACTTCATGAGTATATCCATCTAATAATATAGGATGTATGAAATCTTTTTTATTCGTAGTTCGTGATGGTGATGTAAGCGCCAATGAATCATTATATGCTTTAATGTATACATAAATTGAAAAATATTCTTTATAACTTTCTTTACTGTCAAGAAGATATTTATTTATGTCAAACCGAATGTATAAATTATTTTTATCGGTTCCAAAATATATTCTGTTTAATATTTTATTTTCTTGAATGACAGGACCATCCGGAATATCAATACAACCGGCATGAAGCCATTCATCATTATCTTTTACCATTCCGTTTATTAATGGAGTAATTTGTCGTTTTGGAATTCTTAATGGTTTACCCATATAAGACATTAATGGCATTTCTAAATAGCTTGGGATTGGTCTTTCTATTATTGTATATACATTTTTAAGGTGTTCTCTAAACATGAAATCAAATATATGATCTTGTCCAGAATTATTAGGTTCACCGTACCACCAAAACCAATCAGAACCTTCTGCTATATATATTTCCGATCTTGCAGCTTTTATTTGTTCTTTTGATAATCTGCCCGCTTTTTCAGCTTCTTTCAAATCATTTCTGGCTTGTACAAGATATTTCCATGCAAGATTTTTTGTGGGTTCTGCAATCCATAATTGAAATTCTTGATTTACCCAAGATCCTGGTGTAATTTTTTTTAGCGGTTTTGATATATTTTTATTTTGATTTACAAAATCACTTATTAGTACTGTTTTTATATTTTTGTCATCATTAATTAAAGAATATAATCTTTCTAAAAATATTGAACCATCTTCAGGATACGACTCCCAACTGTTTTCTCCATCCATTGCTATAGTTAATATGTGTTTTTTATCCGGTGAGTTTTTGAGTTTGTCATGAACTGTTTTTATCCTATCAAATAAATCATTTGCGCATAAAATACTGTCATGGTGAGGATATTCAAATCCAATTAAATTAGGAATCATAGAATCTCTAAAGATAAGATTTATTTCTTTCTCTTGTTTCGTTTTGTATAGATATAAAGAACAAACATCATATGGGTCTTCGTAGCATCCTCTAAAATCTCTTACAAATTCTTTTTTTAATGAATTTGATAAAACACTTTCGTCGGAAATTACCCATTTAACGCCAAGATTTGCCAGTACATCTATTGTCTTTTGGCTTATACAGTGCTCGCTTGGCCATATTCCTTGAGGCTCTCGTCCAAAAGTATTTTTGATTTTTTCATATGCCATTTTAATTTGTTCTTTAACATCAACTATCAGTGAGATTTTACAATCTGGCAATTGATGCTTTAAAAATGGTGTTTTTAAATCTTTTGGATTAATTAATATGGGTAAAATCGGATGATTATATGGACTTGTTATTATTTCTATTTTTCCGTCATCTTGATATTTTTTGAAGGTTGGGATTATTTGCTTTATGATTTTTCTGTTTAAATCTATTAGTCTTTTTCTGTCTTCAAGATTGTAATTTGAACCTTTATCTTCAAATTCTTTTAATTCCGGATATACTTTTTTCCAAATCGGATCAAACCAAACAAGATTGAATAACATCATAATATCAGCATATTCTTGAAGCGAAAAATCATTTATGCTAATTTCTGAGTCACTGTATCTTTTTGTGTATAACTCATTATATCTTGGGTTTTTTGCTATGAGATTTTCGTAATTAGCATCAAAAAAATAGTTTAGAATGTATAGTTTATCATCATCGGTAAGTTCTTCGGTCGGTGTTATTGTTAATTTTGAATGAATATCGTGACCATCATTATATGCATAGTCTTCTATTGTATCAATTAGTGCAGGTACTATACTAAAATTTAGCTTTAAATTTGGAAATTTATCCAATAAAAGCAACATATCAAGATAATCTTTGATGGCGTGTAATCTTGCCCAAGGCATAAGTCTTATGCCGTTTGGCTGAGTTTGATAATTGGGTTGATGAAAGTGCCATACGAAAGCTACCGATAATTCTTTTTGCATACAATAATTCCTGATTAATAAAATCATAGCATTTTATTCTCAAATATACAACTATATTATTGTTCGGCCCTTTTTTTGAATGTTAAGATATTTAACAAATATATGTATTGAACAAATGCATTACTATTGTTGGATGTTGAGTGTATTCCATACATTAATTATGTGAAAAAATTGTTTAAAGGACTATACAATAAATAAAAATAATGCTTTAATTATTTAACGATGCTTTAATAAGTGTTTATATCCTGTAAATAAAAAAGTTTAGTCGTAAGACTATTTAGGGAGAGGAGATTTGGAATAAAATCCAAACTAGCCGCAACAGAAATAGCGGCTTTTTTATTTTGTTAAAAAGAAAAAAGCCCTATACAAGTACGATTTTGTTACCTGTGAATGCTCCACAGGTGGGTAAGTGCCTTAACAAATCCGTTTCCTGCTACTTGGCAGGTCTACTGCATTGTTATTAGAGTCATCTTTCCCTATTAATCAAGATGTAGGAACAAAATAAATACCCGTATAGAGCATTTGTATTATAACACTTTATTTCTTATTTTTCACTAGCTCTCTTATTATTTTTTTTGCTTTTCTTAATTGTTGATCATTTTTTTCTGTGAATATTGTATCTTGTTGTATTATTATGTCTGGGGTTAAACCTTTTCCATATATGTCATTGCCATCAGGAAGAATATACCTGTCAGTGGTTAATATAAGTCCAGTTTCATTTTGCATTGGAATAACTTGTTGTATTGAGTTCTTCCCATAGCTGCTTTCGCCTATTAAAATTGCATTTAAGTTTGCTTTTAATGTTCCTGCTAAAATCTCTGAAGCACTTGCTGTGTTTTTATTTATTAGAATTACTATTGGTTTATTCTTAAATATTTTTTCACCATCAGAGTATATTTGGTATTTTGTATTGATTCTTGATTGTATGCTTACAATTTTGCCTTTATCCATCATAAAATTAGCCATTTGAATCGCATTCGCCAAAACACCACCGTAATTGTTTCTTAAATCAATAATTATTCCTTTGGTATTATTTG
>DVJT01000160.1 GCA_018716565.1 Candidatus Avigastranaerophilus faecigallinarum | reverse complement strand
TAAAATATGTTATAATGGGTGTATTAAATACATCTTGTTTAAGTCGGTTTTGATTTTCTCTTAATTTAAAATATGTTATAATAATAAATTAAACATTGATAATAAAAAATCGGTTTTGATTTTCTCTTAATTTAAAATATGTTATAATAAGCATAGAAGAATTAAAAGAGATAATCATGTTTTGATTTTCTCTTAATTTAAAATATGTTATAATCGGTTGCCGTAGTCGGAATGCAGCAAGAACGTTTTGATTTTCTCTTAATTTAAAATATGTTATAATGAGATTAATATTAAATACACCGCTCATTTGTTTTGATTTTCTCTTAATTTAAAATATGTTATAATAGGATATACAAAATAGATAAAATAATATATAATAACAAAGTAATATACTTTAAATTAAGAGACCAATCATAATTGACAGGAGAATAGTCGTTCCCTCTGTATGGTAAATACACGTTATGCCTCATTCTCCAAACCTCTAAAACTTGTGACATTAGTATTTTAACTTAAAATCACCAAAATGTCATCTGTTTTTCTGTGTTTTCGCCCATTTGTTTTCTATATTTTGAAGAATTATAGTTTGTTTTTTCTATACATACAGAATTAGTCCATTGCCTATCTGTTAAATAAAAAATATTTATCTGACCTGTTGCAGGTGCAAGTGTTTTAACAAGTTTTATATATTGTTCTGTTTTATCATAAGTTACACAAGAACGCACATAAATTGAGTTCTGTAGCATAAAATAACCAAGTTTTAACAAATCTTTTCTAAAATTGTTTGCTTGTTTTCTTTCTTCATCATCAACAACAGGCAAATCGAAACATACAAATAACCAACCCATACGGTATTTACTCTTCATATTCTCTATTCTTTTGCGTATCTTTGTGTAAATATTGTTCTTTTATATTTGGAAGAAAAATTTTGGAACAATCAAATAATGAAAATGAATTTGCTATTTCTTCTATATAAATGTCAATTATATCTATAATTTTATAACTATAATTTTTATGTTTAATTCTATAATCTTTTAAACAATTAGGAATAAATTTTATCCATTCTTGTATCTCTTCGTTTTCAAATTCAATAGAATAATTTTTTGAAAAATAATATAAGTATAAATCAATAAAAGCTCTAAATGGTTCTGTTAGGTCATAAACTAAAGGTGTTGTTTTGTAATTGCTAGTATGGTGTATTCCTAAATTAGGAAGTAGACCATGTACTAAAATTGAACGATAAATAATTGTTTTTAATATTGCATATCCATAGTTAAGACAAGCATTCTCAAAACTTTGGGCATTTTGATGTTCTCTTTTCATTGGTTCACTTAAATAGAAAAAGTAGTCGTGCCAGTATTGTTTTGCAATATTGGCTTCATTCATTAATGGTTTATTTATTAGATTATACAAATTATGTGTATCACAACCCATTAAATCTAATACCATTGCTTGATTTAATGCTTTTTGTTTAACAATTTTTTTCCATAGTTTTATTGTAAATTCTTCATTTTGAATAATTTGATTTTTAAAAACTTTAGTTTTAACTATTCTAGCCAAAGGAACACTCCAGCCGATTGGTTGAAATGTTCTATCACAATGTTGTATAACAACATTATTTTTTAATAATGCTGCTATTGCGTTATTAGAAAATGAAACAGCAGGTGTACAAACTATAACCGCCTTTATATCATTAATTGGAAGTTTATATATTTCATTAGTTTTTTTTATTTCACAGAATAAAATACCTTTATCTATTGAAATATAACTGCCTTGTTTTGTAATATGCAGAATATGGTAGCTCATAATCTACATTTAATTATTTTTGACTAAAAATCAACGATTTTTCTGAATTGTGCCTCTGTTAAATACTTAGTACTTGAAAGAATCTTTTTACCATTATTATCTTCAATTTCTACAGGACCATTACTCCATATTGAATTAAGCTTATATTTACCTTTTTCATAGAATAAAGAACCTGCTTTGAAATTATTGGGGATATAAATTAAACAGCCCGAAGAGAACATTTCTCCGCCATTGTATAATTTACAACCCATTTCCATAAGATTTTCTCTTACTTCTTTAGTCGATTTATTTGCATAAACAGGCATAACCTTGATATTACCTTTAGCATCATAATAAAGAATTTGCCCTTTATGTCCTTTTGAACGCTTAAATTGACCTTTTGTTCCTTTTGTTCCAAAATCAACAAAAGAATCAAAACGCTCACGACCATTTAAATCATTCGTCAATTGTGCATTGCAATCAATTTTTGTTCGTACTTTCTTTATTTTAGTCTTTTTCGTCGGATGAATATATGTTGATAACATTTTTAACCATTCATCTTCAGATAAATTATCATTTAACTTGCTTATAAGATTTTCTCGAATAATCGGGTCTAATATCTTCTCTATCTTTTTTTTATCTTTTTTAATTTCTATTATTTCTATTCTTTCTGTAAGACAATAATTACCATTAAACATTCTTTTTCCGTAATATGTTTCTTTTGGTCTTAGTTCTGATTTTAATGGTTTCCTATGTGTATAAGGATATGGCATTAACTCCATGATTTTTTCTTCTACTTGAGGACGATTAAATCCTTTTATTGAATATCTTCTTGTTTCTTCATCCAATTTATATTCACGTGCAAAACTTATACAGATTGCATCTAATGCATGATGTTTTGGGTTTGTTCTGTTTTTCTTTTCATCATCACCCAAAAGCGAATTTAAACTGTATGTTCTTCTTATTTTTGCTGTAGTTGAGCCATTTTCAACGTATACATGACGTTCATCCCCTTTTGTTTGCATGCCCCAACCGCAAATATAATGGGTTATTGCACTTGCTACTTTCGCAACTTGTGCGGTTTCTGCTAAACCATTATAACTATCTATTAACTTTGCACATTTATCTGGTGGAAGTACAAGCAAGTCTGCTTTTTTCTTACCTAATTTTGGTCTTAAATTCGTTATTCTTGTATTAAACTCTTCCCATCGTGATTTATTTGTATATAACCACTCATATGGAGTTCTGCCTGCTTTATCTTGATTTTCTTTCTTATAGCATACAACTTTATTATATAAGGCGTCATTACCACCTATACTTCTTGGATAAATATGATCTATCTCACATAGTGGATATTCAGCCGGTGAAATTCTATCTCCGCTATATATACATTTAAAATCTTGCATTTTAGCTAATTTATGCATTAAAAAATATTGTTTTGGATTACAATTGTATTCTTCCAGTTCTTTTATTAATTGTTCGTTTTCCTTTTCCTGACTTTTCATATATTTTGCTGTATCATTTGCTTTAATACTTCCGAATAATGAATTATCAGCCCCATCTCGCACAAATTCAAAGATAACTTCATCAGGTTTCCCATTATCATATATTAATGAATTTAAGAGATTTTTAAATATTTGTAATCTGTTTCTTACAACAGGATTTGTAATATTACCTATTAAAATATCACTTTTTATTTCAGCATTTTTCGACTCTTGTGCTAACTCATCACGATTATCACCAATAAAAAGATTATTCCAATCACCAATTTTGGATAACATTGTTTGAATTTCTTCTTTTGTTATTCCATTTTTAGTACCTTCTTTATCTGCATATTTAGAAACATCAATTTCATGTGGATGTAATCCTGACGTTATAATGTCTATCATTATTTGACAAGCTCGTCTGCAAAAGCTTGAACGTCCTGAAATATTTGCCTTTAAAGTTTCAACTTCATTTTTTTTGAATTTTTGACCAACTACTTTTTCTATATCTGTTTTTGGTATTGAAAATGTTGCTGTTGACTTTATTCCTTTCCTCAAGTCTGTTAGATTTTTAGCCCACTCTACAACCTTTTTGTCATATATTTCTTTTATTTCGTAAGGTGCTAATCTTCTTTGTTCTAATGTAGTATCATCTATAAATCTAATATTCTTTAACTGCATTAAAAGAACTAAAGAAATATGCTCGATACTATCAGCACTACACACATTTCTTTTAGGAAGTAGTCTGCATTTTGCAATTACTCTATTATTAAATCTTGGAATTTTTTGACCTAATACACCTTGCCAGTCTTTTTCTGTGCCGCGGTATTGTATCCACTCAGGATTATGATATGATGCATAAGCTTCTCTATAATCTCCATATAGAAATTCATCTATGGTAATATCTTGTATTTGAGGTATTTGTTTTTTTGCTTCTTCCCATAATTTTGAAAGTTCTTTAACTACTAATTCTCGAGGAGTTACTCTTCCTGCTTTTCTTACTTTTTCAGGATTTAAACCAATACATCTTTTTAATTCATTAGGATTATTTTCACTCCATAAACCAAGGAGTAAAGCATCATAATAACAAGGATATTTATATTCATCTGATAGAATAAGTTCAATACCATCAATGCAAGAATATTTTTTGATTGCTTCTTCATTTTCTTTATCGTCATCTGATGTAGCCCAAGCAATATTATTATCATAACCTCTTCTTTGAATTGCATTGTGCAATGCTTTATAAATTTGCCATTCTTCTAATTTACGACCTTGAATCAGTGCAATACGTAATAATGTAGAATTATATATAGTATTATCATTTTTTTGAGCAAATTCTTTTTTAAACTTTTCATCAGTTTCTTCTAATGGTTTTAAACCTCTGCTAATCCATAAATTTTTAAACCAAAGTTCTCTTGCCCTATGTGCTTGTATTGTTCTATAAGTTCTTCTTCTTGCTCTATTATCTACAACTGAAGCGTGGTCTTTATCTATAATTATTGAACCAATATCTTTAATTTCAAAATCTTCTCTTACGCAATAACCTATACTTGCTTTCCCCATATCAAATGCAAAAACTTTTTTCATTAATATCCCTTTATTATGTAAACTGTAACTTATATGATAACAAATTTTATACTGCCTGTAAAACTTAATCTCGACCAATTGCCAAAAATGTACAGATATTCTAAAATTAGCGTATGGTTAATAATGAAAAAATTCTATATATAATTGCAGGTGCAAATGGAAGTGGAAAAAGTACTTTAGCAGAGCTTCTTTTATCTTAGAAAAAATTAGAATTTTTAAATGCTGATGAAATTGCAAAAGAAATATCGCCTAACGCTATTGATAGTGTTCCTATTTCAGCCGGAAAATTATATTTTAAAAGATTAAAAGAATTTTTTAACAAAGATAAGTCTTTTGCTGTTGAATCAACCTTGGCTGGCAATAACATTATCAGAATAATTAAAACCGCAAAACAAAAAGGATATAAAGTTATTTTAGTATATTCATTTTTGCAAAATTGTACTACTTGTATTGAAAGAGTCAAAAAAAGAGTTCAAAATGGCGGGCACAATGTTCCTGAAGAAGACATAATAAGAAGATATTATAAAAGTATAACAAAGTTTTGGGATGAGTATAGATTACTTGCTGATGAATGGACTCTTTTTTATAATGGTTATGAATATGCTCCTATAATTTCATCTTACGGAATTAAAAATGAATATGTTATAATGAATAAAGAAATTCAAGAAGATTTCAAATCAAAATATGATTTTGCAAAGGTAAATATAAATCAAAATGAATGATAAAAATGCTTTAGATTTATTAAATATGTATATAACAGCTGCTCAAATTGCCAAATCAAAAAATAAATATGAGTATCATCTTAATATGCAAGAAGCTGTTTTTATTGAGCTTTTTAAAAAAGCTTTCCCTAATATGAAAGACAATATAAATACTGCTAATATTGCTAAAAATATTTTAAACAGTTAATTTATAAATTATAGTTAAATCTTGCTAAAATTAACAACTCTACACGACCAATTGCCAAAAATGTACAGATATTCTAAAATTAGCGTATGAATTTAGCAGGCTATATAATTAAAAGAATTTTTCAAACGATACCGTTATTATTTTTGGTATCCATAATAAGTTTTTTTCTTATTAGGCTTGCTCCTGTTGACCCTTTAGCCGAGCTTAGGTTAAATCCTTCTATTACTCAAGAAACTTTAGACTACGAAGTCCAAAGATTAGGGTTAGATAAGCCTGTTATTGTTCAATATGGGTTATGGCTCAAAAGTTTTGTTAAAGGTGATATGGGCTATTGCACCACAGGTGAAAGAGTTGCCGATAAGTTAATGGAAAGAATCCCTAACACTCTTTTACTAACGGGGTTTGTAATTTTCTTTACCTGGGCTGTTGGTATACCTTTGGGGATTGTCGCTGCTTTGCATTGGCGAAAACCTATCGATAGGCTGCTTACTATTTTATCTAGTATTGGTATGGCAATTCCTTCATTTTTCTTTGCCCTTTTGTTGCTTATATTTGCAGTAAAAACAGGCTGGTTTCCTACGGGCGGGCTTACAAGTTATAATCATTCGGAAATGACAATTTGGGGCAAAATAGTTGATGTTTTGCATCATTTAGTTTTACCTGTTGTTGTTTTATTTACTATTTCTTTATCAGGTTTACAAAGGCAGATGAGGGGTAATCTGCTTGATGTTTTGCAATCTGATTATGTTAAATTTGCCCGTGCAAAAGGTTTAAGTGAAACTAAAGTTATATATAAACATGCATTGCGTAATGCAATAAACCCGATGGTTACATTATTGGGGTTTGAGTTTGCTTCTTTATTAAGTGGTGCCGCTTTAACCGAGTACGTTTTTCAATACCCCGGGCTAGGTCGTTTAATTCTTGAAGCTGTTATGAAATCTGACATAAATCTTGTTATGGCTTCATTAATGATTGGTACAATAATGCTTGTTTTAGGTAATTTGATTGCCGATATTCTTTTAAAACTTGTTGACCCGAGAGTGGAGGCTGTTTAATGGCTAAGCTTCCTGATATAAACGGTTTCAAAAGCGAAAATCTTTTAAAGAGTATTCTTAAAGATAAATTTGCACGTGTTGCATTCATTATATTATGTATTCTTTATTTATCAGTATTTTTAGCTTCTTTTATAAGCCCTTATTCTAAGGATTATTCAAACAGAAATAAATCATACTGCCCGCCGTCTAAAATATACATAATTAATGAAAAAGGTAAATTATCCAAACCATATACTTATAACTATATTAGATATTTTGACAAAGAAAATTTTGACACAAAATATATAGAAGACAGAACAAAAAAGTACCAAGTAAAATATTTTGCAAAAGGTGAGAAATACAAGCTTTTTGGCTTTATTCCTTTTGACAGGCATTTTTATGATGTCGAAAAAGGCGGAGAACTCTATCTGTTAGGAACGGATATTAACGGAAGAGATAATTTTTCACGTTTGCTATATGGCGGTCAAATATCGCTTACTATTGGATTTCTTGCTTTGCTCGTTTCATTCCCGTTAGGAATGCTGTATGGCGGGTTATCAGGCTATTTGGGCGGAAAAACAGACTTTATTATGATGAGAATATCAGAAGCAATTATGTCTATACCAAGTTTTTACCTTTTAATTATATTAGCTTCGATTTTACCTGCGAATATGACAAGTGTGCAAAGGTTTACCCTTATCGTACTTATATTAGCATTAATAGGTTGGGCAGGATTCTCAAGAGTAGTAAGAGGTATGGTGCTTTCAATAAAGAAAAAAGAATTTGTAATTGCATCTGAAGCATTAGGAGCTTCAAACTTAAGAACAATAATTCATCATATTTTGCCTCAAACAATAAGCTATGTAATCATAGCAATGACATTGAGTGTACCATCTTATATATTATCGGAATCAGGTTTAAGTTTTCTTGGTTTAGGTATTCAACAACCTGATGCAAGTTGGGGAAATATGCTTAAAGAAGCTCAAGAATTCGTGAATATCATATCAAGACCTTGGCTTTTGACTCCCGGTTTCTTAATTTTTGTTGCGGTTTTATCTTTTAACGTGATTGGTGATACAATTAGAGATGTATTGGATCCAAACAGCAGAGAAAGATAAAGAATGCAAGATATATTACACTACATTCAAATTGAAAACGCAGATATTTTATTAAGAATAATTTTTTCAATCATTTTAGGTTCAATAATAGGGCTTGAAAGAGAATTAACAAATAAATCCGCAGGGTTGAGGACTCAAATAATGGTTTGCTTGGGTTCTTGCCTCTTTACAATACTTTCAATATACGGATTTTCTACGGCAGTAACATTGTATCCTTTAGGTGACCCGTCTAGAGTCGCTGCCCAAATTATTACCGGTATAGGTTTCATCGGCGCAGGAACTGTATTAAGACAAGGACTTACCGTTACAGGGCTAACTACCGCCTCTACATTATGGATTGTTGCAGCAATCGGTATGGCTTGTGGCTGCGGAAAGCTTAACATAGCAATTGTTTCAACCATACTTGCAGTTGCTATACTTGTTTTAATAAGAATGTTTGAAATGAAGATTATGCCTAAAAATTTAAAACATTTACGCAAGATTAAAATTTCTTTTGTATGCAAATATGATGAATATAATGAAATTTATAAAAAATTAGTTGATTTGTTTCCTGAAATTATTGATTATAATCATAAAACAGTTGACGAAGACGGAGATATGCTAAAAATCAATGCTAAAGTTTTTTCAACCGAGAAAAGTCCTGTTATTCATATATATAGGAAGCTTGAAGATATGAAAAATTTACAATCCGTAAGCGTTAAGGAAATTTTTGATTAAAAAATCAAAAAAAGTGATATAATCTAATTGTTCAGGGATTAAGTATGCAAAAGTCAGAAAAATTATATTCGGATATTCCTCCGACAAGGTTAAGGAACAGGAAAGAAAAATTTAGAAAAGCTCAAAATTTGCCGTTTTGGACTTGGCTTGCAGACAGAATTTTATTCAGAATGTTAAGTCATAGATTTTATGCACTTCGAATAAAAAATTTAGAAGCTTTCAATGAAAGAAGAGATAAAAGATTTCCATCTATAATATATGCTCCGCATAATAACTGGTGGGATGGGATTGTTGGCTACAATTTGATGAGACGTGCTTTTAAAGTCAGAACAAGAATGATGATAGAAGAAATGAACAGATTTCCTTTGTTCGCTTTAATTGGTGCTTTTCCTGTTAATAAAGCATCTGCACAGGAAGCTATGATTTCACTTAAATATATAGTTGATGATTTAAAAGACCCTGATATGGGATTTTGGATATTTCCTCAAGGTATTGTTAGACCGCCAAATTATAGACCGATAGAGTTCCAAACAGGTTTGGCTTATATTGCTCAAAATGTAGCCAAAAAACATGGCGGTGTGAATTTAATTCCTGTAGCTGTTAACTATACATTCTTGCGTGAAGACAGACCTGAATGTCTAGCAGAAGTTGGTGAACCGATTGTAATAACCTCTGAAAACTGCAAATTTGACAGGCATGAATTTACTAAGAAAATTCAAACAGAATTTGAAGCACTATGTAATGAGCAACTTCAAACATTTTCAAAAGGTGAAGTTACTGGCTATGAATATGTCTTCCGTCAAGATTTACCTTGGAACAGAAAAATTGAGAAAAAATTGAAAAATATTGCCCTTGAAAATATTCAAGAAGAATAATTGGTAACTTTTGTAACAATTAGTTATTTTTATGAAATTTACAAAATAAACTGAACTTTATATAAATATATCAGTTTATTTTGGATTGCTTATGGAGTTATATTCTGATTTAGACTTAGATAATGATATCAAATATGTAAAAACAACTATTAATAAATATTCAAATATTTATAAAGAATTTGAACAAAGTATCCATTGTGCAAATAAAGTTTTTGCTTCAAGATTCTGCTTTATTTGCTTTCAATTCAGAAACATATTTGATAGAAGTTTGTGGCTATGATTAATTTGGGAAATATCCTATATAAGGAAGATTTCTGTAATATCCTTTATAGTCTAAGCCATAGCCAACAACAAATTTATCGTCAATTTCAAATCCGTAAAAATCGGGTTCTATTTCTATTTGTCTTGCACATTTCTTGTTCAACAAAGCTGTAAATACAAGTTTCTTTGGATGATGTTTTATTTTAAACAAATCTGTTAAAAATCTTGCGGTTAAACCTGTGTCAATAATATCTTCAACTATTAAAACATTTTTTTCATGAAGATTTGGCAATGTTAAATCTATTGCTTGTAAATTATTTGTAGATTTTGACTCGTGTCCATAACTCGATATTCTTATGAACTCCATTTGAATAGGATGCTTAAAATGTTTGACCAAATCTGTGCAAAACATAACAGAACCTTTCAGAACACAAATCACATATATTTCTTCATCTGTGGAGAATGTTTTCTCAATATTTTCAGCCAGTGTTATTAGTTTTTCCTTAATTTCATCTTCAGAAATTAAAACTTTTAATTCTTCAATTTTCTTGTCTAATACTAACATTTTTCAGACTCTCCATTTTTAACTTATGTGTCGGCTTATCTTTAGTTCGTAATTTTTCACTAAGTCCGATTCCAACTGCCCACAAGACTTCATTTCCTTTGCATAAAAGAACAATCTTATCTCTATCATGTTCTGGAATATTTTTATTTATAAAATATTTCTTTAGCTTCATCTTACCTTGCATACCAAATGGCTGAATAATGTCTCCGTTCCTTCTTGTTCTTATTGTTAACGGAAAACCTATATTCGTTAAATCGACATATGCTGAATTACTTATTGCCTTGGGAAATTTAGTAATTTTTTCTGATGTTTCTTCTAATGATACTTTATACTCTTGAGCAAGCTCATAAACACCTGCTTTATTTATATTTATTTCTTCTTCTATCTTTTTATAATGCTCTGAATGAATAAAATATGTATATTTATGTGAAACAAAAAGCCATTTATCATTCGCAATAGAAAGGGTTTTTCCCGTCTTCGATTTTTGATTTTCAACTATAAAATTTATTAATTCCTGAATTTTTGAAAAACTTGGTTCTATTTCATTATTTACTAATAATTTATACACAAAATGCTGTTTAATTGCAGAATTTAAAATAAGAAAATTTTGAGTTAGCCATTTATTTCCAATCGTTATCTGATTTTCAATATTTTGCATTAATTCATTTATAATCTTATTGTTGCCTGTTGCAATATCAGCAAGCGTAATTAATGAATTTTCTATATTCGGATTTATTAACTTTATAGCAGGCATAATATTGTGTCTGATATTATTTCTTGCATATTTTGTATTGGCATTGCTTGAATCATTATTTGGATATAATTCATTTTTTATACAATATTCCTCAATATCTTTTCTTGAAAAATTTAATATCGGACGAATAACTTTAAATCCGCCTAAATCACGGAGTTCTCTAATACCTTCAAGACCATTTAAACCGGTTCCTTTTATAATACGATATAAAATTGTTTCAGCATTATCACTTTTAGTATGGGCTGTTAAAATTGCATCAGCTTCAAACTCTTCTGCACATCGTTTAAAAAAATCATAACGCATTTCTCTTGCTACAAGTTCAGATGCTTTTGTACCTTCAGCTAATGTATCTGATATAAATGTAATATCATTTTCTTCACAAAATGCAAGGCAACGTTCTTTTTCAGCTTCTGACTCTTTACCTCTCCAATTATGATTTAAATGTGCAGCTACTAGCAAAAAACCATATTCTTTAGATAACTTGTTCATTATGTCTAAAAGACACATAGAATCCCAACCACCTGAAAAACCGACTATAAAAGTTGTTTCACAGGAAATATCCACATATTTCTTTAATATGTTTCTGACAGTTTCTTTCATCTCTTATATTATAACAGATTTCTTACTATTTTACCTGTTTGTTTTTATTTTATTTTCCTTATTATATTCATCAAGTGCTTTAGCACAATCAGTTAAATCCCAATAATCATTTTTTATATCAACTACTGCACCAAAAGGAATTGATATCTTCTTATCCGAAATAACATATAATATATCTCTAAAAGTCCCATTACCAGGATCTTGTTGTTCATCATATGAAAGCAACAAAGTTTTTTGTTTATATTCTTCTGTAAATAATATACTTGTTGCTGGAAATATTCCATGCCAAATGTAGCGCCTTAATTCTTTATTATGAAAGCCGGAAAGTTCTGGATGTTCTGATGGAATATATAACAACTCATTACTGTTTTGCAGTTCATTTTTCATATAGTTTATATTTTTGTTCCAATAATATGTATTTACCATTTGCCATACAGATTGGAAAATACAACAAACTAATGCGATACATATTAAATTTATATATCGGTTTTCATTTATTTTATCAGAAACGATATCCTTTATAAGCAAAACGAGGAATAAAATTGGTAAGAACCAACACGGAACAGTTCTCAAATGCCCTTCCCACATTGGATATATTGATGTAAGTGGAGTATTCAATAAATATATTAAGGCGGTAATATATACAACAATAATTATACCCATCATTACCTTAGATATATTGCTCTTTTTAAAAGAAATTATTATCAACAAAATTATTGTTATTATCGAAAATATAGTATTCAATTCTAATAAATGAGGAAAATAATTTGTAGCTTCAACTATAAAGCGAGCTACTTCACCCTGTTCACCATCTGTTCTAATCATAAAAATGATATTATAAATAGCTGAAGCTAAAGAACCAAATCCAATTAATGTTTTTACAAATTGAATTTTAAAACTCTCTTCTTTCATTACATAATGAAAATGTGCAAAGAAAAATATAATACCAAGAAATGTAACATATTCATATGTGCCAAACATCATTGTTAATAAAAATAATATAAAAATAATGTCTGTTTTTTTATAATCTATTTTTGCACAAAGATAATTCCACAGAATAAAATGAAGTGTGAATCCGATAATAGATTCAACTACCGAAAAAATCATAAAGGGACAAATAATTACTCCATATGTAAAAATATTCCAAAAGAGAATATCAAGACGCTTAGTCCTCTTTGTAAGCATAAAATTAAATAACAATAATATTACGGGGATTGCGAACTGAACAAAAGAATATATTCCGGTTAAAACAAATTTATTTTTTATATGAAATAATGCGTGAGCAATCATTACAGGAAACTGCATCAAAAAAGACATCATAAATCTTGGATGAGCAGAATCTATAGTTAATTTATATATTTTAGATGAAAAATTATTTAATTGTTCAAGCATTATAAAAGCACCATCACAATAAAGTCCTCTCATTGTAATGGTTGCATATACAATATGAATTACTGATAATAATATAAAGATTATAAAAAGAATTTTGAATTGCTTATTCTATTTTAACTGTTCCATTTTTATCCTCCGGATATCATTATATACAAATTATTCATTTATATGCAAAATGTTTCGAAAAAATAAACAATTAGGGAATAGATTTTTCAAACACATCGTTTAAACTCAATAATAATGAAAGGAGTAACTATGTTTTATAAAATTTTTGAGATAGAAGATCTGATTAGTGATAAAGATTCAAAACGTGAAATTATTGACCTAATGGAAAATAATGGTGCTCATTTAAAACTTATTTCTCTAAAAAAACATGAAGAGATAGAAGCTCATATGTCACATTGTGATGCTTGTATTTATGTAAATGATGGAGAAATAGAATTGACTTTTGATCATAATGATAATTGTACTTGTCAGGCCTGCGGATGTGAAATATCAAGCGAAGACAAAAAAGAAAGTAAGAAATATAAAATAAAAAAAGGGCAGATTTTCTTTTTTGCTAAAAATACTACACATTCTGTAAAAGCTTTAAAGGATTCTGTTTTTCTATTAATAAAAATTTAAAAGCTGCGTTTGCAGCTTTTAAATTTGAATGAAAAAAATAATTCGTTTATAATAAAAAAGTAGAGAGTTGGAATTATTATGAAACGAATTATTATACTGGTTGCTTTGTTATTTATATCTCCCTGTTTAAATGTTTATGCAGAAGAAACAACACAAAGTTGTCTTACAAATGATATACAAATACAAAAAAGAATAAGCGATATAGGTTATCGTATATTAAATGCCAATAAAATTGATGTAAGGATGATTTTTGTATATCAGGATAAAGAAAAATTTGTAAAAGTTGAACCCGGTCTTATGAAGAGGCAAATTATAATATATGATAAAACAATGCAATTTGCTTCTTCGGATGATGAAATAGCAGCTTATTTGGCAAGAGAAATATGTAAAAGTGCAGAATCTTATGCCGGTGTATTTAAAGGTTTTGTTTCATCTGCTCAAATTAAAATGGCACCAAAAAAATATGAGTTATTTTTTGATAAAAGAGCAGTAGATTTTATGGTCTTGGCAGGATACAATCCTCTTGGTTTTATAACATTCATACATAAATCTCAACCTCAAAAACGATATGATAAAGTTTCAAGACATAATTTAACATCTAAACGGTTAGCTCACATATATGAATATATATATACGAAATATCCATACTTTCTTAACAATAATGAATATTTAGACAATGAAACCTATCAACATTTTCTATTGTCTTCTATTGAAAATAGAAAAAAATTAAATGAAAAAATAAAATCCGGTTTAAAGAAAGCAGTTGATTATGAATAAATTGTTTTATAAACTATTTTCTATTATCTCTGTCTTTATCTTTATATCAAGTTCTTATACAATTGCAATAGAAAATGATGAAATCACAAAAGAATTATTGAAAAATGCTGATATAACAAATCCTCAAACAAATTTAAATTACAATTATGAATCATTCGAAAGAGTTCCCATTAAATTAGAAATATTAGAACCTATATCAACAAAAAAAGGAAGTGTAGCAGAGGGTCAAATTATCGAATTTATTGTGAAAGAAGATGTAATATATGATTCAAGTATAATTATAGAAAAAGGTACAAACGTCACCGCTAAAGTTCAAACTTTTATGGACAGAGGGATGAACGGGATTCCAGCAACTCTAATAATCGATGATTTTGATATAGCAGGAATCGATAAAAATAAATTAAAAGCTACTTATATAAGAAAAGGGCAAAATAGAACGCTAATTGTATTACCAATAAAATGGGCACTAACATTTATTCCATTTGCCGGTTATGTCTCAAATCTTATAATAGGAGGACATGCAAATATCAAAAAGAAAAATACTATTATTTTATTTTATTACCCTAACTGGGGTAAACAATAAGATAATTGATATTGACATTAACCCTTGTTAATAAGTAAATTAATATGTTATTAAGGGAGTAAAATTGTGGACGAAATTATACAACAAATTATATTTAAAAATGCAGCAAAAATTGATTTGTTTCTAATCGGTAAAACTCTTATTGAAATAGTCCTTTTTATAATAATTTTAAGGATAGTAAATAAGACTTTACATTTATTTTTTGAAAAACTTTTATCAAGGATTTCTGATACAGAAACAAAAAAACATTATCAAACTTTAAGACAATTAGGAATATATATAATAGATGCGATTATAATATTATTTTTTGCAACTAATATTTTGGGAAATTTTGGTATTGATATGAAACCAATATTGGCAACAGCAGGAATACTTGGTGTTGCTGTAGGTTTTGGCGGAAAGAAATTTGTTGAAGATTTATTTACTGGTCTTTCAATAATTTTAACCGGTCAATTACGTGTAGGAGATTATGTTACTGTTAACAATTCAACAGGAACCGTTGAAAAAGTAACACTTACAATGATTGTTATAAGAGCTTTTAATGGCGATGTTCACTATCTTAGAAATGGACAAATTGATACTATTATTAACCAGACAAAAAACTTTTCATTCCCAATATTTAATATTAGTGTTGCATATAAAACTGATGTTACACACGCAATGAAAGTTTTAAGAGAATTAGGTCAGGAACTAAGACAAAACCCAACTTATTCAAGATTTGTTCTTTCTGATATTGAAGTATTAGGTTTAAATGAATTTCAGGATTCAGCTATCATAATTCAATGCAGAATAAAAACAACCCCACAAGAACAATGGATGGTCAAACGTAAATTTAATCAAATGGTTAAAGAAAGATTTGAAAAAGAAGGAATAGAAATTCCATTCCCTCAAGTGGTAGTTAATAAAGCAGAAGGATAAATGTATGATTTTAGTCACAGGAGGAGCAGGTTACATTGGTAGTCATACAGTCCTGAATTTTTTAAATAAAGGTTATGAAATTGTTGTTATTGATAATCTTGAAAATGGGCATATTGAAACAATTAACACCTTACATCAAATAGGAAATCTCCATTTTGTAAAAGGTGATTTGAGAAATTTAGATGATGTTGAAGCTGTTTTTTCAAATTATAAAATTGATACGGTTATTCACTTTGCAGGATTTATTCAAGTTGAAGAAAGTGTAAACAATCCTGAAAAATACTATAAAAATAATGTATTAGCTTCAATTAATCTTTTTAATACAATGGTACAACATAATGTTCAAAGAATTGTATTTTCATCATCAGCCGCAGTTTATGGAGAACCTATTTATACACCTATAGATGAAAAACATCCTAAAAAACCATTAAATCCTTATGGTGAAAATAAATCTCAAGTAGAAGAAATTCTTAAGGAATATGATGCTAAATATAACTTAAAATCAATATGTTTAAGATATTTTAATGTTGCAGGTGCAGACTCACAGTCAAGAATAGGTGAATGGCATGAACCAGAAACACATCTTATTCCCAATATATTGAAATCAATATTCGAAAAAGATAAAATATTTAAAATTTTTGGGACAGACTATGATACATTTGATGGAACCTGTATAAGAGATTATGTTAATGTTGAAGATTTAGCAGAAGCACATTATTTAGCATATTTGTATCTTAAAGATAATAATAAATCTGATATATTTAATCTTGGTACAGAAAATGGCAGCAGCGTAAAAGAAGTCTTTGAAACAGTTGAAGAAATAACTGGGAAAAAAATTAATGTAGAAATCCAACAAAGAAGATTAGGCGATGCAGCTATACTTTTAGCAAACTCAACCAAGGCTAAAGAAATTCTTAAATGGATACCCCAAAATAGTCTTGAAGATAGTATCAAAACTGCTTATTTATGGGAAAAAAGCAAGCATTAAAAAAGAACCACTCAATGTGGTTCTTTTTTATATCAATTATACACCAATAAATGTTCTTGTATTTTCTATTCTAAGTTTCTTTAATATCGTTTTAATAACAAACAAAGTTACAAAACTTCCAAACAAAACAAACAAATATCTTAAACAAACAATTCCTGTTGCAATAAAAAATTCAGTTGAGTTATTGACTGGTATTACAGGTTGTTGAGAAAAAAGTTGATTAAATGCAAATACAAAATACCAATGAATAAAGAATAATCCAAAACTATATTTTGCCGTAACATCAAGACAATGATTTATTTTTTCGTGTGATTTTATTAACTCATCATAATGTTTCAAATAGCCCAATATAATAACTGTTAGAAATATTTTCGAAACAGTTCCGTTAAAGAACATTCCTTTATAATTAAAATAAATATCAGCAACAGAAGTTATTATCATAAGAAAAATAAAAAAGTATCTTTTATCATAAAAAACATCAATTCTATCTTTATATTTTGAAAGATACATTCCAAAAACGTACATAGATGTAAAATGTATAAAACCACTTACAACATATTTTAAATATGCAATATATTTATGAAGATAATCCATATTTACAACAAAAGCAGGTTCTATATCCATACGTGGTAAGAAAATTGTTATTAAAAACAACAAAGGTAAAAGTTTATATAACCAATTTTTCTTTTCTAAATACAAAAGTATGTAACTTAGTAAAAAGAAAATAACAATCATTGGAATAAACCATGTCGGAACATTATGAACTCTTCCTGTTGTAAGAAAGACCCATATTTGTACGATTGGATTTAATCCCTCAAAAGGATTACCGTATGCTAAAGGCATAATAAAGCATAGAATAATACCTGGGATTGCCGTTAAAATATATGGAATAATTACATTTTTCCATTTTTTTTGAAGATAATTTTTATATTCAAACTTTGAAGAAAGATGCTGAAATAAGAATCCCGAAATAAATATAAAAAGAGCAGTTCCACCTGCCCATACTTCAAAAGAAATACTTTTTAATAAATTTCCGGTTGACCCTATTTGCATTGTATGACCAGCTAAAATCAGTAGTATTGCCAATCCCCTAAAAACATTGATATAGTTCAATATTTCTTTTTTTGGTTTTACTATATTTTCACTCATTATTCTTCCTCCGAACAAAACTATCATAACAATAAAAAAAAAAAATACAATTTAGCAAATTTTGTTTTTATAAGTTTTAACAAACATATTGAAAGTTAGAAAGAATTTGCAGTAATGAATAATATATCAATATCATTTGGTAAAAAAATACCAAAAATGCAATTTCAAATACAAAAAAAAGATACAAAAGAATATGTACCTGCCATTTTTTCTGAAATCGACTGTACTGACGATACCGACTATACAGAAGTAAAAAACCTTGATAGGCATTGGGCATTTAAAAATAATATAGCAGAAAGAATAGAACAAAAGAATTCAATACAGAGATATTTTAAACAAAAAACTAACATATCAATATACGAAATGCACGATAATATCGGTCAACTTATAGGTATAGCCCAAACACAAACCCAAAATGGAGTATGTAATATCGACTATATTGTGACAAAACCAAACAATGAATATAAATATGTCGGACAAGCAATGATTACAGCTATAGGAAAAGAAACCCTTTCAAATAACGGTCACGTTTTAACTATCATAACACCGGTAGAAGACGCCATTCCATTTTATACAAGTGCTTGTGGGTTTGAGACATTTAAAGAATTATTTCTCAGAATGAATTCAAATCAAATTTTAGAATTAATAAAAAGAACAGAACAAAAAACAAAAGCTCCGATTATTAATATAGAAGTGTAATAAATGAAAATTTCTTTCGGTAAAAAAATTCCTATAACACAATGTAAAATTAAGGATATAGAACAAAATAAATTTGTTCCGGCAACTTTTTATGAAGTTGATTGTAAAGACAAAGAAGATATATTAGAAATAGCACATTTAAATGGTATATGGAATTTTAAAAATACAATTGTAAGAAATATGAAAATTAAACACGATACACCAGGACTTATACCTGCAAATGAACTGCCATATTTTTATATTTTAGAAATTGGCAAAGGTTTAATTTTAGGAATAAGCCAAGTTAAAAAAGAAGGTAGAAATATCTCAGTTCAATTTATTGAAAGTAAAAATGATAATAAACATAAATATGTAGGGCAAGTAATGTTAGCTTCGCTTGGATTAAATGTCATTAATGAAAAAAAATATAGACTTATAATAAGTGGTCCGACTGAAAATGCAAGAGCCTTCTACATTGATAAATGCGGATTTAAAACTCAATATAATGGAAATCTAAAAATGAATTCTAAGCATATTCATAGATTTATAAGGCAAACACAAAAAAAGACCCAAGCACCATTGATTGATATTCGGATCTAATTTCTATAGAATAAACTTTTAATAATTTATTCTTTATTATTTTTTTTATATGTATTCATGAACCCAGTATCAAAAACACCACTTATGAATACTTCATCTTCAATTAAATCTTGATAAAACGGAAGCGTTGTTTTCACTCCAGTTATAACATATTCCTTTAATGCTCTATACATTCTTCTTCGTGCTTCTTCTCTATTGGGAGCCCAACAAATTAATTTACTTATTAAAGAATCATAATAAGGAGGAATTTTATAACCTGAATATACATGTGAATCAACCCTTACTCCAAAACCACCAGGTGTAATATATCCATTAATTTCGCCCGGAGCCGGTAAGAAGTTTCTGTCGGGATCTTCCGCATTTATACGACATTCTATAGCATGTCCGTATAATTTTATATCTTCCTGCTTAAATGATAATGGATTACCTGCAGCAATATTTATTTGTTCTCTAACTATATCAACATTGGATATCATTTCAGTAATGCCGTGTTCTACTTGAAGACGTGTGTTCATTTCCATAAAATAGAAATTTTTGTCTTTATCAAGTAAAAATTCAATAGTACCAACACCTTCATAATTAGCTGCTTTTGCTGCTCTAACAGCCGCTTCACCAAGTTTTCTTCTTATATCTTCACTAACAGCAGGCGATGGAGCTTCCTCAACTAATTTTTGATGTCTTCTTTGTATAGAACAATCTCTTTCACCTAGATGAACAACATTCCCGAATTTATCAGCAATAACCTGAACCTCAATATGTCTTGGATTTACTAAATATTTTTCCATATATACATCAGGATTTCCAAAGAATTTCTCAGCTTCCTGACGACAAAGTGTAATATTTTGTTCAAGTTCAGCATCGTTATTTGCCACACGCATACCTTTTCCGCCACCACCTGCCGTTGCTTTAACGATTACAGGATATCCGAATTTTTTAGCAGCAGCTTTTGCTTCCTCGATATCTGTTATAATTCCAATACCAGGAGTAATCGGAACATTTTTTGACATCATTGTTTTTCTTGCTGTGGCTTTATCTCCCATTAATTTCATTGATTCAGGAGAAGGACCAATAAATTTTATATTATGTTCAGCACATATTTCAGCAAAATCAGCTCTTTCAGACATAAATCCATATCCGGGATGAATTGCATCTGCACCTGAAATTAATGCTGCTGATATTATTGCTGGTATATTCAAGTAACTTTTTGAACTTTCATTTGGTCCGATACAATAAGCTTCTGTAGCTAAACTAACATGTAAAGAATTTGCATCAGCTTGAGAATACACTGCAACAGTAGGAATTCCTATTTCTCTGCAAGCTCTTATTATTCTAACTGCAACTTCGCCTCTATTTGCTATTAATACTTTCTTAAACATATCCCTAATACCACTACTCTTGCTCTACATACATAATTACTTGACCATATTCTACAGGTTTGCCGTCTTCAATGCAAATTTCAGCAATCTTACCTGATACGTCGGACGTAATTTTATTCATTAATTTAATTGTTTCTATTATACAAACAGTTTGACCTGCTTTTACTTCATCTCCAACACGAACAAAGGGCTTTTCATTTGGTGATGGTTTTGAAAAGTATAAACCTATCATATTAGAAATAATCGGAACAAGATTTTTCTTTTCTTCTTGTTGTTCTATTTCTTTTTCTTCTTGTATTGAAGTTTGAACTTCCTCTTCAACAACTTTTTCTTTTATCACCGGTTTAAATCCGTTTCCTTTTATGATTAATGACTTATTTGAATCTTCCAATGTTATTTCTGTAAGTTCATTGTTTTTCATTATGTCAATTAATTTTTCAATATAATCTGTTTCGAATTCTTTCATACTATCCCTTTTAATATTAAAAACTTTATTTATTTTATCCCCTACATATGACAGAGTCAAGAAAATACACATATAACGTTAAGTAAAAACAATGTAAGTCAACTTATTATATGATGAAAGATTTACGTTTTTTTTATATAATCACTTTGTATTATAAGTAATAGAAGGTTCAAAATGCTACCAATAGTGACTCAAGAACAATCTACATTATGTTTTGCCGAAATATTTCAAGATGTGCATTCTTGGAGAAAAAAAATGATTCATTATATAAAAGATGAAAACCCTGAAATAAACTCAGCTATAATAGAAGCTGCACAAAATACTGATTTAGATCCAAAGGCCGTTGCTCTTGGAGCTTATATGACATATATTCTTCTTGAAACTGCAATGAAAGAAGAATCCGGACAACAAGTATTTACTATTGATGATTAGTTCTTATAAAAATTTGATTTTATAATTTTGTATTTGCTCTTGTTTAATCAGTTTCTTTTGATTTTCAAGAGTATTTTTTACTGCAAAAGTCCAACCGTGACATGAATTAACAAAAAGAAAAAATGCAGCCTCACTTTCGATAATTCTTGAAGCATTATCGATTAATAACTCCCCTTTATCAGATAGTTCAAAAACCGTAAAAGATAATGGTGCAGATATTGTACTATCTATATAAGCATCGTACTTTATCTTGCTTAATCTGGTTGTATCTTTTACAATAGAAGCTCCTTTAAATGTAGTAATATGCCTATATAAGAATGTTATTATATCTTCTAGATTATTGTATTGCTTCATTTTTTACCACGTAAATAAAATCTTCAACCAATTTTTCATTCCATTGTTTTCCGGATTCACTTCTTATAATTTCTAGAATTTCGTCTATATCATATGCTTGCCTGTATGGTCTATCCTGCGCCATTGCATAAAATGCATCAACCAAAAGTACAATTTGCGATGTCAAAGGAATTTCTATTCCTGATTTTTGACCGGGATATCCTTCACCATTCCAATTTTCGTGGTGACTTTCTATTATAGGAATAATATCTTGAATATTTGAAATTGGTTTTAATATTTCTCTCGCAGCTATTACAGGATGCTGTTTAATTAGATTTTTTTCTTCATCAGTTAACGGTTCTTTTTTGCTAAAAATCTCTTCCGGAATCATAATATTACCAATATCATATAATAATATTGCAAGCTTTAATTTATCAATTTCATCTTTGGGTAAATCTAATTTTTTTGCAAGCATAACAGCTAATATAATCTTTGACTTTGTTGTACCGGTCTTATACATTTGATTATATGTCTGTGAAATAATATCAACTATTGAATACAAAACATCTTTAGTGTTAACATCTTCTATCTTAATCTTCTTTAGTTTTTGGTTTAGTATTCTTGCAGTTTCATCATCAACAGGAATACGTTTTTTGGTAATAATATCCATAAACGTCTCTACTGCAACTTTCTGCCAATTAACCTCATTCTGTTTTTGCGCTATTTGAACTTGATTTCTTCCGTTTAATTTTGCTTTATACATAGCTTGGTCAGCAAGTTCCATTAATTCGTCTATTCTGTCTGAATGCTCTAAAAATGTGGCGACTCCAACGCTTGCAGTAATGCCTCCAATTGTATCTAAAACTTGATTTTCTATTGATTTTCTTATTCTTTCTGCAGCGATTACAGCACCTCGCGAATCAACCCCCGGTAAAAGAAGATTAAACTCTTCACCTCCAATTCTCGCAGGAATATCAATTGAACGAGCTTCTCTTTTTAATACATTTGCTATTGTTTTTATAGCCAAATCACCATATTGATGACCATATGTATCATTTATTTTCTTTAAGTAATCTAAATCCATAGATATTAAAGAAAATGGTTGTTTTAACCTTAATGAACGTTCTGCTTCTTTCATAATATTTTCTTCAAAATATCTTCGATTATATATTCCTGTCAATGGATCTGTTATTGCTTGTTTTTTTACTTCTTCAAATAATCCTGCTACTGTTATTGCTAATTCTATTTGATTTGCGAATAATGCTAAAAAATTTGTCTCTGTATCTGTAATCCCATCTCTATCAGATGAAACAATTACACATCCAAAATCTTCTTTTCCATTAAATAGAGGAACAACAGTACAGGTTTTTGAATTCATTTCACTCATAACATATTTAATTTGTTCTTCTGAAAATAAAGGGAAAAACATATTTATTATCCCTTTTAAGTCAGGAGTAGAAAATATTTTTCTTTCCGAAATTGCTTTAACCACTATGGAGTTACTTACATATGGTAGTTTATATGTCTCAAGCGACTCATTCATCATTTCGAATAATTTATCAATACTTTTATTTGATGAAGATGATTTAACGGAAAAATAGGCTTTATTATTTTCATCATATTCTATTTTCAATATACCTGCATAATGATAATTCATATCTTCATGCAAAATACTCACAATTTTATCAAGCATACTTGAAAGCGGTTGAGAAGAATTCATCATATCCCAAACACTATTTAAAGTAAGAATTGTTTGATTAGCTTGCTCCAATTCTTTAGTACGAGCTGCAATTTCTTCTTCCAATGCTATATTTTTCGCATAGACATCCGCAAAGTCCTTACCTTTTAGGTATATAGACCCATCAATTTTATTAATTTGTCCCAGTAAATCTTTGAAACCGGAAAATATATTCACAATGATAGTCCAAGATATTATGTCAAGTATATGTATTATATACCCTTTTTCAGATTATTGTAATACCTTTTTTACAATATTTATTATTTTTTCTGAAGAAATTTCTTCCACACACTTATTTTTATTAGCTTTCAGTCTACAATGTTTTTTCATACACGGAGAACATAAAGAATTAGATTGTATAGAATAATATTTATCTCCATATGGAGCTGTTCTATTTGCACTTGTAGCAAAAAATAATGTGATTATTTGTGGATGTGCTGTCGCCCAAGCTATATGTGCACTACCAGAATCCGGACTTATTACAAGATCAACATTTTTACATATATATACAATATCTGCAATTGTTGTCATTCCAGTTAAGTTAATTATATTTTTTCCAGAGACTTTTTCTAATATTTTATTAGAT
>DVJT01000159.1 GCA_018716565.1 Candidatus Avigastranaerophilus faecigallinarum | reverse complement strand
GATATAGATATTCCTCAGTAGCTCA
Organism: Candidatus Avigastranaerophilus faecigallinarum; assembly: GCA_018716565.1. GTDB lineage: Bacteria > Cyanobacteriota > Vampirovibrionia > Gastranaerophilales > Gastranaerophilaceae > Avigastranaerophilus > Avigastranaerophilus faecigallinarum. Next base: position 4,113 of record DVJT01000159.1, on the reverse strand, counting down.
ATGGCAGAGCATTCGGCTGTTAACCGAAGGGTTGTAGGTTCGAGTCCCACCTGAGGAGCCATTAAAAAAAAAAAGACACCTTGTATGGTGTCTTTTTTAATGCTTTGAGGGACGAGAACCTCACAAAACGAAGTTTTGTCAAAGGTTTGAGCGAAATTTTTGCAGAGGCTGAAGTGCTTTTGTTGAAAGCGGTGAAACCGCTAAAACAAAACACGGAATGCCGTTTATCGCAAAAATTTCAAGACAGTCCCACCTGAGGAGTTTTTTATTTTCTATATTTTAAACATACTAATAGATTTATTTAAATAATTTCTTATGCTTGTAATAATAAATATTATTATATAAAATTATTTTATGCAGATTAAATTCAAAAACATTATGGGAGTATAGTATGATTAATAAAGTAGAATTGAACAATTTTGAAATAGGTGGAAATAAATTAACTATACTTGCAGGTCCCTGTGCAATAGAATCAAAAGACATACTATTTAAAACCGCAGATTTTTTGAAAGACTTAACCACTAAACTAGATATAAACTTTATATTTAAATCATCATATGATAAAGCAAACAGAAGTTCTATAAATTCATATAGAGGATTAGGAATAGAAAAAGGTCTATCACTACTAAATGAAGTAAAAAAGGAATTTAATGTCCCGGTTGTAACTGATATACATAACCCGAATGAAGCAAAAATAGCAGCTGAAGTAGCTGATATTATTCAAATACCAGCATTTTTATGCAGACAAACTGACTTATTGGTTGCTGCTGCAAGAACGAACAAAATTATCAATATAAAAAAAGGTCAATTTTTAGCACCTTCACAAATGAAATCTATAGCAAACAAAGTAATTGAATCAGGAAATAATAAAGTAACAATTACAGATAGAGGCGTTACATTTGGTTATAACAACCTAGTATCTGATATGAGAGCAATACCAATTATTCAAGAAATGGGATATCCTGTTATTTTTGATGCAACACATAGTGTTCAATTACCTGGCGGATGTGGTGAATCTTCAGGAGGAGAAAGAAAATTTGTTCCGATATTGGCGAAATCTGCTGTTGCCGCAGGGGTTAACGGATTATTCTTTGAAGTACATCCTGAACCTGATAGTGCACTTTGTGATGGTCCAAATATGATTAACTTTAATCAAGCAAAAGAAATTTTCACTATTTGTAATGATATTTTTAATCTTGTAAATAACAAATAATATAACTATTGAACAACATATCTTGCTTGTGCCCAAGGATAACCTCTTATTATTTGCCAATTATCAATCATTATTAAGGAAGCACAGTAATTACCATTTTTTGTACTATTACAATTATTAGGATTTGATGTAGAAATCACTTCAGAACGCGAATACTCATGACCAAAAGGTAAAAGCTTTCCTACATAATCCGGATGCGCATCATTTTGTATCCAATATTCAAATAAAAAAATATCTCTTGCTACAACATTCAATCTTTTTTTACCATTAGTATCAATGTAGAAATAAACCACTTTATATGTATCACTTGCATTTGTTTGCAATGCTACAAAAGTACCGTCATTCAGAAAAAATCTTGCCCAAGTTGAATTTAATGCTTTTTCTGTAGCATCCAATTCTTTAAAAGTATATGCACAAGTACCTTCAATTGAATTTTTACAATCTCTGGAAATGATTAAATAAGGTTTTAAATAATGTTCAAAAAAAGAATAAGAACCTCTTTCACTCAAACCTTCACTAAAATCCCAAGATTCCGGCATACCATCTTGTGCAATTGCTCTATCAAAGGCTTGATTAAAAACTGAATACATTTTCTTTAATCTTACAACTGTTTGATTTTTGTTATAATCAGCAACAATTGTACCCATGCTTATAGTAAAAACTACACCGACAATAACTAAGGCAATAAGTGTTTCAGACAGTGTATTACCCTTTTTATTATGATATAATATTTTGTTTAGCAGTTTATTCAAATGGAACCCCAATTGGTTATATTTTATCTAAAAAGTATAATTATTTAAAATTGCCAACAATTCTCTTTTTTCTTCAATATCAAGCATAACCAGCGGCTGTCTTACATATTCTTTTATAATTCCTATATTAGCCAATGCTGCTTTTACAGGAACAGGATTCGGTGCCATAAACAACTTTCTGAATAATGGATACAAATACAAATGAATTCTTAATGCTTCTTCATTATTACCTTTTTTGAATGCTCTAATCATTTTTTGCATGTCATTACCGACGAGATGTGAAGCAACACTAATAACACCATGAACTCCTAAAGACATCATTGGAAGTGTCAAACTGTCATCTCCTGAATATATTGTAAAATCTTTGGGACAAAGAGATTTAATATCGCTTATTAAATCCAAATCGGAATTACTTTGTTTTACTGCAACAATATTTTTATATTCATTTGCAAGTTTTGCAATTGTCACAGGTAACATATTTACACCAGTTCTTCCAGGTATATTATACAAAATTATCGGTATATCAACAGCTTTTGCTATAGCAGAAAAATGTTCATACATTCCTTTTTGAGATGGTTTATTATAATAAGGAACTACTGATAATATTGCATCAGCACCTGCCTTTTGGGCATTTATTGAAGACTGAACTGCTGTTTGTGTTGAATTTGAGCCAGCACCCATAATAAGTTTTACTCTACCATTAACGACTTTCTTTACAAATGCAAATAACTCATCTTCTTCTTCATGGGAAAGAGTTGGAGTTTCACCTGTTGTCCCAGCAACTAAAATTGCATCTGAACCTGTAGAAATCAATCTGTTAATTAACTTTTCCAATGCTATATAATCAATGCTCAAATCCTCATTAAACGGAGTTATCATTGCAGTAATAATTTCACCGGCGTTATATCTCATTTTTAATATCCTTTTTATTATTTTTTATTAGAATACTTGCATTTCAATAACTTTTTCAGCAATTCTTACAGTGTTTAAAGCTGCTCCAATTCTTAGGTTATCTGCTACACACCAAAAAGAGATTGCATTATCAAAAGCTATATCTTTTCTAATTCTTCCTACATATACAGGATTTGTTCCTGCTGCTTCAATAGCTGTTGGGAACTCATAGTTAGCTACATCATCAACAACTTTTACACCCCAAGCATTTTCTAATAATTCTCTTGCTTTTTCAGGAGTAATATTTTTTTCAAATTCAACTGTAACTGCTTCGGAATGACCTACAAAAACAGGTACTCTTACTGCTGTACAAGAAATTGGAGTATTAGGTGCTAAATGAAGAATTTTCCTTGTTTCATTAGTAACTTTCATTTCTTCTTTAGTATATCCATTCTCACAGAAAGAATCTATTTGTGGTATACAATTATATGCAATAGGTTTTTTAAATTTTACATTTTCAAAAGGCTTATTTTCATTAACAGCGATTGTATTTTCTCTTAATTCATTTATAGCTGCTAAACCTGCACCTGAAACCGATTGATAAGTACTTACAACCATTCTTTTTATACCGGCATAATCATGCAAAGGCTTCAATGCTAACATTAATTGAGATGTTGAACAATTTGGATTTGCAATAATTCCATTATGTTTTCTAATATCTTCATCATTAACACCTACAATAACCAATGGAACATCTTTTTCCATTCTAAATGCACTTGAATTATCTATATATACACAACCTCTTTTAACTGCTTCATTAGCTAATGCTAAACTTGTTGAACCACCAGCTGAGGCCAACACAATGTTTATTCCTTCAAATGCTTCTGGAGTAGCTTCTATTACCTTATAATCTTTTCCCTTAAAAGTTATTGATTTACCTGCACTTTTTTTACTAGCTAAAAACTTAATATCTTCAAATACGACATTATTCTCTTCTAAAATTTCTAAAATATGTCTTCCAACAACTCCTGTTGCACCAAGTACACCTATAACTGGTTTTTTCATATAATCTACCTCTATTTCTCTCAATGAAATTATCTGATAAATTTACGATTATTACAAGTATATAAACAATTCTTAGCACAACAATGTAAATAATTATTAACTTTTTATCTATATTAAAAAAAAAGTACAACTGTATACTTTACTATCTCATAATTTAGTAGTATAATAATCTTGTTATTAATGTTTCGGCTA
>DVJT01000158.1 GCA_018716565.1 Candidatus Avigastranaerophilus faecigallinarum | reverse complement strand
TTATTTTCAATAATTATATTTGCTTTTGATTTTAATATTTGTTTTGCGCAGAAAGCCACTCTTTTAGACGCATATTGGAACATGCTTAAATCATTTGCACCGTCACCAACAACAAGTGTATTTTCTTCAGCTATATTAAGAAGAGATTGAAGTCTTTTTAGCATTTTCCCTTTACTGTCAGAAAACATCATTTCGCCGCCTAATAGACCTGTCATTTCTCCATTTTTAAAGTGTAATATATTGGAAAATTGAGCATCATAGCCTAATGAATTTTGTGCAGGAATTGTAGCTGTTTCATAACCTCCGGAAAAGCATACTACTTTATACCCCATTTTATGTAATTCTGCAATTGTTTCTTTTGCCCCATTTGTATATGGTAAATCTCTACATATTTGATTAACTTTAAACTCTTTTGCGCCTTTTAATAATGAAACTCTTTTTACAAGACTTTCAAAAAAATCTATTTTCCCTTCCATTGCTTCTGTGGTGATTTTTTTCATTAAATCTTCCAAGTTATATTCACGTGCAATGAACTCTAAAGTTTCACCTTGCATTAAAGTAGAGTCAAAATCAAAAACTGCTAATTTCATTTTTTATCCTTTACTAATTAAAATTGATTATATTAAACAAAACCAACAAAAACAATATTTTTCAAGAATGTAAATTTAAAATGTAAAAAACTTGTAGAGAAAAAGTTGCTTTTTTGTTATCTTGTTGATATAAGTTAGAAGATGGTAAATAAATGTTCAGAAGATAAAGGAGAACCAATGGGACTACCAAATGTAGCATATTTTTCAATGGAAATCGCAATTGACCAATCAATAGCAACATACTCTGGCGGTTTAGGATTTTTAGCAGGCTCTCATATGTTGTCTGCCGGTTATCTTCAAATGCCAATGGTTGGTGTGACAATGTTTTGGTCATTTGGTTATTACAATCAAAGAATCGGAGAAGATGGTAACGTAGAAGTTGCTTATATAAGAAAACATTGTGATTTCTTAACAGACATAAACGAATCTGTTGAAGTTGAGGTTTATGGCGAAAAAGTAAAAGTTAAGGCATATAAACTAGAACCTGGTATCTTTGATACTTGTCCTGTTTATTATTTAACTACGGATATTGAAGAAAACTCAGAATGGGCAAGATCAATATCACACAAATTATATGACGGAAATGAAAAAATAAGAATTGCCCAAGAGACTGTTTTAGGTATTGGTGGTATAAGATTATTGCAAAAGGTTGGGTACAATTTTGATTGCGTTCATTTGAATGAAGGTCATGCTCTTCCTGCTGCTTTCGAATTGTTAAACCAATATAACGGTGATTTATCAAAAGTTAAAGAAAAAGTTGTATTTACAACTCATACACCTGTTTCAGCAGGTAATGAAGTTCACTGGGTTGATAATTTATTAAAAGGCGGATTCTTTGCAGGTCGTTCAAGAGAAGAAGCTGTTAAGCTTGGTGGTGAACAATTCTCTTTAACAGTTGCAGCATTGAGAATGTCTAGATTGGCAAATGCTGTATCTCAATTACACGGTTTGGTTTCAAATAAAATGTGGAATTGGGTTGACGGAAGATGTCCTATCCGTGCTATTACAAATGCTGTAAATCTTCATTATTGGCAAGATGACAGAATGAAAACTGATAATCTTGAAGCTTTACTTGAAGCAAAGAAAGAAATGAAAAAGGAAGTATTTGATTTTATTGCAAATACTGTTGGTAAAAGACTTGATCCAAATGTATTAACAATTACTTGGGCAAGAAGATTTGCTGACTATAAACGTGCTTGGTTAATTTTCATGGATGAAAATAGAATACTTAAGCTATTAAATGAAAATAAAGTTCAATTGATTTTTGCCGGTAAATTCCATCCTGATGATGTAATTGGTAAAGAAATGTTCAACAAAATATTAAGAAGTTCATATTCTATGAAGAATGTTGTTGTTCTTACTGGTTATGAATTAGATTTAAGCGGAAAATTGAAGAGAGCTTCTGATATATGGTTAAATACACCATTAAGACCATTTGAAGCGTCTGGAACTTCAGGCATGTCTGCTAATGCAAATGGCGCATTACACCTATCAACATTTGATGGTTGGACTGTTGAAGGTACATTCCCTGGAATTAACGGTTATACAATAGAATATCCAGGCTTGGATGATAATATTCCTTGGGAAGAAAGACATAAAAAAGATTATGAATGTATGATGAGTATAATTGAAGATCAAATTATACCTACATACTATAATGACAAGGTAAAATGGGCTACAATGATGAGACAAGCAATTAGAACTGCTGATGCTTATTTCAATTCAGACAGAATGGTTATTGAATATTATAACAGATTATATAAACCAATAGCTCATGGTGCTGATGAAGGTGGTATTTCAGGACAAGAGTATCAAGCTGCTACAACTCCAGCTTCTGATGCTTGGACTTTCTCAAATATCAAATAATTAATTTTCTTAAATAACAAGAAGAGGGCTTTTTATTAAGTCCTCTTTTTGTGTTCTAATATAAATATGAAAAAATATATTAGAAAAATTTCTTTAGAAAAGAGAAAATGTCTGGATATTCAAAAACTCAGTAATGG
>DVJT01000157.1 GCA_018716565.1 Candidatus Avigastranaerophilus faecigallinarum | reverse complement strand
GAATTGAACCGTCTGCTTTTATTAAATTTACTTGTTGTTGAGCTTTAATTGTACCATTTAGAACTCGACCTATAGCAATTCTTCCAACATAATCATTGTAATCGAGAGTAGTTACTTGGAATTGAAGTGTTTTGTCTTTGTCCCCTGTCGGGTGTTTTACATTTTCTAAAATACAATCAAGTAAAGGTTCAAGTGTTTTTGAATCATCTTCAATATTTTTCTTTGCAAAGCCTGCTAGACCGTTAGCATAAACGTATGGGAAATCAATAAGTTCTTCGTTATCGGTTAACTCTGTAAATAAATCAAATACTTTATCAACAGCACCATCAGGATCTGCACCTTGTTTATCAATTTTATTTATTACAACAATAATTTTTATGCCCAATTCAAGTGCTTTTGAAAGTACAAATCTTGTTTGAGGCATTGGTCCTTCTTGTGCATCAACAATTAACAGAGCACCATCAACCATACCTAAAACACGTTCAACTTCACCACCGAAGTCTGCGTGTCCTGGAGTATCTACAATATTTATTTTATATCCTTTATAATTTACAGAAACGTTTTTAGAAAGAATTGTAATACCTCTTTCACGTTCCAAATCATTAGAGTCTAATACTCTTTCTTGTACTTGTTGGTTATCTCTAAAAACTCCGCATTGTTTTAAAATGCTGTCTACTAATGTTGTTTTACCATGGTCAACGTGGGCAATTATTGCCACATTTCTAATTTTTGTATTATCCATTATTAATGTTTCCTAATATTCGTGTGTAATTCATAAATATTTTATTATAAACATTCCTAATAAAACAGATAAAAATTTTTTTTGTCTTTTCAAATTTATTAATTACATTAATAAAAAATTAATTTTTTCTTTAAATCTTAATTAATTATAAATTTTTTTCAATTTAAAATAAAATACCATTAAAATAATAATAAGGACTTTATAGACAAAAATAATAAATTATTTCGTATTAAATTTATGAAGAGAGGTGTTCTTGATGATAGATTTTAACAGATTAACAGATTATACAAAGGAGATTATATACAGTGCTCAGCAAATAATGTATAGATACAAAAATTCTCAATTGGAGCCTATACATATAATGCTTGCAATAGCAGAAGATACAGAGGGAATAGCAAAAGATTATTGTAGTGAACTCAAAATAGATAATGATAATTTTAAACATCAATTGGTAAATGAAATATCTTCTTTGCCGCAAGTACAAACAACAAATCCAAATCAGCAATTATATATTTCTCAAATGACAAATAATATGTTTGATATTGCACAAGAAAAAGCAAATAGTCTAAAAGATTCATTTATAAGTATTGAACATATGTTAATGGCAATGACTGAGTTAAATGGGTCAAAAATACAACAAATATTAAGTAATAATAATGTAAATAAAAATTCAATATTGAATGCAATGAAGAAAGTAAGAGGAAATAAAAAAGTGGATAGTAAAAACGCAGAAGATTCATATAAAGCTTTAGAAAAATATTCAACAGATTTAACTCAAATGGCACGAAAAGGCAAACTTGATCCTGTAATAGGGAGAGATGATGAAATAAGACGTGTTATACAAGTTTTAAACAGAAAAACGAAGAACAATCCTGTATTAATAGGTGAACCTGGCGTTGGTAAAACAGCTATTATAGAGGGTCTGGCACAAAGAATAATTCGTGGGGATGTGCCTGAAAATTTGAAAGAATCCAAATTAATATCATTAGACTTAGGTGCTTTAATAGCAGGTGCAAAATTTAGGGGTGAATTTGAAGAGAGGTTAAAAGCTGTATTAAAAGAAGTAGAAGATTCAAACGGTGAAATAATAATGTTCATAGATGAGCTTCATACAGTAGTAGGTGCCGGAGCAACAGAAGGTTCAACAGATGCAGGTAACCTATTAAAACCAATGCTTGCAAGAGGTACTTTAAGATGTATTGGTGCAACAACTGTAAATGAATATCGTAAATATATAGAAAAAGATCCGGCATTAGAACGTCGTTTTCAACCAGTAATGGTAGATGAGCCTTCAATAGAAGATACTATAAGTATTTTAAGAGGCTTAAAACAAAGATATGAAGTTCACCATGGAGTAAGAATAAAAGATTCAGCTTTAGTCGCTGCTGCAAAATTATCAGACAGATATATTACAGATAGATTTTTACCTGATAAAGCAATAGATTTGGTTGATGAAGCAGCATCTTCTTTAAGGATAGAGATTGATTCCATGCCTGAAGAACTGGATATGTTAGTTCGTCAAAAAATGCAGTTAGAAATTGAAAAAGAAGCATTAAAACAAGAAGAAAATCCTGAAAATGCTGAAAAGATACAAAATATTGAATCAATTTTGAAAGATTTGAATGAGAAAATTGATAAATTAAAAACGCAATGGGAACTTGAAAAGAAAAGCATTCAAGGAGAAGCTTCAATAAAAGAAGAAATAGAAAAGGTCAAAATTGAAATTGAAGCAGCAGAACGTGACATGGACTTACAAAAAGCTGCAGAATTAAAATACGGAAAATTAATGGCATTAGAAAAACAACTTAAAGAAGTTGGAGAAAAAGCTAATGTACATAAAAATACGTTATTAAAAGAAGAAATAGATGAAGATGATATTGCAGAAATTGTAAGTAAATGGACAGGTATTGCAGTAAATAAACTACTTGAGAGTGAAATGCAGAAATTAATAAATATGGAAGAATTCTTGCATAAGCGAGTAGTAGGTCAAGATGAAGCAGTAGAAGTTGTTTCAGATGCAATAAGAAGAGCTCGTTCAGGGTTAAAAGATCCTAATAGACCTATAGGTACATTTATATTCCTTGGTCCTACTGGTGTCGGTAAAACAGAACTTGCAAAAGCATTGGCAGAATTTATGTTTAATGATGAAGATGCATTAATAAGAATAGATATGTCAGAATATATGGAAAAACATACAGTTGCAAGGTTAATAGGTGCACCTCCAGGATATGTAGGCTATGATGAAGGCGGTCAATTAACCGAACAAGTAAGAAGAAAACCATATTCAGTTGTACTTTTTGATGAAATAGAAAAAGCACATCCTGATGTATTCAATATAATGCTTCAAATATTTGATGATGGCAGATTGACAGATTCAAAGGGCAGAACAGTTGACTTTAAAAATACCTTAATTATATTAACAAGTAATATAGGTAGTGAAATTATATTGAAGAATACACTTGAATCAATGTTATCCGAAAAACAAGCTGAAGAAACAAAAGAAGAAGTTATGGCTTTAATGCAGCAAAGATTCAAACCGGAATTCTTAAACAGAATAGATGAAATAGTATTCTTTAAAGCATTAACTATGGCACAGTTAGCTAAAATTGTTGATATACAAGCTGCTCATTTACATAAATTATTGTCTGAACAAGATATTACTCTTGAATTAACCGAGGAAGCAAAAGAATTCTTAGCTCAAAAAGGATATAACCCCGTTTATGGTGCTCGTCCTTTAAAAAGAACAATAAGGCAGTTAATTGAGAACCCATTATCTAAGAAGATATTGAAGCAGGAAATAACTCCTCATTCAAAAGTAAAAATTGATGTAAATAATGATGAGTTAGTTTTTAAGACTGAATAAATAAAATCTTGAAACGTACACACATACTATAAACCCGAAGATTATTCATCTTCGGGATTTTTTTCTTCTTTATCCGAAAAGTTTTCATGCAAACTTTTCCAAAATCCTTTTATTCTACTTCCAATTGAATCTAATTCTTCCATCAAAGGGTCATCATCATCATTTTTTTTAGAAGAAAATTCGAAAACATCTTGTTCTTCTTTTTCTTCTTTCTTTTTTCTTTCTTGTTGAAAATAACCTAAATTGCCAGCGCCACCATCATTTGTGTGATGCGATTTTTGTATTGCTGGTATATTATCTGGACCATTTATACCGAATGACATCTCTTGCCTTTCGTTAAGAAAGTGAACATTTTCCCAAGATTATTACAATCTCTATTATAATTATATACTACTTTTGTAGAAATTGAAATCATAAGAATAAATGATTGTAAAGATTGTAAAAAGAAATTTAAAAAAATAAATAATATTCTAAAGAAATATAGAGAAAAACCGAAAAACCATGTAAAAAGTAAGTATTGGTGTTGTATCTTGAGTGAAGAATCAATAAAATTAAATGGTTTTAGTGAAATTCAACGAATATTTTCTAAAGATAATTTGGAAATATCCGAGGAGGAATTTGCATTATTATTTGAGAATTCTTTGGAAGATGGCGAAACCACTTTAAATATAGATAAATTTGTACAAGATGTTGTAGAAAATTATAAGCTAGATTCGGGCGATGAATTATATGAAGTAATATCAAAGCTAGCGGAAAATGATGGTAATAGTGAAACATTATCATTAGAAGATTTAAAATATGAAGAAGATGCAGGAAATGAAGAGGAAAATAAATTTGATGAATCTGCTTTGGATAAATCCGAATGGCAATCAGTAGAAACTAAATCAGATAAAGTATTAGGATTTTTGTGGAATTCTGGAACATATACATATAAAACATCAAATGGAACAGAAATAACTGTTTCAGATACAACAGATGTAAAAATATATGAGAATACGAAAACAGGAGAAGTAATAGTTGCAGGTGCAAAAGGGGCGAAAATTACAGGTAGTTCTTCTGGTTCAAATTTAATAATATATGATTCAGATATAGAATCAATAGATACAGGAAAAGCTAGTGATAACATAAAAATATATAATTCCTCTGTTGGTAATTTAAGTACAGGGAAAGGAACTGATTCTATAACTATAGAAGATTCAGAAGTTGGTAAAATCAATACAGGTAGTGGAAATGATTTTGTTTCTGTTGCTGATTCAACGGTATCAAATGTAAATACAAGCAGTAATTTTTTATTTGGAATCTTAGATGATGGAGAAGATACTGTTATATTGAATGATACTCAAACAGAAGGAGTAAAAACCGGTAGAGGAAGCGATAATGTTCTTGTAACAAATGCTTCTGTAAATACTTTAGATGCAGGTGGTGGCAGTAATTCATTAAGTATAGAAGAAACAGATATTGAAAATATTAAGACAAATAAGAATGATACAATAGTAAATGATAATAATTATATTGATATAGATAAAGATATAATTCTTGGAATAGAGTCTGATTCTCAAATAATGCTGGAAGATGGAACAAGTATAAGTGTAAGTGATTATACAGATTATATGTTATCACAAGAAGTTGGATTTGAGACAGAAAAAGAGTATCAAGAATATGTCTTGCAAGCAATGAGTGCAAACTTAGAGTCAATAAAAAGTACATTTAATACACAAGAGGCTTCAGACGGAGTAGTATCTGAAGGGTATAATTTATTAAAAGAGTTGACCGGACTTGGAATAACAAATGATGAAATTCAAACGTTAATAGCTGAACAAGAAGCAATGATAGAAGGTCTAACTGCTGCATTGAATGGTGAAAGCAGTATGACTTTTGAAGAAGCATATGAATATTATACAGGTACAACTTATTCTAAAGAAAAAATAGATAAATATATGGAGGTTTCTCAAATATATTCTGCCGTAATGGTCGGATGTCAATATGATGAAGATTATATTGATAAATTTGAGGAAGCGACAGGAAAAAGTATAGAAGATATTTCAAAAGAGTATGCTTTATGTCAAATGGAAACATTTGGTAGAAGTACAGGTATACAAGATTTAGTAGAAAAATATGCAGAAGATCAGAATTCTTTTGCAGATAAATTATCAATGGCTATATCAACGGTTGGTATAACTTGTATAGTTGCAGGAGCTGTAGTGTCATTTGTATTCCCTCCAGCAGCGCCGGTTGGAATGGCTTTGATGACAGCAGGTAAGTATATATCATTAAGTGGTATGTTCGTTGATAACGCAATGGATTTAGTAAATGATTCAACAGATTCAGATGGATTAACAAAAGAAGAAATAGGAGATATTGCTCTTGAAACAGGAGTTGAAGCTGTTTCATATATGGCAGGTCGCGGAATAGGGAAATTAACAAGCGGAGTAGTAAATCCATTTGTAACGAATAAGGCTGCAAGTGCCGGCATAGGTAAAGTTGGTCAATATGTACTTGGTCAAACTGCTGAAACTACAGCAGATGCCGCATTATCCTTAGGTACAGATTTTGTAATAGCTCAAGGCCAGTCGATAATAACGACAGGACAATTTATGGATGCTGATGATTATTGGTCAATGGATAGATTATTAGGTGAAGGTAAGAACCAATTGATAGGAATTCTAACAGGTTTGTCTTCATCTAAAGTTAATGCTTATCAGCAAGGAATAATATCGACTGCACAGGGAAAAATTTTAAGCGGTGATATAGAAGGAGCAAGAGATTATCTTCGTTCATCCGGCATGAACATGAGTGATGCTGATTTTGATGGATTTGTAGAACAAGTTGATTCGGTAAGAGCAATGAACGCTGTTTCTGATTATAATTCTGAATCAGATTTATCGACAGTTAATGAAGTGGATATTTTAATAGATGATATATACGGAAATAAAGGTATTGATATACAAAACAATGGAGAAGCTGATGTAAAAATCAATGTTAATGGTAAAGATGTTACTTTAAAAACAATATCAACAGAAGATGGAAAACAATATATAGCAAAAGAAGATGTAGTTTTGAATAATGGTCAAATATACCACATATATCCTGTTACTGTTTCAGAAGGAAATAAAGTAGGTATTTCTAGATTAGTATTGCCAAATGGAATTATTTCAGATGTGAGACTTGATCCACAATATATATTAAAATTGAGAAAGTTATATGGACGAGAATTAACAAATTTAGATATTTTAAACGCTCCATCTTTAAAAACTACGGGTGTGTCAAGAATCAATCCGGAAATACAAGATTCTCTGAGAAGTTTACAAGCTTCTAATCCTCAAAAGTATGACTTAGTTAATTCTGTATTAGAAAAAACATTCATTTACAGTAAAACAAGCCAAGGTGTATCTGATGATTATATTACTAGATTTATAAATAAATTATCAGAAACTGATGATGTTCTTTTAAAGAATATTGTTGATAATGGAATTCCAATAGAAATATATGATGATCTTATATTATTCCCTAATAAATCTCATGCTCAATATCAACATGGAAAAAAGCCAGTTACATCATCTGATGGTACAATTGAGACAGATATATTTAATTATCCGAGATATGTTAAAACTATAGATTTAAGTAAAATAATTTTAAGTGAAAGATATAATAATGGAGATATTAGTGTAAACAGAATACCTCAAGATACAGTTGAATCTTTGACGCACGAATTAGGACATGCTTTTGATTATAATAATGGAACTAAATTAGGTTTAGAGCGACAAGATTTTATTAGTGTAATTGATGGTGAAAATTTTGAAAGATTTATTGATATGCCATCCTTTAGTAAGGATTTTGATTCTGCAATAACTTCAGATATCATAAGAATGATGGAAATAGATGAACAGGCAGGAAGGAATGCCGGGGAAACTTTTCAGAAGTTATTAGATGATCCTGATTTTGGATATTATTTGGGCGTGTCAAAAGGTCAAAATAATAATTTTTCATTTAATGATGTTACTGCCAGAAAAGAATTATTTGCACAAATGGTTTCGTATGTAACTAGCGGAAAAGTAACAAATAGTAACTTTCAAAGCAGAATAAATGAACTTTTCCCAAATTGTATTGATTTTGTTTCTAAAATAATGAACTTAGAATCAAATAGTTATGAACAAAATGTAATAAATACAGCACAAGGAAAAATTTTAAGCGGTGATATAGAAGGAGCAAGAGATTATCTTCGTTCATCCGGCATGAACATGAGTGATGCTGATTTTGATGGATTTGTAGAACAAGTTAAAACATTAGATTTTGAAACCAAAAACGCAACAAATACTTATAAATATAATGGTTCTTCAGATTTAACAATATCCAAATTTTATGATGTTGAAGAAGCTAAAAGTTATCTATCGAGTTTAGGAACCGGAGACGCAAAAACAGTTCTTAAATCGCTTGGAAAATTAAAACCTGAAGATGTTAATTTGGATAGATTAAATATTGCAATAGATATTTTAAATGAAGGAGAAACAGTAACTCTGTTAAAAGGTTATGCAAAAGAAATATCGAAAGAATATTCTTCTGGCACTTATACAGTAGATACTATGTTAGAAATATATGATGTACTTGGAGTAAAACCGGATGGTGAATTTGTAAAAGATAAAGATGGAATATATCATTCCAAATCAGATGGTTTGGGTATTATAACAGGCAGAGCAAAAGGAAATGATTCTGTATATAGTAAACTTAAAAATAAAATGTTGAAGTTAGGTAGTGATTTACCTACAAGTGCCCAAGATGCGAAACCATTGATTGGTGATGCGCAAGGAACAAGATTGGTATTAAATCCAACTGATAAAATATCCCCTGATGCATTTGAAACTAGTGAAATAATAAAAACAGAAATTCCTGAACAATCAGACAGAGTCTTATTTACTAAATATTTATCCGGTCAAATAGATGGAATTTCTGATGAATTATTAGTAAAATTTGAAGCGGTTAAAAATAAAGGGTGGCAAGAATTAAGTGATGCTCAAACCCAGACTTTTGTTGACGGTTTATCAAAAGCCATAGAATCAGGGGAAATAAAAATCACTGAAGTTCATAATTATTATGGTGAAGATAGTGTACCATATTTATCACAAAGTCAATTGACTCAAATTGAAAATGCATATAATAAATGGTATCAAGAAACGCTAAAAACAGCAGATACACCTCAAAGTAATTATAAATTAGTACAGGAAACGCGTAAGGATGGTTCAGAAATAGAGTATCTTTATGATATAGAATCAGGCGCTAAATTCTATCAATCTCTTATTGTTGAGACAGAAGAAAAACAAAGCGGATATACAGCTGCACAGTTTAATCTTGTGAACAAATATAATCAATTGGAAGAATTGCAATTTAGGGCTGCAAAATTGGATGAGCTTGCAGAAATAGAACACATAGTTTATGATATCAAAAGCAATAAATCTACTGTTCTAGGAGCAGAATATGATTCTGTAAGGCAAGTTATAAATAAACTCCAAACTTTAACACAAAAGGATGTTGATGGAAAAACAGCAATGGACGAATATAATGAATATTTTAGTGCTGTATATAAATCTTCAAGAGTTAGTGAATTCGGAGCAAAATCAGAAGAACCCAATATTTATGAAGATTATCCTCTTTTAAAAGAATTATTTACTGAAGAAGAACTTTATCAAATAAGTAAAGAAGGTTTAGAAGAATTACATCAGCTGATAAAAAAGTCGAAGGAGAATGAATAAATGAATATAGATAATAGTATAAATGGTCTTAATAAAATGAATTATAGAAAAAATATAGAAATTGATGCCAATAAAGATTTCAAAAGAGAACTTGTTGAAAGTTTATATAAAAAAGTAAGACAAGAGGTTCCTCAAGAAGGTATGGGAATAAATAAGTTTGAACCTGTGACTGTAAAATATAAAGATGCTGATACTGAAGATGTATATTCTCTTTCAGTTCAATCAGCTTACGATAAAGAGGCACCTGACTCGAAAGTTTTAAGGGCAATTTATCAGTTGAGTGAAGACGGACCGGTTTATTACATGAATGTTATACGAGGTTCTAAACAAGATATTCTGGATTATTTAGGTAATGAGAATAATCTTGGTAAAGTTAAAGGGTGCTTAAGCATATTAAAGGAAAGAGCACTTCAAGGTGATTAATGAAATATTTGATTATCTATAAAATTTCAGTAAAAAGTATATAGATTTATTTTTATAAAACAATATGTTAATTTATAGATATGTCAAATATAAATTGGAATCAATTTTCAAATAACTTTATGAACAACTTTAATAGAGTTGTTCAAAATAATGTTCCAAATACACCCCAAGTTATTCAAAACCAAAATCAACAGGTAAATACACCATATATAGCACAGCCTTTCTTGCCGCAGACAACAGCACAATTAAGTAAAACAATTGCGGAATTGAGTGTTTTAAATCAACAGCAGACTATGGATATGCTTAAGGATTTACTGCAATTCCCAAAGAATTTTGAACAACTTTTAACTCAATTAGCTGTAAATCCAAATGAATCTAATCAAAAAATAGCATTATTGTTATTGGCATCTTCACTTAATACAAGTCAATTATCATCTTTGCTTCAAAATAACTCTAAGCAAGCAATGACTAATTTGTATCAAATGCTTGCGCAGTATAACGAACTTGGTATGAGTCTTAAAGATGAACAATTAGGGCAATTAACAAAGTTGATTTCATTTGTAGCAGCTTCAAGTACGTCTGATGTTCAAACAATAAGAACTACAATGTTAATGTATCTTCCTTGGCTTCCTTTAACTGATCCGAATGCATTTAAACTTGAAATAGCAGGTAAAGCGTTAGATTCAGCTGTAATTAGTGATGATTTTGTTACTGTTCTTATAGCTACCGAAAATTATGGTAACTTGCAGGCTGATATATATAAAACACAAGAAGATGGGATAAAGATAGAATTAATTTCTTCAGATACATTCCCTCAAAATGATTTTGTTGTTTTAATGAAAGAAGAAAGTAAAAAATATAGTATAAATATAAATTTTGAACTTTCTAAAAAGGAGTCTTTTAATAAGGAAAAGAATGTAAAGTCACAAATACAGGTTTGTATGAATACAAGCCCCGGAGTAAATCCTTTTCTATTATTAATTTCGAATGCATTAATAAAAAATGTACATATAATAGACAGTAAAGAAAACTTAAGAGAACAACGAAAAGAGAAACTGGATAATGGCAAAAGTGAAAACTAAATGGGTATGTCAAAATTGCGGATATGAAACACCTAAATATATAGGTAAATGTCCTGATTGCGGCAGTTGGGGAACTTTAACGGAAGAAGTTGAGGTTAAATCATCTAATCTTTCACAAAGTGTCATTATTGATGAGAGTCCTGTATGTTTAATTAATGAGATAGAAATTACCGAAAGTATAAAATTACCTACAGGTTTTGAAGAATTAGACAGAGTATTGGGCGGAGGTTTAGTACAAGGTTCTTTGGTTTTACTGGCAGGAGACCCCGGAATAGGTAAATCTACTCTTATTCTCCAAACATCCGGTAATATATGTAAACAAGGCAAAAAGCTTTTATATATTTGTGCCGAAGAATCAGGTTCTCAGGTTAAACTAAGAGCTCAAAGATTAGATGTTAATACTGATAATCTTTATGTATATTCACAAACTAATTTAGAGAATATTGTTAATCAAATTGATATTTTAAAGCCTGATATATTAGTTATAGATTCAATTCAATCAATATATACATCAAATATTACAAGTTCATCGGGTAGTGTTTCTCAAATTCGAGAATGTACCAATACATTAATGGATATAGCAAAGAATAAAAATATTACGGTAATTGTAATCGGGCATGTAACCAAAGACGGTAATATAGCCGGACCTAAAATACTTGAACATATGGTTGATACGGTTATATATTTTGAAGGCGATAAATATAAATCGCAAAGATTATTGCGTTCAATAAAAAATCGTTTTGGTTCAACAAATGAAATAGGTGTATTCAATATGGTTGAAAATGGCTTGGAAGAAGTTAAAAATCCAAGTGAATTGTTTATGAAAGAACGAAATGAAAATGCGATGCCAGGAAGTGTCATAATAGCAACTTTAGAAGGTACAAGGGCATTATTGGTAGAAGTTCAAGCATTAGTAGGAACAACATCATATCCTTCACCAAGAAGAGTTTCAACAGGTGTTGAATATAACAGACTTCTTCAAATTATAGCAGTTTTAGAAAAAAGAATAGGTTTAAATCTTTCTAAGCATGATGTATATGTAAATGTTATAGGCGGTATAGAAATAGATGAACCAGCTGCCGATTTAGGTATAGCATTGGCAGTTGCGACTTGCTATAGAGATGTTGTAGTAGATTCTGATTGTGTAATAATTGGGGAAATAAGTTTATCAGGCGAAATAAGAAATGTATCAAATATTGAAAAACGTATATATGAAGCTCAAAAGTTAGGATTTAAAAAAGCAATTATTCCTAAACTTACAAAAAAACTTCCTGATAATTTTGATATACAAATTATTCAAGTTCCTCGTTTAATGGATGCTATTTCAGCTTGTGTTTCAAAAAAATAATTTATGCAATAAAAAAAAGACCTATAAAATATAGGTCTTTTTCTTTTGAATAAATATTATATTAAACTTTTTGTTTAGTCATATTCAAACATTTAACAACTGTTTCAACAACTGTTTTTTGTTCTTCGGCAGTTAATTCTGCAAACATAGGAAGTGACATAACAAGTTTAGTATCTTTTTCAGTTAGAGGTAAATCGCCTTCTTTATATCCTAAATCTTTGTGTAATTTTTGCAAGTGTAAAGGAACAGGATAATAAATCATAGCGCCAACACCATTTTCTTGAAGAAGTTTATGAACTTCATCACGGTTTTCAATTCTGATTGTATATTGGTGGTAAACGCAATATGAATCGTGAATTTCTTTCGGAGTTAAAATTTCAGGATATTTGGCAAATAATTCATTATATCTGTAAGCATTTTCTCTTCTTGCTTTATTCCATTCATCAATATAATTTAATTTAACTCTTAAAATAGCAGCTTGGATTTCATCTAATCTGGAGTTAACACCAAGTTCATCATGATAATATCTAACAGCACCGCCATGATTTCTTAAAGCAACAACTCTATCAAATAAAGCTTTATCGTTGCAAGTAATCATACCGCCATCACCCATACCGCCAAGGTTTTTAGTAGGATAGAAGCTGAAGCAACCAAAATCACCAAATGTACCAACTTTTTGACCTTTATATTCAGCACCGATAGCTTGGCAGCAGTCTTCAACAACTTTTAGATTATGTCTTTTTGCAATATCCATAATCTTATCCATTTCAGCAGGTTGTCCGTATAAGTGAACAGGAATAATTGCTTTAGTCTTTGGAGTAATTGCAGCTTCAATTTTATCTGCATCAATATTGAATGTATCAGGATTAATATCAACAAAAACAGGAGTAGCACCTGCTAAACCTATTGCACTGGCTGTAGCAACAAATGTAAATGCTGTTGTGATAACTTCGTCACCTCTGCCGATGTTTAATGCTCTTAAAGCTAAATGAAGAGCATCCGTTCCTGAATTTAAACCAAGTGAAAATTTAGAACCTACATAATTTGCAAACTCTTCTTGGAATGCCTTATTGTGTTTGCCTAAAATATATGAACCAGAAGCTAGTACTTCAAGAACTTCTTTTTCAATTTCTTTGCCGATTTTTGCATATTGTCTTTTTGAATCCAAAATAGGTATCATAATTTTCTCCTATAAACTTACTACCAACTATATAAATAGTTTAGCACATATAAATACTGCCTTTATATAATCTTTATAATTTTTATTCTTTTATTCCGCCATTTAGAATATCATTTATAAAATATTTTCTTCCAAGCAAAAATACTCCAATTACAGGAATGCAGCATATGACGGAGAAAGCACAAAGAGCTCCCCAGTCTGTAATTTCTCTAAAACTTCCTTTAAAGTTAGCAAGTGCTAACGGCAAAGTTCTCATAGAGTCTGAATTAGTAACAATTAAAGGCCACATAAAACTGTTCCAAGTTGTAATAAAAGTGAAGATAGCTAACGTCATTAAAGCGGGAAGTGCTAAAGGAAGTGCTATTTTGTAGAAAACTTGAAATGTATTACATCCGTCTATTTTTGCGGATGATTCCATATCATCAGGCATTGATTTAAACCATTGGCGCATCATAAACACCCCAAATCCTCCAAATAATCCCGGGACTATTAATGCCCAATATGTATCAATCCAATGAAATTGTTTCATAATAAAAAATAAAGGTACAATGTTTACCTGTGGCGGTATCATCATTGAAACAAGTATTAAAATAAATAATATTTCTTTGTGTTTAAACTCAAAACGAGCAAAAGCATAACCTGCCAGAGCAGAAATTATCACCTGACCAATTGTCGTTGCAATTGCAACAAACATGCTGTTGAAAAAATATCTGAAAATATCAACATTATTTATTACATATGTATAATTTTCTAGCGTAGTAGGGTTTGGAAAAAGATTAAAACTATTTGTAAAAATTTGCTTATCAGTCATAAAAGATAAACTGAACATGTAAACAAACGGCAATAACATTGATATTGCACCAATAATCAGTATTAAATACCCTATTGTTTTATAGAATTTCTTATACATTTATTATACGTGTTCAGGTCTTCTATCTGATTTAATAATATGAATATTTCTGGTTTCAGAAAGCATTTGTCTTGCAGCAGCTAATTTTTCTCTGTTTTCTTTGCTGATGCTTCCTGATGCAATAAGTCTGTCTACAAAATTATTATTTAGTTTTACAGCTTTAGGCAGTGCCCCTATTTCGTCTAAAACATCTTTAATTTCAACAAAATCATATGCATAAGATTGTTTAGATTGATATACAAGTGTTTCACCATTTGGAGAATGAATGCTTTCTCCGCCTTTTTCAAAATATAATCTGAATATAGATTTTAAATCCTGCATTTCAGACTGCATAGTCTGAACAGCTTGTTGAATTCTAAGATATCTTTCAAATAAATAATCAACATTATCAAGTTGTTGAATTTGCCAAGCATATTTCTTTTCATAAAGTTTTTTTAGTTCAGGATATGCTTTAGCAAGTCCTTCAGTATCAGCCATTGCTCTATGGCGTGTGGAAAACTCTACATTAAATTTATTCATTAGACTCTCTAAACCGCAAGATTCAATATCAGGATATACTTCCTTAAACATCATTTGAGAGTCAATTCTTGGGTTAGAGATTGGTTTGCCTGTTGTTCTGATACTTGCTTCATTTATAAATGAGTAATCAAAAATAGCATTATGAGCAACAATGGGATAATCAGCAATGAAATCTAAAATCATAGGCATGACCTGAGCTTCCGTTGGTGCATCTTTAACATCATCCTCAGTAATACCATGAATAGCAATACTTGATTTTCTTATATGTTGTTCCGGATTAATTAAAGTCTCAAATCTGTCTTTCATCTTGCCGTTTTCTAATCTAATAGCGGCAAATTCTACCATTTTTTCTTTTGTATGGTCTAAGCCGGTTGTTTCAACATCTAAAACTATTTCAATACATTTTTTCTTTGGCACAAACTCAAAATCTCCCTCTATGAATAAATAATATCACAAAGAAGAATAGTGGGCAAAACTGCTTAAGTTTACTAAGTTAAATATTAATTGCTTTATTAATATGTCGGTAGTAACATATATATAAGAACATATAAATGGATTTTAAGTATGGGAAGAATTGTTTTAAACAGAGATAAGTGCAAGGCTTGTTATTTATGTGTTGATGCCTGTCCTAATAAAGTTTTGGAAGTAGACAAAAGTGTTAATGCTTTGGGGTACTATCCGATAAAGGTGAATCCTGATAAAACATGTATAGGTTGTGCAATGTGTGCAAGAGTTTGCCCTGATATTGCGATTGAAAAGGTGTACAGATGAAAAAAGAAAAAGAGCTTTTAAAAGGTAATTATGCTATTGCTCAGGCAGCAATTCAAGCAGGGTGTCAGAGTTATTTTGGGTATCCGATAACACCTCAAAGTGAGATTGGTGAATATTTAAGTGAAAAAATGCCTGAAAATGGCAGAGTTTTTGTAGCAGCAGAAAGTGAAGTAGCTGCAATTAACATGTTGTTAGGCGCAGGTTCTACAGGGGTTAAGGCTATGACATCATCATCTTCTTGTGCTGTTGCTTTAATGCAAGAAGGGTTGTCATTTATTGCAGGTGATGAAATTCCTTGTGTGCTTGTCAGTGTTATGAGAGGCGGACCGGGTTTAGGTTATATTTATCCTTCTCAAGGTGATTATTATCAAGCAACAAAAGGCGGTGGTAACGGTGATTATAAAATTGTTACTTTTGCTCCGAGCAGTGTTCAGGAATGTGTTGATTTAACATATAAGTGTTTTTACGTATCCCAAAAATACAGAACACCTGTTTGCTTGTTAGCAGACGGTATGTTGGGTCAAATGATGGAACCTGCTGTTGTAGGTGAATATCCGTATGAAGAAATTGATCAATCTTCTTGGGCATTAGATGGAGCTAAAGATAGAGAACCAAGATATATTGCTTCTATTGAACGTGAACAAGAAACTTTAAGAAAACGTGTAGTTAAGATTTTTGAAAAATATAATCAAATTTTAGAAAATGAAAATTTGTTCGAAAAATATGAAATAGACGGGGCAAAACTTGTAATAACAGCATTTGGAAGTATAGCAAGGATTGCAAAAGCTGCGGTTAAAATGGCAAGAAAAAAGGGTTTAAAAGTTGGTTTATTCAGACCTATTATGCTAAATCCGTTCCCTGAAAAAATTGTTGCTGAAATAGCACAAAAGGTAGATGGTATTTTAGATATTGAGCTTAATTGCGGTCAAATGCTTCAAGATATAAAAGCAAGTATAGCAGGTGTTGCAAGTATTCCTGTGGAATTTTTCGGAAGACCTGCAGGTATGATGATGACTGTTGAAGAAATTTATGAACAAATTGAAATAGCATACAAAAAGATAGTAGAGAAAAAATATGGAACAGCTTGTATATAAAAAGCCCGATTCAATAAGGGATGATTTTAAAATAACTTTTTGCCCCGGTTGTGACCATGGAGTTGCGGTAAAACTTGTGGCAGAAGTTCTTGATGAGCTTGGAGTAAGAGAAAATACAATTGGTATAGCATCTGTTGGATGCAGTGTTTTCTCATACGATTTTTTCAATGTTGATATAGTAGAAGCTCCACATGGTCGTTCATTAGCTGTAGCTACAGGTGTTAAGCGTTCAAAACCTGATAAAGTTGTATTCACATATCAAGGTGATGGTGATTTAGCCAGTATCGGTATAGGTGAAACAATCCATGCTATGACAAGAGGTGAAAAAGTTACTGCGATTTGTATAAATAATACAACATACGGTATGACTGGTGGTCAAGCTGGTCCTACTACTTTGATAGGTCAGGTGACAACTACAACGACAAAAGGCCGTAAGGTTGAGATTTCAGGCTATCCTTTAAAAGTTTCTGAAGTCTTAAAAGAAATAGATGGTACTGCTTTTGTTGCAAGAGTCACTTTAGATAGTCCTCAAGCAATTATGAATGCAAAAAAATGTATAAAAAAAGCATTTGAAGCACAGCTAAAAGGTTTGGGAACAGGATTTGTTGAAATTTTAGCAACTTGTCCTACAAACTGGAAAATGACCCCTCAAGAAGCTCATGCTCGTGTTAGAGGTGAGATGTCTGAAATATTTAAACCAGGAATATATAAAGATAAAGTAAGCGAGGCAAAATAATGGATTCTAATGTATTAATAGCCGGTTTCGGCGGTCAGGGTGTATTATTTATAGGTCAGTTATTTGCCAGTGCTTGTATGAATGAAGGTTTAAATGTTACTTGGTTTCCTGCATATGGTGCTGAAATGAGAGGCGGAACTGTTAACTGTACTGTTTGCATGTCTGATGAAGAAGTAGCATGCGCTTTTGTTGATAAACCTACCAATGTAATTGCTTTAAATGGTCCATCTTTTGAAAGATTTGAAAGTCAGATTGTTCCTGGCGGATTAATGGTTGTTAATTCTTCTTTGGTAAAGTCTGAACCTAAAAGAAAAGATATTACTTATAAATTTGTTCCTATGACAGATATAGCAAACACCGTAGGAAATCAAAAGATGGCTAACATTGTTTCATTAGGTGCTTTTATAAAGGCATTTCCTATTGTGAAAAAAGAAAGTATAATTGATTTAATGAAGCAAAAATTGACAGGTAAAAAGGCAGAAATGCTTGAAGGTAATATTAAGGCCTTAGAACAAGGTTTTGCAGCTGTTAACTAAAACAATTTTTATTTAACTAATTTTTCAACTATGCCTTTTAATGCTATTTTAACGTGGGCATAATTCAGACCGCCTTGCATATAAACTGCATAAGGCTCTCTTACAGGACCATCTGCTGATAATTCTAAAGTTGAGCCTTCAATAAATGAGCCGCCTGCCATTATTAATTTATCATCATACCCTGGAACTTCATCCGGAACAGGAGTTAAATATGATTCAATCGGTGAAAAAGATTGAAGTGTTTTACAAAATTCTATTAAAGGTTCAGCTGCACCAAATTTTATAGTCTGAATTAAATCTGTTCTTATTTCATGAGGTTTTGGAGTAGAAATAAACCCGATATCTTCAAAAACTTGTGATGCTAAAATAGCGCCTTTAACTGCTTCAGAAACAATAGATGGTGCCATAAATATACCTTGAAAAATCAATCTTGATTGATTAAGCATAGCGCCACCTTCGCTACCGATACCCGGAGCTGTTAATCTATAAGCTGCCTGATTTACATATTCTTCTTTACCTGCTATATAACCGCCTGCTTCAACAATTCCGCCGCCTGGGTTTTTTATTAATGAACCGGCTATTAAATCAGCTCCAACTTCTAAAGGCTCAAATTTTTCGACAAATTCACCGTAGCAATTATCTACAAAGCAAATACATTTTGGATTTTTTGATTTTACTATTTCAATTATTTTTTTTATAGTTTCAATATTTAATGATTTTCTTAAAGAATATCCTCTTGAACGTTGAATTAAAACCATATTGGTTTTATCGTCAATCTTATTTCTTATGCCTTCAAAATCAACATCTGTTTCATTAAGTAGGTCTACTTCATCATATAAAATACCGTGACCGATTAAAGAAGCTCTTTTATCACCTCTTGTACCAATAACTTCTTCCATCGTATCATAAGGTTTTCCTGCGACTGAAACAAGTTTTTCTCCGTATCTCAAATTTCCGAATAAACAACATGCTAAAGTGTGAGTTCCTGATACAAAGTGATTTCTTACAACAGCTTTTTCAGCCTTGAATATATCGGCAAATACATTATCCAAAGCTTCTCTGCCCATATCGTCATGACCATATCCCGAAACTGTTGAAAAATGTTCAAGCCCTATTTTGTTCTTACAAAATGCTTTTAGAACTTTTTCCTGATTGTATTCTTTTATTTCATCAACAAGTTCAAAATATTTTTTTACTTTTGCTTCTGCATTATTTACTATAAATTTCTTATCCATACTTAAATAAAATCATAAATGAATATTATATTCAACACTTGGCGGATTTTTATTTCATTCTCTTGTATGTACTAATTTTATATTTTTTGAAGTAGAATAATAAAAGTATTGAGGTATTGGTATGGCAGAGCTTAAGGATAAAGATGAACAGTATAGTACTTTTTTAAAGTACAAGGAAAATGATGAAGAAGATGAAAGCAAACTTATAATTTTTTTGAGAATAGTTTTTGTAACCTTTTTTATGGTTGCAATAACAGTTCTTACAATGTTTATTATTTCTAATTATGATGATATTTCTACGATAATTGAAAGTTATACAGATAAGAAAATTGCAGGAGTTAAGGTTAGTCAAAAACCTGATTTGACACCATCAAAATTTAATTTTAAGATGTTAAGCCGATATCAAAATATATTGCTTTTAGGCGTTGATTCCAATGGTCCAAACACTCTTCCATTTTCAGGTGTTCGTTCAGATACAATGATTATATTGAGTGTTGATCTACACGGAAAAAGTGTAAATGCTATTTCAATTCCTCGAGATAGCAAAGTATATATTGCAGAAGGTCATGGAGTACAAAAAATCAACTCTGCATATGCGCTTGGCGGTATTGATTTAACAAAAAAGACAATTGAAGAAACACTTGGAATTAAAATTCATAATTATATAATTGTAAACGCAGAAGGTGTAAGGCAGTTAATTGACGCAATTGGTGGTGTTCCAATTCATATTGATCAAAATATGCACTATCATGATTATTCTGCAGGATTACATATTGATTTTTCTAAAGGTGATTATGTTTTATCAGGTGAACAAGCTGAAGAATATTTGAGATTTAGAAAAGATGCATTAGGTGATATAGGTAGAGTTCATCGTCAGCAAAAATTTATAAAAGCTTTAATAGAACAAGCAAAATCGCCAGAAGCTTTAAGAAAAATACCTGAAGCTTTAAAAATAGCAAGTTTATATACAAGAACAGACTTAAATCTATATCAAATGTCACAATATGCAGCTGCTGCAAGAGATATAGATTTAAATAAGGTTGAATTCGTTATGTTGCCTGGCGGACCTAATAAAAAGGGAATCATAAGCTACTGGATTCTAGATCCTGAGAAAACTCAACAAGTAATAAACAGATTAATATATAGACAAAAAACTGATATTGCTCAAAATGAATTTTCAGTTGGGTTGATGTATTCACGAATGAAAGAAATCGAAGCTATGGCAATACGTGAACAATTAAAAAGTTTAGGTTATGATGTTAATTGTACCGGTAAATCTTCAATGATAGATGAATCTCAAATTATTGGATATAATACACAAGTTTCAAAGGACATGATTCGAGCAATGCAGAAAAAAGTTCCTGAAATATCAGAATTTAAATTTGTTCATAGTCCGGTAAGAAGCTATTGTAATAATAGCGATATTGTTATAACTATAAAGAATAATTAAAATAAATAAGGAATATAAGAATGGAAATGTTAAAGATAGCTATACCAAATAAAGGAAGATTATCGGAAAAGATATATGATTTGTTAAATTGTGCAGGACTTGTTTTCCCGTCTAAAGATGAAAGAACACTGCAGGTTATAACAAAAGATAAGAAATATTCAATAATATTTGTAAGAACTCAAGATATACCAATGTTTGTAGAAAATGGTATTGCAGATATCGGTTTTACAGGGTTTGATATTTTAACTGAGTTAAAATCAAATGTTGATAAAATAATGGACTTGGATTTCGGCTATTGTGAGATGGTAGTAGCCGTAAAGGAAGAAGATAGTTATAAAACATCAATGGATTTACCTCAAAACTTGAAAATAGCAACATCATTTCCGAATATAGCAAGAGAATATTTTGAAAAATTAGGTAAAAATCCTAAAATAATTGAGGTATCAGGAGCTACAGAAATTACTCCGCGTCTTGGTTTATCTGATGTTGTTGTTGATATTACTTCATCAGGGTCTACTTTAAAATCAAATAAATTAAGAATCATAGATAAGATTTTAGAATCTACAGCGATTGTTATAGCAAATAAAAATCTAAGTGAAGAAAAACAAGAAAAAACTCAAGTAATATTGAGAGCATTAAAATCTGTAATAGATGCAAGAGAGAAAAAATATTTAATGGCACATGTTCCTAAAGCTTCTCTGGATGAAATAAGATCTTTTTTACCCGGGTTATCATCTCCTACTCTTATGACTTTGGCTGGTGATGATGAACACGTTGTAATGCACGTGGTTGTTGATGCAGATAAAGTTTTTGACAGTATTGATAAACTTAAGAAGCTTGGTGGTCAAGGTATATTAATTATGACAGTTGATCAGATGGTGAGATAATGAATTATCCTAATTTAGAACGTTTAATTGAAATAATTGATATTCTTCGCAGTGAAAACGGATGTAAATGGGATAGAGAACAAACTCATTCGTCTTTAAGAAAAAATATGCTTGAAGAAGCTTATGAAGCAGTTGATGCAATAGATGATAATGATTTTAAACATCTTCAAGAAGAACTTGGCGATGTATTGTTACAAGTTGTATTACATGCTCAAATTGCAAAAGAAGAAAAAGCTTTTAATATTGAAGATGTTGCAAAAGGAATATCTGACAAACTTGTACATCGTCATCCGCATGTTTTTGGTGATGTTAAAGTTAGTTCTACATCTGAAATATTAGATAATTGGGAAAAACTGAAGAAAGAAGAAAAACCCCACCGTACATCAATTATGGATGGTATTTCAAAGGCACAATCCGCATTAATGAGCGCTCAAAAAATAAGTAAAAAAGCTGTTAATGTCGGTTTTGAATGGCCAAATGAGGATTCTTTGTACGATTGTGTTTATTCTGAAATAAAAGAATTTAAAGACGCAAAAACAAAAGAAGAAAAAGAAGAAGAACTCGGCGATATATTATTTGCGGTTGTAAATCTTGCAAGATGGAATAAGCTTGATGCTGAACAAGCATTATTGAAAGCTAATAAAAAATTTATTAACAGATTTAAATCTATGGAAAAAAATGCAAACAAAGAACTTGAACATCTGACTCTTGAAGAGTGGGATGAGCTTTGGAAAAAAGCAAAGAAAGATGTTCAAAAAATCTAAGGTTTAAATAGATTTTAATATTTCAGACAAAAGATTTTTAAAGCTTTCTTTAACTCTATTTGCAGTATCAATAACTTCTTGGTGGTTTAATGGTGTTTCACTGACGCCGGCTGCATAGTTCGTAAGGCAGCTTATACCTAATATTTTTAAACCACAATAGTTTGCAACGATTGCTTCAGGTGCAGTAGACATACCAACCGCATTTGCTCCAAGCATTCTGAACATTTTTACTTCTGACGGAGTTTCGTAACTTGGACCTGTTGTTGCTGCGTAAACACCTTTTTGATAATTAATGTTTAGTTTTTTAGCAATTGCTTCGGCTGTTTGTATTAATTCTTTTGAATAAACTTCACTCATATCAGGGAAACGAGTACCCAAAGTTTCATCATTTTTTCCGATTAATGGGTTTGTTCCCATAAAGTTTATATGGTCAGTAATTAACATTAAGTCTCCGGGCGTAAATTCAGGAGTAACAGCACCTGCTGCATTTGTTATTATAAGAGTTTTTACACCTAGTTTTTTCATAACTTTCACAGGGAATGTTACTGTTTGCATAGAATAGCCTTCATAAAAATGATATCTTCCCTGCATCATTACAACTTTTTTTCCGTTTATTTGAGCAAAAACAAGCTGTCCTTTATGACCTTGAACATTTGATTTTTCAAATCCGGGTATATCATTATAAGGAATTATTATAGATTCAAATTCATCAGCAAAATCACCTAAACCGCTGCCTAATATAATTCCTATTTCCGGTTGAAAACCCTGAATTTTTTCTTTTATATAATTAATTGTTGATTCCATATTTACACTCCGCTTGCAAAAATATTAAAAAACACAAAAGATAATGCTCCTACTATTATGCAATAATATCCGAAAAATGCAAGAGAGTATTTTCCTACAAATTTTAAAAAGTATTTAATACATATATAACCTACTATGGCTGAAACAATTGTTCCTATTATGATTGCGTTCCAATTGTAACCTGTAAATTCGTGTAAATCTATTTTAATTAACGGATATACCATAGAAGCACCCAATATAATCGGAATGCTTAATAAAAATGAGTATCTTGCCGCAGTTAATCTATCCTTTTTGTTTAGTAATCCTGTTGCGATTGTTAAACCTGAACGAGAGAATCCGGGTAAAGCTGCTAAACCTTGTGCTACAGCTATAAATATTGATGTTTTTAAATCAATTTTATTTGATTTCTCTTGTATTCTTTTTGAAAATGCTTCTGCCGAAAATAACAAAATCCCCGTAAATATAAGAAGCAAGCCCACAATAGCAGGAGAATATACTAAGTTTTCTGCAACATCATGCAATGGGAATGCAATAACAACCGTAATTATTGTACCTATTAAAATGTATAATGCCATTTTTGCATTGCTATCAGAAAAATCTTTTGATTTAACTGCTGACAAAAAAGCTTTTAAAATTTCAATAATATCTTTTCTGAAATATATCAATACTGCAATCAATGTACCTAAATGAAGCATAATATCAAGAAAAATTTCTTGAGAAGATTCTTGTGTCAGTTCTAATCCTTTTAGCACTTTATATAAATTGGATGTGATAACAAGGTGTGCTGAACTTGAAATAGGCAGGAATTCACTGAGTCCCTGCACTATACCCATTATAATTGATTGCAATATATGCATTATTAATCCCCTATTTTAGCAGTTTATTCGTAATAACTTGCACAAGCTTTTTCTGTTTCCCATACTGATACTTTTGAAATACAAGGTA
>DVJT01000156.1 GCA_018716565.1 Candidatus Avigastranaerophilus faecigallinarum | reverse complement strand
TGGTGATAAATGAGTTATTTAAAAAGCCGTCTTTTGTAAATTTGGAATGCAGTTTAAATGGTGAAACGGTAAATATTAAAGATTTTTCTTTAAATGAAGAAAATCCAAATAAAAATAGAAAGATACTAGGTATAAATGGAGATCTTTTATTTGGTAAAGAACCTTATTTGAAAAATTTAAGGGTAAATATTCCTGAGTCTTTGACTATTGCAACAAACTTTTTTGGAGGGGAAGAAATTTCTTTAAAGGCAAACTTGCTTTTAAATAAAGAAATAAAAAATCCAGACATAACAGGTAATATTAGAGTCTATAAGTACAACTTGAGAAAGTATCTTACTTCTTTAAAAAATGTAGATATTAGTTTAGCGAATAATAATATTAGAGTTTTAGCTCCAAATGTAATTGTTAATGATTCAATATTTAATATGGTTGCTGATGTATCTTCTAAGATTGATTTAAATAATATAATTGTTAAAAATCTTCAATTGAATTCTATGAATTTAGATTTAAATTCAATGTTTTCTATGATTCAGCAAGAAAGAAATCCTTTTGCAGAGTCAAAAATTACTGTAGAAAAAGGGATTATTACTATAAATGATCTGAAAATGCTGGATTTAAAGGCTAGAGACATTAGTTCTGATTTTAAAATAGAAAAAAATATTCTAAAAATGTCAGATATTGCTGCAAATTCATATTCTGGTTTTATAAACGGAAAGGCATCTTATGATTTATCTAATGGTCATTTAGATTTTGATGTTTCAGGTAAAGGTATAGATATAAAAAATTCTTTGTATGATTTATGTAAAATAGAAGATAATTTGGCAGGAAGAGCTGATTTTAATGCTAAACTGTCTATGAATACAGGCGATTATAATACCGTGTTAAAATCACTAAACGGAAATCTGCAATTCAATGCTACTAATGGGAAAATGGGAACATTAGGAAAATTTGAATATTATTTATATGCACAAAACTTATTATACCATGGCATTTTAAATGCAACTTTAAATAGAGTTGCCAATATGCTTGTTCATGATAATACTGCTCAGTACAGAATAGCTAAAGGTAATATATTATTCCAAAACGGTTATATGCTCACAGATGGAATTCAAACAACAGGATCTAATATGAGTTTGTTCTTAAAAGGTAGGCATAATTTGATTACTAATCAAGCTAATATAGATATATATGGAAGAATTTCTGATGAAATAAGAGAGAAATTAGGTTCTTTCGGTAATGTATCAATCTCTGAAATGATGAACGGTCAAAAAGGAAAAAAAGATGTTACTTTTAGTGTTATTCCTACAAATATAATGAATAAAATACCTGGTTTGTATAATCAAGAAGGAAGTAAAACTAATACTTTTAAAGTAAATATATATGGAAATATCAATTCACTTAATGCAATAAATTCGTTTATGTGGACAATTCCTGATTCATATGAAATGGACAATATGGAAAAAATACCTGATTTTTCAGATATGACACCAAGTTTATAATAAAAGATTAATTTTCTGAACTATCTGAAATTCCACATTCTGAATGTTCTTCAATAGTAACATTTGAAATTAATTCTTTACCAAAAATCGGAAATGTTTTTTTTTGTGGTTTTTCAAATTGTTTATTAAATTCTTCCATCTTTGTATAGTTAAATACATTTTCCCATCTTGCAATAACAATTGTTGCTACGCAGTTTCCTATTAAGTTAACGGTAGTTCTACCCATATCTAAAATTTGGTCTATGCCAAGCAAAATTGCAACACCAATTAAAGGATATCCGAAACTTGATAAAGTTCCTGCTAAAATAACTAATGCAACTCTTGGAACACCAGCTATTCCCTTACTTGTTAGCATTAAAGTTCCCATAACAAAAATTAATTGCATTGGTGAAATTTCAATTCCAACAATTTGCAGGGAAAATAACATTGCTAAAGCTAAATATAATGTAGAACCGTCTAAATTAAAAGTATAACCTGTAGGCATTACAAATCCTACTATATTTTTGGGTACTCCAAAACTTTCCATTATTTTCATAGCCTGAGGTAGAGCTGCTTCAGAAGTTGCAGTTGTAAATGCTAATAAAGCAGGTTCTCTAATTGCTCTTATTACGGAAAAAACAGAAATACCAACAATTCTGCAAGCTACATTTAGTATTAGAAATAAAAAGACTATTAAGGCAAAATATAATGACCCTATAATTTTGGCATAATTTACCATTACACCTAATCCACTTTCTGCTATTGTATACGCAATAGCGCCAAAAACACCAATTGGTGCAAAATTCATTACGAAATGTGTAAATTTAAACATTATTTCAGAAAGGGATGATATACAATCTAAAACAGGTTTTGCTTTTTCTCCGACTGCGCAAATAGCCAAGGCAAAAAATATAGAAAAGACAACTATTTGAAGTAAGTCTCCTTCTGCCATAGCTTTTATAATACTTGCGGGAACTATATTTACAATCATTTCTATAAATGAATTGTGGCTATTTTCTGCAGCCATAACAGATGCTGTATCTAGCATGTTTTGAGATATTGTTGTAGAAAAACCATCTCCTGGTTTAAATACAAATCCAACACCAAGACCTATTATTAGTGCAAAAGAAGTAGCTATTGCAAAGTAAATAACTGTTTTGGCCCCTAATTTGCCTAATGAGTTCATATTTCCGTGAGATGCTATCCCTGTAACAACAACTGAAAATAATAAAGGAGCAATAATCATTTTAATCATATTTAAAAAAATATGCGCTAATGGGTGCATTTGTTTTCCTATTTCAGGGAATTTCCAACCCACAAGTATTCCTAATACTAAGCTTAAAAATATGTATATGGTTAGTTTTGATGTTTTCATTAATAATTGTTCCTATGACAATTATAACAGAAAAAGAATTAAAAAATTTCTATTTTATGGGAATATAGTATTATTTTTTTACAATGTAAAGTTGCACGCATATAATATTAATATATTGTATATGTTTAATTGTATATGTTGTTGTATATTAATTTTGAAGCTTTTACTATAAATTCTTTTCCTTGGTGATTATTATAAGGTCTTTTTGCAAGTATAACAACAATATATTTTTTCCCATTTGCAGTTTTTACAATGCCTGCATCACCTAACATAAATCCGATATCACCTGTTTTATGAAGTAATATAGCATCTGATGGCAATCCGGCTTGTAATAATCTGTTATTTTTAACATGCCCGAGATAATCAGCCATTTGTTTTTTTGAAGTGTTTGAAAGCATATTAGTGGAATCTATGTTATAGAACATTTTTGCCATTTCTCTTGCCGTTGTAATGTTAGTTCCGTCTAAGTCTGGAAGCCAAGTATTAATGTGAGTTGTCTTTAATCCCCATCTGTTAATAGCTTTGTTTACTTCAGACATTCCTCCCATTTTTGCCATAATCATATTTGTAGAAGAATTATCTGAGTTTTCTATCATTATTCTTGCTAAATAATCCATCGAATGAGCTATTCCGCCTTGAGAATACTGTAATTTCCCTGAACCTGAAGCTCTGTAGAAATCTTCAAGAACCATTTTGTCATTTAAAGAAAATTTACCGTGTTCAATTTCTCTGAACATTTCGATTAATACTGGGATTTTTATTATACTGGCTGCAGGATATGGTTCATCTGCATTTATATCAACATAGCTTTTTCCATTGTATTCCCATACATAAACAGACGGTTTGATTTTTTTGTATTCTTGCGATAAGGCTATTAAATTATTTTTTAATCCTGTTCTTTCATAAGATTCTTGTATATCAACCATTATATGATTCTTATAAGTTGCTTCTTTTACAACATATTTACCTAAGAATAAATCTTTATAAAGATAGTTATGAGTGGGATATAAAAGCTTTTTGTAATCGACGTTTAATGCTTTTGATGTATTTACAGGAAAAGTATCAACTATAAATGTGTTAAAAGAAAATGGTAGAATATAGAACAATAATAATGCAACACAAATATATGAAAATAACTTATTTAGTGATGATTTCTTCTTTTGTTTCTTTATTTTCTTTATTGGTTTAATTTTTTTAATTTGTGTATTTTTAAAATAATATTGCTCATAAACAGATGAGTATATATCTGAACTTATTCTTTTTTGTCTTTGCTCCGGCAATTATAACCCCTCCTGACTACATATTATATTACATAAGGATTTTTTTCTGCAATTATGTAAAAATATGCAACAAATATATGTGTATTTCACTTTTATAATAAATTTGATAAAATATAATCAAACAGAAAGGGTATTTTAATGAGTAATCTAGTTATTTATACAGATGCAAATGCTTCAAATATTGAAAATTTATGCAGAAAAATTGTAGAAATGGATATTATAGTTAAAAGTGTTGAAGATATTAAAAATATTGAAACAGAAAATGCAGATATTGCAGTTATAGACATTTCATTGGATAAGTTAAAGGAAATTTCAATGGTAATGAAGTTTCCTATTCCTGTGTTAGTAATTTCTGATGAAGTTCCAAGCAATATTACTGTAAGAGGGGAAGCATTTGATTACATTGTAAATCCTATAAGTGAATATGAACTTTCTGTTAGATTAAAAAATTTAATAAAAATAAAAGAATTAAAAGAAAAAATCTCATCAATTACAACGACTGATGAATTAACAGGTTTGCACAATCGCAAATTCTTAATAGAACGATTGGAATCAGAAATGTCAAGGGCTAAGCGTTATAAATCAACAGTATCTTGTATTCTTTTTGATTTGGACTTCTTTAAAGTTGTTAATGATATGTATGGATATGAATGGGGTGACGTTCTTCTTAAAAAAGTGGCTGAAATGTTATTAAACTTGGCAAGAAAAGAAGATGTTGTTACCCGATATGGTGATGAAGAATTCATGGTAATACTTCCAGATACAAGTGAAGAAAATGCATTTATATTCGCTGAAAGATTCAGACGTGATGTGGAAAAAATGTCATTTATTCCGGCAGGTGAAGATGAAAGGCATCCTGTAAAAATTTCAGGCGGCATAGCCTCTTTTCCTTATATGGAAAATGTAGAGGAAAATGCAAATTCTATTATAAGATATGCAGAGCACGCATTATATAATGCAAAGAAACGTGGAAAAAATAGAATTATTTTATTCTCTCAAGTTAATTTGGATTATTAAAAATGGTAATATCAAAGGATAGAAAGCCTGTTTCATTTTCTTTCAATAATACAGAAAGATGTCAATCACGCTGTATTACTTGTAATGGTTGGAAAACGCCTGCTTCTGTTCAAGATCGGGAATTGACTATTGAAGAGTGGAAAAAAATTCTTTTAAATATTCATAACTGGATGGGAAATTATCAGTTTATAATCTCTGGTGGTGAACCATTTATTCGTGAAGATGTATATGAAATGGCGGAATTTGCTTCTAATTTAGGTGATACAGTTAATATTGTGACCAATGGTTTAGCTTTGCCTGATAAATTAGATAAAGTTTTAAATTCTGCTTTTACAAATATAACTTTTTCTTTAAATGCGATACAAAATCCTGAAATTCATAATATATCAAGAGGAAGAAAAGATGCATTCCAAAGAACAATAGATGCAATTCAAAACTTGAATTATATGAATAAATATAGAGGTGGTCACAAATGGAAGAATATTTTTCTTTCTACAGTTGTAATGCCTTCTAATTTATCAGAAATTAAGCCAATTGCTGAGTTCTGTAAGATAGAAGGGATTGGGGTAAGTTACCAGTTAATGGATAACGGAGATGCTTTTTCTACTAATGTAAGTTCAAATAGTCAAATATACGGAAAAGATATTAAAAAAGCGGCACTTGATGCTATTGACGAAATGATAGAATTAAAAAATCAAGGTTATCCTATATGTAATGGTTTTAGCCAGCTAAACGCTTTTAAAGTTCTAATAGATACTCCAGAAAAAATACAGAATATTCAATGTATGGTAGGAGAAAATAATTTTGCAATTGATCCATACGGTAATTGTAGAATATGCTTTTGCATGAAACCAATAGGAAATTTGAAGAACAATTTGCCTCAAGATTTATGGTATAGTAGAGAAGCGGATGAAGTCCGAGAACATATATTAAATTGTACAAGAAATTGCAGGTTGTTAAATTGTAATTTTAAATAGGAAAAATATGCAACAAGCAAAAAAAGAAAGATATATAAGTTGTAAATGGTTAGAATCAGGCGTTTGTTTTGATAATGGGGTTTATGGTTCTAATGTAAAATTATGTTGTTATATGAGTGCTCCTGGTGGTGGTAATTCGATGATTTTTGAGGATTACCACGGTGAAAAAATCAATTGGGAGAATTTTTTTAGAATAAAGAATGAATATAGAAATATTCAAAAGTCTGGGAAAACGGTTGAAGGATGCAGGGGATGTGTTTTTCTTGAAGAAAGGGACTGGCTACAGGAAGATTATATAGATTGTATAATTTTTGATCATTTTACAAAATGTAATTGTAATTGTAAGTATTGTTATACAGAAGAAGATAAAAAGATGTATAACAAGTTAAAAACATACAATATATATCCAATAATAAAAGAGATGTTCGATAAAAAAATAATAAGAAAAGGTGGCGCTATAGGTTTTGGCGGTGGTGAACCTACGATTCTTCCAGAATTTGATAAATTAATAGGGTTGTTCTTAAAAAATGGATTTTATGATATCCGAGTTCCTTCATCTGGTATAAAATATTCAAAAGCTATAGAAAAGGGTATATCAACAGGGCAATTATCTGTTGTTGTTTCAATAGATTCTTCAAGCAAAGAAGTATATAGAAAAATTAAGCAGATAGATGCATATAATATAGTTTGTAAAAATTTAAAAAGGTATGCGAAAGCTCAAAAGTTTTCTTATAATGTGATAAGTAAATATATAATTATTCCTGGAGTTAATGATAATACTACCGAAATTGATAATTGGTTATATTTTAATAAAGAAAATAATATAAGAATAGTTGTAATAGATATAGAAAATAGTTGGCTTGAAAAATACAGGAAAGATAAGCCAGATGAAAGAATTATAAGTTTGATTAAATATGTTATAGGAAAAACTAAAGAAATGAATTTTTATCGATTGGAAATTTGTGACAGAGCAAAATATCTAATTGAAAATTAAATTTCAAAACCGCTGAAAACTATTGCATTATTAAATATTTTTGATTCTTCTCTAACTGTTTTAAAAAAGTCTCTAACAAGAATAGCGTTATTTTGAAGAAGTTCAAAACGGTTATCTTTAAAAAATTTTTCAAGTAATTCTCCACCTTGAAGATATTTCCTATTTTTAATATATAACTTAAAATTTTTGTTTCGTTTAATTATTTTTTTTACAGCAAAAGATAATAAAGATGGATATATATCGAAGAACTGAGGTGGAACAATTGCATCGACAAAGTAATTAGTATTATCAATTGTTTTAATTTCAATAAAAGCTTTTAGATTGCCGGTGTTTTCATCTTCAATAATGTATTTGAAATCAGAATCAGTATTTATTCCTTGGAATATTTTATCGTTAAATTCATCTTTTTCTTTAGAAAGAGAATATTTATAATGAGTAATGAGGTTATCATTAAATAAATCCGCGGTTTTCTGAGCATCTGTGTTTTTGAATTGTTTAAAACGATTTTCTTCAATATTGTCTTCAATAAAATTTATGTTAGAAACAGCCCAAAGTGCTTCAGTTGAACAAAATCGGAAACCGCAACCTTTTATAAATAAATCAATTAATTCATTTTGGTTATCATCAACAGAAACATAGAAAGTATCAACACCTCTTGCTCCAAATTTTGCAATAATATATTCAACAAGTTGCTTACCTTCTTCATGAGAGTTTCTGTCTAAAAATAGGCTTTTTATCTGCCATTTATATGGATTACCCTGTTGGGCTTTAACTGTAATTACACCTTTTATATTGTTATTGTTATCAAATGCAACGTATGTCTCAGGATATCTTCTGAAATGTACGTTATATACGAGATTTTGAAAATAAGTAACAGGAACAGATACAAAAAAAAGACGTCTGTAATTCATAACATTATCACTACAAACCACAGAAATTAATTTTTTTATATGCAGAATATCACCAAAACTTATTTTTTTTATTTTTGCCATTAAAGTTTGTTCCTATATTATAATTATACCTTTTTTTTTATCAAGAACAAGCAATAATTAAATAAAAAGTTAAGAAAACATTAATAAGTATTGAGTAAAGAAATTGATATTTTATAATGTTATGAGAGGGAAGAGTCAGAGAAAGTATGAAAAATTTTTTTGAAAATAAATTAAATAAAGGTAATCCTTTTGTAGATAGAAAAAAGAAAAAGGGAGAAGAAAAAAATACTATGACTGATGAAATTAAAGAAAATGAACAAGATATAATTGAAGAACAAGAAGAAAATAATGAAGTTGAAGAAACTTCAACTGAAGCAGAAATAGCAGAGGAAAATACAGATAAAGAATCTGAAAAATTAAAACAAGATTTTGAAAATTTAAATAATCAATATTTAAGGCTTGCGGCAGATTTTGATAATTATAGAAAAAGACAGGCTCAAGAAAGAGAAGCATTATTAAAATATGGTGCTGAAGAATGTATGAAAAAAATAATAGAAGTTGTAGATAATTTTGACAGAGCTTTAACAATGGTGGAAAAAATTGATACTGTTGAAAAAATGAAAGAAACATTCTATGTTTTAAATAAGCAGTTAACTGAATCATTATCAAAATTAGGTTTAGAGCAAATAAAAAGTGTAGGAGAAGTTTTTGATCCGAATATGCATGAAGCTGTAATGCAAACACCTACTGATGAGTATCCCGAAGATACAATTATAAATGAGTTGCAAAAGGGATATAAACTAGGTGAAAAAGTATTGAGACCAGCAATGGTATCAGTAGCGGTAAAACAATAACATTAGTTGAAAGATTAGAAGAAGATGAGTGATTTTTACGAAATATTAGGGATAGACAGGAATGCAACGAAAGATGAAATAAAATCAGCATTCCGCAAAAAAGCGAGGCAATATCATCCTGATGTAAATAAAGCTCCGGACGCTGAAGCAAAATTTAAAGAATTGGGAAAAGCATATGAAACATTAATGGATGATAATAAACGTGCAACATATGACAGATATGGAGAAGATGGTCTGAAAGATGCAG
This sequence comes from Candidatus Avigastranaerophilus faecigallinarum, assembly GCA_018716565.1. Classification (GTDB taxonomy): domain Bacteria; phylum Cyanobacteriota; class Vampirovibrionia; order Gastranaerophilales; family Gastranaerophilaceae; genus Avigastranaerophilus; species Avigastranaerophilus faecigallinarum. Next base: position 6,644 of record DVJT01000156.1, on the reverse strand, counting down.
GCTTTAATACATCTGGACCTTTTGATGGTGGCTTCGGAGACTTAAATGATATATTTGAAAGTTTCTTTGGCGGTTTTGGATTTTCTGAACGCGCAACTAATCCTAATAGCCCTCAGAATGGTGCTGATTTAAGATTAAATTTGCAAATAGAATTTGAAGAAGCCGTTTTTGGTGTAAAAAAAGAAGTAAAGATCTCTCATTTGGAAACTTGTGATGAATGTAACGGAACAGGTGCACAAAAAGGAACGAAGCCTGAAACTTGCCCTACTTGTGGTGGAACGGGTAGAGTTCAACAAGTAACCCAAACTCCATTAGGAAGTTTTAGACAAATAACCACCTGCCCAAAGTGTAACGGTACCGGTAAAATAAATTCAAATCCTTGCCAAAAGTGTCATGGTGATGGGCGATTAGAAGTAGAACGAACTCTTCATATAAATATTCCTGCCGGTGTTGATAACGGTTCAAGAATAGGTCTTGCACAAGAAGGAAATTGTGGAAAAAATGGTGGCAGAACAGGTGATTTAATAGTTGTTATCTATGTAAAAGAACATAAAAAGTTTAAAAGAGAAGGTTTTGATATATATTCAACTATAGATATAACATTCCCGCAGGCTGCGTTAGGTGATACTATAGAAGTTGATACTTTAGATGGAAAGAAAGAGCTTGTTATCCCTGCAGGAGTTGAGCAGGATAAGATATTACAAATAAAAGGCGCTGGAGTTCCTCATCTTGGTAATCCAAACAAAAGAGGAAATCATAACTTTGTTGTTAAAATAAAAACTCCTCAGACATTAAGTGCAGAAGAAAAACAACTATATAAGAAACTTTTTGAAATTAATTGTAACAAAAAGACTTCTTCTAAGTTCATTGATAAAATGAAAAATGTACTTCATAATTGATAGAGGTAGTATGAAAATAAAATTATCGGTTTTAGTATTAATAATTGCTTTTATTTTTGCAATTCCTTCTGAAGCGACACAACTTCCCAAAGAAATGAAAGAGTATTTGCTATCACAAAAGAAGGTTCCAACAATAAGATTTGATAGCATAATTGTTTATAATAATGATGTTATGTATCTTCCTGTATTGCCTGCTTATCCTGAAAAGGTAGATAAGGTAAAAATCGTTAAAACATATCCTAATAATCAGAGTATGGATGCTTTACCAGATTTGGTTGTTTTTAATAATAATTATTCGCTTTTGAAAATTATTCGTAAAGATGCTAATACATTAACGGTAAGAAATATCCCTGAATTGCCAACAGAAGTGAAAACAGGAACAATACCGCAGGATATTATGGTTCCAAGAGGTTTGGTATTGCCGGAAAATCTTGCAGGTATTTTGGGTGATGTTCACATACCATTAGTAGGAAGCGCAAAAACCGCTACATTTGTTAGTACAAGAAAAACAGCACCTTTGCCATCCGGTAAAAGAGTTGTAGATAATAAAAAGTATAATGTACCATCTTCGTTAAAAAATAAGCTCTTTTTTGTAAATAACTTCCAAACTGAATTTTTGCAAGTATTTTCCTCTACAGTAACAGAACCTTTATATTCTTTAAAAACATCCGGTGTAATGAAAGATGTAAAACCTGTATTGAACGGAAAGTTTTTACTTGCGGCAACAAAGGATAAAAAGAATATAGATGTAATCGATATTAACAATGAATATGTCGCGAAACATATAGATTTGACAGCACTTCCATCTGAAATTGCAGTTGATGATGCAAGAGGAAAAGCATATGTAGCAAGTGTATCAGATGAGTCTTTGTTTGTTATAGACTTAGCAACAATGACAATGAAAGAAAAAATTCAATTAATAGGTGCTCCACAAAGGCTTTCTATATCAGATGATGGTAAAAAAATTGCATATTTAGATTTAAAAACATCAAATATATATGTACTTGATTTAGAAAATGATTATGCAAATAAACTAATTACAAATTATCCGAATACAACAAAGTTGATTCTTGAAAATAATATTCTATATTTAATCTCAAGAACTAATCCAAAACTTAGAATTGTAACTTTTGATCTGTTACAAGATAATGAAAAGACAAAGACAAAAAAAGATAAAAAAAGAGAAAAACAGAAAAAAGAAGAGGATAATGAAGCTGATGCAGAAATAGCTACAAATGATATATATTCCTCTTTAGAATTTGATGATTCTGTTGATGAAGATAAAAAGGAAGAGTTAGTTGGAGATGCACTTCTTCAAAATGCCAAGACATATTCTACAAGTATAAAAGATATAAATATAGGTAAAAAACCTGTAGATATGTATGAAAAAAATGGAAATATATATGTATTGTGTGCTGGTGATAATACTGTATATAGATACAATATTGCAAGTGGTGATTTAAAAAGCGATAAGCTTCCAGTAGACGGTTTCTCAAAGGCATTCAGTCCTGTGCCAAACTCAAACTTAGCAGTAATAACTAATATGGCGGATTTGAAGTATGTAGTATATGATATGGATAAAGAAAAATCAATTCAAACATTACCTATTAGTGAATATATAAACACAATTATAATTTTGGAAAGAAAAGATGGACAGTAGAACTTCAGCAATATTGACCGATCTAGAAAAAACAGCAGAAGATTTTTGGAATGTTTCTCATCAAACAGGCAACTTTATCAGTATGCTTATAAAAGCAACAGGTGCTAAAAATGTACTTGAACTTGGCACATCAAACGGATATTCCGGTTTATGGATAGCAGATGCCCTTCAATATACAAATGGGCATCTTACAACTATTGAATTTTGGGAAAAAAGACAATGTTTAGCTCGTGATTATATTAACCAATGCGGACTTTCTGATTATGTTACATTTAAGATAGGTCAAGCATATGATATCATTACAACAGAGCTTACAGAAGAAAAATACGATTTGGTATTTATAGATGCAAATAAACAAGAATATATTAAATTCTTTGAGGCTGTTCATCCTTTACTAAAAAAAGGTGGTATTATTCTTGCTGACAATATAACTTCTCATGCAAGTAAAGTAAAACCTTTTGTTGATGCAATATCAAATCACAAAGAATATCAGGTTCAGGTTTTAGATTTGCCGGATGGGCTTCTTATGGCATATAAATTATAGGGTGTTTTATGGATATAAATATAAAGTCAGTAAATGGTGATATTGTAAACCTATCAAAAGTTGGCATCTTTTATAATAAAGAAAATCAAAAGGCTAATTATATTGCGATTTCTGTAGAAAAAATATTGAAATCAAAAGATATTAATTGCTCTATAATAACAACGGACAATTTTCTGCCAGATGTAACATTCGCTATAGTTCTTGGTGGAGATGGAACTATTTTGAAAACAGCAAGATTTTATTCCAAATATGAAGTACCTATATTAGGTATAAATTTAGGGCGTTTAGGATTTCTTTCTCAGGCTAAAGCAACACAAGTAGAAGACGCGATAGATTATGTTTTAAAAGGTACATTTAAAATAGAAGATAGAATAATGCTTACAGCCCTAGATGGGAAAATGAATGCATTAAATGATATTGTAATAAAAGGTGATGGTTTTTCAAGAACATCAAGGTTGTATGTTCATATAAATGACAATATAGTATGTGACTATTTGGCAGATGGGATAATTATATCTACCCCTACAGGTTCTACTGCTTATACGCTTTCAGCAGGCGGACCAATTCTTTTCCCTACTCTTGATGCGATGGTTATAGTCCCAATATGCCCACATACAATGAATGCCAGACCAATTGTTATTCCGTCTTGTGAAGTAATAAAAGTAACTTCAAGCCAAAATAAGCCTTTATTAAAAATTTCTGCCGACGGTCAGAATACATTTGATTTAGGGATAAATGAGTCTATAGAAATAAAGAAAAGTGAATTTTGTGCAAAATTGTTATTGTTAAATCTGCAGAAAAATTCTTTTTATTCTGTACTAAAAGAAAAGTTGCATTGGGGATTGTCTTGGAAAGGCTAAGATGATAAAGTCGATAACCGTAAAAAACTATATATTGATAGATGAGATAACTCTTGAATTTGACAAGGGTTTCAATGTTTTTACGGGTGAAACAGGTGCAGGTAAAAGTATTATAATTGGTGCTATAGATGCGGTTCTTGGTGCTAAGGTAAATAAGGATGTAATTAAAACAGGCTCAGATAAAGCTTATATAGAGCTTCTTGTTGACTTGCCAAATGAATTTGATCTTTCTGTCTTTAATGAAAATGGTATTGATATAGATAATAATGAACTAATTATTTCTCGTGAAATAACTGCTTCTTCAAATCGATTTAGAATAAACGGTATTCAAGTTACTCAAGATTTTATAAAAGATATTAGAGAAAAACTATTGGATATTCATACTCAACATCAAAGCTATAACTATGTACAGCCCAAAAATCATATAGTACTCCTTGATAATTTTGCACTTAAACAGCATAGAGATAATGTTGAAAAATTTTCAAAAAAATATTCCTTATATTTATCTATGCAGAAACGATTAGAAAATCTGCTAAATATTGTAAATACTACTCAACAGCAAGAAGATTTTCTTAAATTTCAAATAAAAGAAATAGAAGATGCAAATATAGAAGATATTGATGAGTGCGAGAAATTAGAAAAAGAACTTGAACTTTTAGCTAATGTAGAAAAACTCAAAGAACTTTCATATTCTTCATATTGGGCATTGTATGGAGATGATGGTAATATTTTAAATGCCTTAAGTAGTGTTAAATCCAACATTTCAAAGTTATCATCTATGGATGAGTCAGTTTCATCATTGGAGGAAGATTTTATAAATACATATGAAACTCTTAAAGAAATAGCATCTCAACTGAGAAATTATTCCGAATCCCAAGAAAATGACAATGAAAGAATGGATTATATTGGAGAACGTTTAAGTCTTCTTGAAAAAATGAAGAGAAAATATGGAAATACATTGGAAGATGTATTAAAGACATATGAAAATCTTTCTAATGAACTAAGTTCAATAGAATCTTCTCAAGATGAAGTTATCAGTTTAGAAAAAGAAATAAAGAATATAAAAGAAGAACTTGAAAATCTTGCACAAATAATAAGTGCTGCCAGAATAGAACTTGCGAAAGTTCTTTCAATAGCAGTTACAGAGGAAATGGAAAAGTTAGAACTTCCTAAATCAAAATTTTATATAGATATCCAACCGACAGGAATGAATGAAAACGGAATTGATAAAGTAGAATTTTTAATATCGACTAATGTATCAGAACCATTGAAACCGCTAGCTAAAACAGCATCGGGCGGTGAAATATCAAGAGTAATGCTTGCCATAAAAACAATATTTGCTCAAGCAGATAAGACAAATACTGTAATATTTGATGAGATAGATACAGGAATATCAGGAAAAGCTTCTCAAGCTGTTGCCGATTCTATTGTAAATTTATCAAAAACACATCAGGTAATATTGATAACTCATCAACCAATAATTGCAGCAAAAGCATCAGGTCATTTTTATGTAAAAAAACTTCAGGCAGAAACAACAAAAGTAAATGTATATAATCTAAAAGATGAAAATAGAGTGAAAGCGATTGCACTTTTAGCAGCTGGTGAAATAAATGAAGAATCTACATCCTTTGCTAAAAAATTATTGGGAGTATAGTTAAATTTCTATTATCTTATCGGCTAATTTGTTTTCCATTCTTATTTGCTAAATTTGTTTTGAATGGAGATTATTATGCATACTATTATTTTTTACGATACAAAACAATATGAACGTGATTTCTTTGAACAAGAACTTTTTGATAAGTTTAATATAGAATTTAAAGATTTTGAGTTGTTACCTGAAACAGAGTTATCATATGTTGAGGGAAATGCAGAAATTATTTCAGTATTTACCGCATCAAGACTTACAAAGGAAACTTTAGAAAAGTTTAGTAATTTGAAACTTATTTTAACAAGATCCGTAGGTTATAGTCATATAGATATAGATTATTGTAATTCTAAAAATATAATAGTAGCAAATACTCCGCACTATGGAGATTATACAGTAGCAGAATTTTCATTTGGTATTTTGCTTAATTTGATAAGAAGAATTTGCTATGGTGTAAGCGAACTAAAACAAGGCGATATGTACCCTGAAACTTTTGGAATGGAACTTTATGATAAGACCATTGGTGTAATTGGGACAGGTTCAATTGGAACAAAAACTATAAAAATAGCAAAAGGCTTTTCAATGAATGTTATGTGTTATGACATTTTAAAAAATACTGATATTGAGAATGAATTTAATGTTAAGTATGTTGATTTGGAAACTTTATGTAAATTATCAGACGTAATTAGCCTTCATGCACCTTTAACCACAGCAACATATCATATTATAAATGCAGAGAAAATAAAATTAATGAAAGAAAATGTGATAATTGTTAATACGGCAAGAGGTGAATTAATTGATACTGAAGCATTGTATCATGCCCTTTTAGATGGAAAAATAAAGGGGGCTGCTCTTGATGTTTTAGAATTTGAAGATACTATTTCAAATAAACGTCCCGGTTCGGACTTGAATTTAAAAAATTTGAGAACATCATTGATAAATACAAAATTATTAAATTTGGACAATGTAATTGCAACTCCGCATATTGCATATGATACAAAGGAAGCTGTAAACAGAATTTTGGATACAACATTAA
>DVJT01000155.1 GCA_018716565.1 Candidatus Avigastranaerophilus faecigallinarum | reverse complement strand
TTATGAATTTGAAATTACCATGTAAAGCAGTTATTGCAATTATTCAAAGAAGAAATAGAATTATTATTCCGCGTGGTACTACTCAAATAATGCCGTTTGATAACTTGATTGTATTTACGACGCAAGATAACGCAGATTCAATATTGAATTATTTTAAAAGGTGTATCTCATAAATGAATTATAGATATATATTTAATACATTAAGTTTAATTTTAAAGTATATTGCGGTTGTAATGCTCATTCCGTGTATATGTGCATTGGCTTATAAAGAAGTAAATGCGTATCAGCCATTTATATATGCATCTTCATTAGCTTATTTATTGAGTCTTTTTCTTAAAGGTAAAGAAAAAAGTGGTGAAGAATTTAATAATATAAATAAAAGCGAAACGCTTGTCTTGGTTTTGTTGGCGTGGATATCTTTTGCTTTATTATCTGCAACTACATTCTTATATTTTGGATTAAGTCCAATAGATGCCTTATTTGAAAGTGTATCAGGTGTTACAGCTACTGGAGCAACAATTTTAACTGATTTTTCTCTGTATCCTAAAACAATGTTCTTTTGGAGATCATTTAGTCAATGGCTTGGTGGTATGGGAATATTGGTATTATTTATTGCTGTTTTACCTCAATTTGCAATAGCTGGTCGTCAGATGTTTTCAGCTGAATTTCCAGGTGCAAGCTCGACTGATACAAAATTAACACCAAGAATAAGACAAACGGCTGCTGCATTGTGGTTAATATATTTTATTCTTACCTTATTAGAAATATGTGCTTTAAAATATTGTGGTATGCCTATTTTTGATGCAATATGTAATTCGTGTTCTACACTATCAGGTGGTGGTCTTTCTCCTGCACAAAATAGTATAATGGACTATGCTCAACCTAAAATATTTTGGGTAATTGCAGGTTTTATGTTTTTATCAGGAATGAATTTTGCACTTCAGTATAAAGTATATGTAAAACGTAATTTTTTTGCTCTTATCAAAGATGATGAATTTAAGCTTTATTTGGGTGTTGTAATCTTCTTTACTTTATCTATAGCAGTAACTTTAACGACTCATGGTATATATGAGCTTAAGGAAGCTTTTGAAGCAGCTTTTTTTCAAGTCGTATCTATAATAACAACAACGGGTTTTGCTTCAGTTGATTATAATGAATGGAATTTACGGGCAAAGTTGTTGTTATTTTTATTAATGTTCTCCGGTGCGTCAATTGGTTCTGCTTCAGGCGGATTAAAATTGCTTAGGGTGATTTTTATTTTTAAATATTTGAAAAGGCAAATATCCAAAATTTATCATCCAAATGGGGTTTATCCGATAAAGATAAATAGAACAATTATAAATGAAGATGTTGTAAAACAAATGATTTCATTTGCGATTTTCTATTATACTATTTTTGTAATAAGTGCTGTCCTTTTGGTATTCATAGAACAAGATACTATTATCGGTTTAACGAGTGCTATTGCCAGTTTGGGAAATGTTGGACCAGCTTTTGGTGAACTTGGTCCAATGGGAAGTTCCTCCAGTTTAACAATAATATCAAAATTTATATGTATCTCAAATATGATGATAGGAAGACTGGAATTAATACCTTTCTTGGCATTATTACATCCTGATTTTTGGATATTTAAGAAAAGAAACAACTTGCATAAAAATAAAAACATATGATACAATTTTGGTGTTATGTAGTAGTTTTGAGAGTAGTATGTTTAGAAGAACTTGTACATTAGGTTTGCTATTGCTGGTAACAGTTTATGCACTAAAGTTGATTATAGTTGGATTCCAAAATCTTGATTTGAGTGAGTTTAAACCTGTTGCAGCTGTTTTTTTATTGGATGTATCGGCTTCGAACAGGAATCTTTTAGCTGAGCAGGAACAAACAATTCTAAAAATATCAAAAAGATTAGATTCTGAAGATCAGGCATTGGTGTATGTTGTTACTGAAGATACATATAGTGTTTATAACGGCAATCCGCATAAGTTAGTTGCAATGAGAGAAGCGATAAAAAAACGTGGTGCGTTTGATGAAAAGTCTTTCGGTACGGCATATGGATTGGCTCTTAAAAAAGCTGTAGGTGATGCCCTTAGATATAAACAAGATGGTTATAAACCTGCAATAATAATTCTTGGTGATTTGGAAAATGAAGGTGATATAACGAAACAAATTAATTGGAGTACATTGCCTAAAAATATCCAGAAAACATTAAAATATGTTCCGGATTTGACTTTGGCATTCTTATATGCGCATCCTCAAAAATTAGATGATGTTAGACATTCTTTATTGCCTGTGATAAAAGAAAAAAATCTTATTGTTGCTTCAGAGGAAAATGTAGATCAGGCTGTGAGAAAAATTTTAGAAGCAGTAGGAAGATAGGGGATTTTGATGAAAGTTACAATAACATCTAAAAATAATGAAAAAGTTTTTAATGATTCTAATGTAATAAATATAGGTACTGCGCCTAATTGTCATTTTAAATTAAATCTGGATTTTGATTTGATAATATCACTTCAAAAGTTAGAAAATGGGAAATGGCAAATTGTTAACAATTTTAAAAGTAATAAGGTTTTATTTAGAGGTCAACCAATTGGACCTTCTATAGAAATAGGTTCATTATGTAAGTTGATGATTGCTGATACTGATGAATACATTAGCATTAAAATTACTGCTGCCGGTACTAATCCCAAAGTTGTTCCTGGTTCTTTGGAACTTGCAAACAGAAAAAATGCAGAAAGAATAAAAAGGGCTGAAAATAAAAGAACAATCACAATGATCGGTGATGAAGAGCTTAATGAACAAGATATTGAAACTCTTTATGGTAAGGGTGTTGGTGCTCAAACTAAAATAAAAATAGATAGAAAAAAAGCAGATATTGAAAGAAGAAGAGCTTTAATAACTAAAGAAATTGCATATAAAGCAAATTATCTAAGAAATAAATTAGTTCAAAATGAACTAATATTAGCGTTTTTGAACTTTTTTATAGTATTTGTTCCGTTTTCAATGGCTATGATTCTTAAAGACATTATTAGATATGAGTCACAAGCTGGGCAAAATATGCAGAACAGATTATTATTCTTAGCTGCAATTGGTTTTATTGTAATAACTTTGGTGTTGAAGTTGGGGCAGTTTTTAACACTACAAAATAAAGGTAAAGTTAAAGTTACGCAATCTTCAAAAACAATACAAAGTTTATGTCTGCTTTCTGGTGGTGGTATATTTGCTTCTTGTATACTTTTTAGTATGGTTGAGTTGACTTTGCATACTTATTCTTTACCGTTATTAATTCCTCAAATGCTTATAGGTTGCTCTTTCTTATGTATATTCCTAGGTATTTTTGCTGCAATAATACAAAATACTATAGCTGAAACAGGCGAAGAACTTGATAGTTATGAAAGCAGGGAAGATTTTCAAGCTGTTGTAAAAGATTATCAGCAGTGGATTGCATTATATGTAAATAATATTTCAAGAAAGAAATTAAAGGATATAAGTAATAAAATATTCAATCTTGAAATAAAAGCCGGCATTGAATATGTTATTGGTATTCTTACTGCGCCATTCTTAGCATATGGTGTATCTCAAACATTGGCAGAATGTTTCCCTGAAGCAGCAGGCTGGATAAGACTTGCTGAAGGTTTTAAATTTTCACCAATATTCTTGACTCTTGCTGTATTTATGATCGTATTTGCTTTCCATTGTTTTGCAACTTCATTTGCAACAACAAAAAGAGTTTTAGCTTCAAATGTAATAAAACAAGATGGATTTAGTGATTACAATGTTCATGGTGTTGTATTGCACGGTGTAGAAAGTAGTAAAAACCTAAAAAAAGAAGCAAAAAAATTCTTTTTAATTGCTCTTGCCGTTGTATTTATCGAAATTACAATGAACGTTTCATATTTCATTGGTGTTATGGGCGGTGATGTAATGGGTATGGTATTAAGTTTTGTAGCTGCTTTGTTGCCGACTGCAATTCTTATTATGGAAACAACAATGCTTGGTAATACTAAATTTGAAATAATAATAAGAGAAGAGTTATTAGAAAAAGTTGATAAAGATTTTTAATTTGAAGGATATAAATAATGTATAGATGTACAGAATGTTATGCCGAATATACAGAGTGTCCTGATTTCTGTGAGTGTGGGAATGATACTTTTGAAGAAATCATAGAAGAAGAGTATTATGAAACAGAGCCCGAACCACAAGTTCAGCATCATAAACAAAGAAGAAAATTAACGCCTGAAGAAGTTGAAGAACTTAAAGCAGAAGAACTTGAAAAGAAGAAGTCTTTAGTAGTTGCAGCTATTGTTTTATTGCTTTGTATTCTAATAATTTTCGTTTTACCCCCGCATAAGAAAAAGAAAATGGAAAAAGTTAAGCAAAAAGTTGCGATGGAACAAGTAAAGATTCCTAGTGTTGATACTTTTTGGGATAATACAGTTCAATCTGCATATAGAAAAGCTAAAGATCCTTTGGCTAATCTTCCGTTATTAAATTTAAGATTTAGATATATTTCTCCAACTTTAAGAGAATATTTAGTTGAAATTGGTGGTGAATTCGATAGAAAATGGGATAAAAGTATTGTTCAAGGATATGGTGAAGCAAAAGTTGAATTTACTATTGATAAAGAAGGTACTGTTGTTTCAAAAAGGATTGTTGCTACAACGCATAATGAAAGTCTTGATAATTCTGTTTTAGTTGCATTATCTAAGATTATTAATTTTAATGTTCCGCCGGATGATTATAAAGGCGAGAGAATATATATTTCATTTAAAGTTGGTAAAAATGGCGACTCACATGTAATATATCCTAATAAGTAATTAGGTTATTCATTAGGTTTAAAAATTCAGGAAAAGAAATATCTACCCATTGAAATTCGTTAATTTTAATGGGTTTTTTACATATTAATCCAGCTACATAGGCGCTCATTGCAATTCTATGGTCGTGATAACATTCTATTTCACAGTCACCATATAGCTCTTTCTTTCCATTTATAATTAATCCATCCGTTGTTTCTTCTATATCAGCTCCAAGTTTTTTTAATTCAGTTTTTACGGCTGTAATTCTATCTGCTTCTTTATTTCTTAAATCTTGCGCATCTTTTATTATAGTTGTACCTTGAGCTTGAGTTGCGGCTACTGCAATTATTGGAATTTCATCTATTAATCTTGGAATTATAGCACCTTGTATTGTAGTTCCTTTTAGTTCGGAATATTTTACTCTAATATCAGCAATTTCTTCGTTTGATATAATTCTTTTATCTAAAATTTCAATATTTGCATTCATTGATTTTAGACTATCAATAATTCCGCTTCTTGTTTCATTAATACCTACATTTTTTATTATTATGTCTGAATTTGGAGTTATTAATGCCGCAACAATAAAGAAAGCTGCTGATGAAATATCTCCGCATATATTAATATCAACAGGTTTTAATTGAGATTTGTATACAGTAACCTTATTGCCTTCTATTTGTATTTTTGCGCCCATATATTCAAACATTAACTCTGTATGATTTCTTGATTTATATGGTTCTGTGAAGGATGTTTTACCTTCTGCATTAAGACCTGCCAGCAATAGACAAGATTTTACTTGTGCAGAAGCCAATGGAGAATTATAATCAATTCCATTTAGTTTTGTCCCATTAATTTCTATAGGCAGTTTATAGTCATTGTGGATGAACTTTGCGCCCATAAGTTCTAATGGGGCAATAACTCTTTTCATTGGTCTCTTAGAAAGGCTTTGATCACCAAACAGCTTGCAGTTAAAGTTTTGACCGGCTAATATTCCCATCATAAGCCTTGTTGTTGTTCCTGAATTGCCACAATCAAGATGATTTTGAGGTTTCTTTATAGCATCTTTGGCATTAATAATTAGTTCTTTTTCGTTTAAATATTCTATATTACAACCAAGATTTTGAATTATTTTTAATGTTGACATGCAGTCAGCACCTTTAGAAAAGTTAGAAACCTTAACTTTCCCTTTTGTAAGTGCTGCAAACATAAAAGCTCTATGAGTAATTGACTTATCAGCAGGAATTTCAATACTGCCGTTTAGTCCTTTTGATTTATTGACTATAATATCCATATATTTATTAGACAATAAATTATATATATTTGCAAATTTATATTATTCTTCTTTTGACATCCTTGATTTTAAAATTGCAGAAGTAATGAGTTTTGCAGCCATAATAGTTCCTGCAATTCCGATAAAAGTTTTTGCAAATTGTTTATTAGCTGTCTTTGTTGTTTCCACAAAATCAGGATATAGTTTTTTTGCATTTTCTACTACTTGTTCTATATTTATTTTGGATTTTCCCACGTTTTTTATTGTTTTTTCTGCACATTTGACAGTGTTTTTCAGGAAAGCATCCTCACCGAATCTTGTATTTTTTATAGCTGCTTTTACTTCTGTAGGAAGAAATGCTCTTTCAACGCTTGCAGCTGCTAAGCCGCATAAAATAGAGCTTGATATAATTTTTTTGCTTGAAAAATAGTTATTATTCCCTGTTTCTTGAGTTTTCATAATATATTTCTCCATTTGTCGACGTTATTTTAAAAAGCAAAATTTATTTTTTTTGTTATATTTTGATTATATTGTATAATTTCTTTACTTTTATGAATTATTAATTTTTATCAATTATAACAGTAATCTTTAAGTCATGTTTGATTTTTTGTGTAAAATATTAATATAAGCTTGAAGGAATAAAAAGATGTTGGAAAAGAAAGTTAAATCAATAGTTCTTGCAGCCGGTAAAGGTACAAGAATGAAGTCTGAACTTCCAAAAGTCCTTCATGTAATATTTAATAAGCCACTTTTAGGATATGTTTTAGATGCGGTTAACAATACGGAATATGTTGATGAAAACTTTGTTATTGTTGGTCATGAATCAGAAAAAGTTGAGGCTTTTGTAAAAAATAATTATAAAAATACAAAATGTATAATGCAATGTCCACAGCTTGGGACTGGTGATGCTGTAAATAAAGCAACTCCATATTTAAAAGATTTTGATGGATACGTTATTGTTGTTTGTGGTGATACTCCTTTAATTACTGCAGAAACAATCAAAAATTTTGTTGAGTTTCATGATAATAATCATGCTGATTTGACTGTTATGTCTGCAATTTTTGAAAATCCTAAAAATTATGGCAGAATAATTAGAGATAAAAATAATAAATTTGTTGCAATTGTAGAAGAAAAAGATGCGACTCCGGAACAAAAAGCTGTTAAAGAAATTAATGCAGGTATATATTGTATTAATTGGAAAACAGTATCTGATGCTTTTTCTAATCTTCAAAATAATAATGCTCAAGGTGAATATTATTTAACTGATATCGTAAAATGGGCAGTTGGTAAAAATCTATCAGTACAATCTTATATTTTAGATAATAATGAAGAAATCTTTGGTATAAATTCAAAAGTTCAGTTAGCTGAAGCAACAAAAATTTTGAATAAGAAAACATTAATTAATCTCATGCAAGAAGGTGTACAGATTGTTGACCCTGATACAACATATATTTCGCCTGAAACAACAATTGGTGCTGATACTATTATTCTTCCTAATGTTTATATAACAGGAAAAAATACAATTGGTAAAAACTGTAAAATTGGTCCATTTTCCCATGTAAGAGATGGTGCAATAATTGGGAATAATGTTAGAATAGGTAATTTTGTAGAAATAAAAAAATCTGTGATAAAAGACAATACAAATGTTTCTCATTTGAGTTATATAGGTGATTCTGAATTGGGTTCAAGAGTCAATATTGGTGCAGGAACAATTACTGCGAATTATAATCCTATAAGTAAAGTTAAATCAAAAACAATAATTAAAGATGGTGCAAATACAGGTTCTAATTCAGTTCTTGTGGCACCGGTTACAATAAATGAAATGGCATCAGTTGCAGCCGGAAGTATAATAACAAAAGATGTTGAAGCATATTCTTTGGCTGTTACTCGTTCTCCATTAAGAATAATTTCAAATTGGGTAAAAATGAAAATTGAACAATTGTCAGGAGGCAATAAATAATGGAATTGGAATTGGCGTTTCCACAAGGAACAAAAACAATTAACCCTACGCACGATATAAAACTCTTTGCCGGACGTTCAAATATGAAATTGGCAGAAGAAATTGCCGAATATTTGGGTACAACTATAGGACCTATGGTTGTAAAAAACTTTGCAGACGGTGAAGTTTATGTTCAGGTTCAAGAAAGTATAAGAGGTGATGACGTATTTATTGTTCAGCCTGTTTGCAATCCTGTAAATGAAAATTTAATGGAATTATTAATAATAATAGATGCGTTCAAAAGAGCAAGTGCAAAGTCAATTACGGCTGTAATTCCTTATTACGGATATGCAAGACAAGACCGTAAAACTTCAGGCAGAGAAGCAATTACTGCAAAATTGGTTGCAGATTTATTAACAACTGCCGGTGCTGATAGAATATTAGCTATGGATTTACATACAGGTCAAATTCAAGGTTTCTTTAATATTCTTGTCGATCATATTTATGCAACATCTGTAATTGTTGATTATGTTAAAAGATTAAATATTCCGCAAGATGATTTAGTTGTTGTATCTCCAGATATGGGTGGAGTTTCACGTGCAAGGTATTTTGCTAAACATATGAACTCACCTATGGCAATTATAGATAAGAGAAGAAATCGTCACAATGAAGCAATTGCCGTTAATATTATTGGTGATATTAAAGATAAAACTTGTATTATGTTTGACGATATAATAGATACTGCAGGAACTATATGCGGTGCTGCTCAATTATTAAAAGACAAGGGTGCAAAGGATGTATATGTTTGCGCTACTCACCCTGTATTTTCAGGTCCGGCATTGGAAAGATTAGAAAAAGCACCGATTAAAGAAGTTGTTGTTACAAATACGATTCCTTTGAATCAAAGCTTCTTACCAGAAAAAATTACTCAGTTGAGCGTTGCTCCATTATTAGGAGAAGCTATTTCAAGAATTCATGATGGTGAATCAGTAAGTTCTTTATTCGGTTTCGAAAAAGAATACGACCAATAAGTTTTAGTTATCAAGATTTTAGAGAAATAGAACGGTAATTATTCCAAATTACCGTTCTTTTTTTGATGAATATTTAATATTGCAACATTTGTTTGAGTTAATGTAAAATAACAAAAGAAGGGTTATTTTATGCAATATAAAAGCTGTCAGTGGGTAAATAGAGGAATAGAATTTAGGACAGATGAACTGCGTTTGTGTTGTTACGGTTATTTGCAGGGTCGAGAAACAGAATATCAGACAACAATAAAAGAGAATTACCACGGCGAAATTTTTGATTGGAATGAAATCTTTGCAATAAAAGAAAAGTTGAAAGAACAGCATAAGCAAGGGATATATCTTGATGCTTGTAAAGATTGCATATATCTTCATGAAAAAGATTGGGATGAGGAAAATTATATAAATCATTTTACATTTAATCATTGGACTAAATGTAATTGTAATTGTACATATTGCTATACAATGGACGACAAAAAGAAGTTTAATTCATATAAGGAATATCATCTTTATCCGATTGTAAAGGATATGTTTAAAAAGGGCATTATCAAAAAGACGGAAGAGTCCTGCATAATATTTGGCGGTGGTGAACCTACAATATTAAAAGAATTTGATAAATTGATTGATTTATTTTTAGAAAAAGGCTGTAAAAATATACGTATAAATTCTTCAGGAATAAAATTTTCTAAAAGTATAGCTAAAGGTTTAAAACTTGGTGCAATAAGTTTAGTAATCTCAACGGATTCAGGCTGCAAAGAGACGTATGAAAAAATAAAACAGGTAAAAGCGTATAAAAAAGTTTGGGAGAATATCCGAAAATATGCAAAAGCACAAGGTGAAAATAATTTATTAAAAGTCAAATATATTTTATACCCTGGTGTTAATGATAACTACGAAGAGATAAATAAGTGGTTTGATGAAGTCATAAAAAATGGCGTAAAAGCAGTTAGTTTAAGTGTGGAACAAGATTGGTATAATACTCATCAACCTGATTTTACTCCTGAGATATATGAACAAATAGCATATATGGAAAAGCGTTCAAAAGAGCTTGGGCTTGAACTTGAGATATATTGTGAAGCCTTAGCTGTATTAAGAGAACATAAAACAGATTAAAAAATGTCGATAAGCTCTTTAATATGGAACCTTTTAACGACAGTTCAAAGACATTATATAGTGAATTAATATCAATCATGAAACAGTTAATTTAGGATTACCATAATATCAGAAGCAGTATTTTTATAGTAGAATATAGCAAAGGAGAATTCTACTATGGCAACTATTTTAGAGCAAAAATCACAGATTGATAAACTATGGGAAACATTTTGGTCTAACGGAATATCAAACCCCCTAACTGTGATAGAACAAATTTCATATCTCCTTTTTATCAAAGAGCTGGATGAAAAACATACTCTGGAAGAAAGGAAGTCTCTAAAGTTTAAAAAGCCTATTGAGCATCCAATATTTAAAGAGGATGCAGATTCTCAAATAATGCGTTGGTCTAGGTTTAAAGACTTGAAACCTAGTGAGATGTTTGATGTTGTCCAAAACAAAGTCTTTCCTTTTATTAAGACTCTAGGCGGTGATAAGTTTGCTCAATATATGCAAAATGCGGTATTTATGATACCAACTCCGGGATTATTGGCTACTGCTGTAGATATGATTTCTAACTTAGAGATGAAAGATATTGATACCAAAGGGGATTTGTATGAATACCTTTTGTCTAAAATAGCTCAAGCAGGTGTAAACGGTCAATTCAGAACCCCAAGGCATATTGGTAAAATGATGGTGGAATTGGCTGATATCAAACCTGATGATATTATTTGCGACCCGGCATGCGGTACAGCAGGCTTTTTAGTTTGTGCAACTCTATACCTTAGAGAAAAATATCCTGAAGCATTTATGGATGCAAAGTTTAACAAACACTTTAGCGAAAATATGTTCTATGGTTACGATTTTGATTATTCTATGTTGCGTATAGCGTCAATGAATATGATGACACACGGACACAAAAACCCTAATATAGAATATCAAGATTCATTATCTGAAGATGTTTCAAGTTTAGCTGACTTTTGTACTTGTGTTATAGCTAACCCTCCATTTAAAGGCTCTCTTAATGAAGATACTATTGCTAAAAATATAGTATCAGCTGTTAAAACTACAAAAACAGAGCTTCTGTTTTTAGCCTTGATGATTAGAATACTAAAATCAGGAGGTAGAGCTTGTGTCATAGTTCCTGATGGTGTCCTGTTTGGAACGTCAAATGCTCATTTATCCATAAGAAAAAAACTTATTGATGAACAACAACTGCAAGCGGTAATTTCTATGCCTTCAGGTGTTTTTAAACCCTATGCAGGAGTATCAACAGCAATTTTAATATTCACTAAGACAAATTCAGGCGGTACAGATAAAGTCTGGTTCTATGATATGCAAAACGATGGCTTTACACTAAACGATAACCGCACGCCAATAGAAGAAAATGATATCCCTGATATTATTAAAACCTACAAAAACAGATTTAATGAAGATAATACGGATAAAAAAGCTAAACACTTCTTTGTAGATGTAGATGAAATTAGAAAGAATAACTACGACCTAAGTATTAACAAGTACAAAGAAGTAGAATATGAACAAGTCCAATACGATTCACCAAAAACAATTTTGGCTGAAATTCAGACCCTTGAAACTGAAGTCCAACAAGGTTTGGCTGAATTGGAGGCTATGTTATAATGACGAAATGGCAGCAATTAAAATTAGGTGAAATTGCTACGTTTGTAAATGGTTATGCATTTAAGCCTTCTGGTTGGAATGATACAGGTATTCCAATTATAAGGATTCAAAATTTGAATAATGATAATGCAAGCAGAAATTATTATAATGGGCAACTAGATGAAAAATATAGAGTTGTTAGGGGTGATATTTTAATATCTTGGTCTGCAACTATAGGGGTTTTTGAATGGACAAGAGAGGATTCGTATTTAAACCAACATATCTTTAAAGTTGTATTTAATAAGTTAAAAGTAAATAAATCATTCTTTAAATATTTGATAAAGCAAAAAATAAATGAAATGCTAGCAAAAGTTCATGGTTCGACCATGAAACACATAACAAAATCTAATTTTGATAATATACCTATTTTATTACCTGACATAAATGAGCAGGATAGAATTGCTAGAATATTAGATAAGGCAGAAGAGATACGCACAAAGAAAAAACTTGCAAACGAAAAGCTGGATGAATTCCTAAAATCAACTTTCATTGACATGTTTGGCGACCCTGTTACTAATCCATATGAGTACAAAATAACAAATATTGGTGAAGCTTGCTATTTTGTGAAAGATGGTCCACACAAGTCTCCAACTTATGTGCAAGAAGGAGTCCCTTTTATTTCTGTAAATAATATTATCTCTGGGAAATGGGATTTCTCAAAAGTGAAATATATATCTAAAGAAGACCATTATATGTTTAAGAAAAGATGCCACGCTGTAAAAGGTGATATTCTATACACAAAAGGCGGGACTACAGGTTTTGCTAAATTAGTTGATATAGATATAGAATTCTCTAATTGGGTGCACTTAGCGGTATTAAAATTTGATAATAATATATTAAATGGGAAATTCTTTGAATATATGCTAAACTCTAAATATTGCTATGCACAATCGCAAAGACGAACTAGAGGTATTGCTAATAGAGATTTGGTATTAGGTGAAATGAAGAAGATAGCATTTTATTTACCTCCTATTGAAGAACAAAAAAACTTTGAAAGAATAGCATTAAAAGTCGAAGCACAAAAGGAAAAGAACCAAAAAGTAATCGAACAGATGGACAACCTCTTCAACTCCCTCATGCAACAAGCGTTTAATAGTTCTTTGTAAAGCATTGTTAATCTTTGTAGTTTTTTCTATTGTGTTTTACTTGGCATGCCAGTATGCTTGAAATATAAAGGAGGTTAATTCTAATGAATAACACCCAAATGATACAGCAAGTCCACTTGCACATTGAAAATTTAATACAAGAAAAGACTAGGATAGAACAAGAAATTAACGCTGCACAAAATTATTTGAATGTGTTGCAAGGAAATATTTCAAATATCCAATCCGGTGAAGTTCGCAAGGGTAATCAAACAGATGAAGCTCGTGAAAGAATGAAAAAAGCTCAGCAAGAACGCCAAGAGCGAGAACGCAAGCTAAGACTTAATGCAATCAGAGACTTTCTATCAAAAAGAGAAACTGCTACAACTCAAGAAATCGCAAACCTTCTAAATCTTAAAGAAAATGCGACCAAACGTTACCTTCGCGGATGTAATGATTTTGAAGAAGTCCAAATAAATGTTTGGAAATATGATTATATACCATTTTAAAAATCAAGGATTAGGTCGAAATCCGTTAGGCAAAAGTCTTGAAGATAATTAATTGGAAGGAGGAGATAAAATGGCTAAAAAAATAACAAGCAAAGATGTAGCTTCAAAAGCTTCAAAAGTATTGCGAGATGGTCGTACCAGCAAAGATTCAAAATCTTGCGCAGGTAGTGCATTATCACAACGCGAAAAGAAAAAATAGTCTGCTGAATTGAGACCTCGACAGACTATTAAATCAATGAGTTAAGCGAGTTGGGGCGCATTCCCCCAATAGCTTTAACTCTTGGTTTATCACTTTCGACTTTGTCGAAAGCGAGTAATAAAGCAGGAATCATTTCTCCTGCTTTATTATTTTTACATTTCTTAATCTAAAAATCAAGTGTTTCATGAAGAAATATTAAATTTACTCATCCCCATCTATTAAATCCAATAATTCTTGGAATACATACATATTACTTCTTCGTCCGCTTGCTTCTCTTTTGAGCGTAATAATGTTATTATCGGATAACTTTTGCAGTGTTGTAGAAACGGTTTTTCTATTTTGAATGCATGCATCTTCTGAGAATGTAGTTGATGTAAAGACTGGTCGTGCAAAAATTGCATCAATAATATTTGGCGCATATTGTGATTTAGTAGCATCAGGAATAATAACCTTCATTTTATTGTACAAGTCAAGTATTTGGCGGATTTTCATAGTATTAATGCTTGATTGTTCAATGATTGCCTTTAAGAAAAATTCAATCCAGTCTTGCCAGTTGTTGTTTGCGGTAATTTCTCTTAAACGGTTGTAATATTCTTCTCTATTCTTCTCAAAATATTCACTTAAATAGAATATAGGCTGAGATAAGTAGTCTTTTGAAAACAAGAATATTGGAATTAATAATCTTCCTAATCTGCCGTTTCCATCTAAAAATGGGTGAATTATTTCAAATTGAGCATGCACTATTGCTAATTGAATTAGTAAATCCGAATACTCGTTATTGATAAACGTTTCCCACTCGTCAAGATAGTCAACAATTTCATTCGGTGCAGGAGGAACAAAGGAAGCTGTTTCTATTGTTGAATTTTTCGGTCCAATCCAATTTTGAATTTTCCTGAATTCACCAGGAGCTTTATTTTCACCTCTAACACCACTTAATAAAACTTTGTGAATATCTTTTACCATGTTTAAGTGAATAAACGGTTTTTCTTGCAATAGGTCAACGGCATATGACATTGCTTCTCTATAGTTCAAGATTTCTTGAATATCTTGATTCTTATAATTTCCAAAGTTTTCACCAGCTTCATGTTGTAGAACTTCAGTAAAAGTTGCTTGAGTTCCTTCTATTCTTGAAGACATTGTCGATTCTTTCACAGTCATTGGTGCTAATAGAATTTTAGGATTGATAAGATGACTTAATGCTCCGTTATAATTCGAAAGAGAAGCATGGGCTTTCCCTATCAACGGAACTAATGGAACTAAGTCTATTTCAATATCTTTTATGAATTTAGGTTTTGCTGGTGTTGCCATATTTATTCTCCTATGAGTTTATTATACCACAAGAAATAAATAGCGTGTAAAAATATAATATTTATTACATACAAACTCTATTGCGTGTAATATTATACTTAAAACTACACACAAGTAACTTTGCGTGTAACATTTGCCCTATAAATTTATTTGTGTGTAATATTTGTACAAAAACTACATACAAACAATTTTGTGTGTAGTGATTACCTAACAAATGTATATAAACAATAAATTCATGCTATAATCTTTTA
>DVJT01000154.1 GCA_018716565.1 Candidatus Avigastranaerophilus faecigallinarum | reverse complement strand
TCAAAATATTTAATTAAAGCATACTTTTTATATTCTTAGATAATTGTTCTAAACCTTCTAGTGCTGATTCCTGACTTGCGATTGTTTGAGGAAGTTCTGTCTGGGAATATTTTTCCAATTCTGCAATATTTTTAGATAAAGCTTCTTTAACACTTTTTTGTACTAAATCAATATTGGAAGGTTTAGTAACTGCAGTCTTTTCTGCAGTTTTTATAACTGTTTTCTTTGACAAATTTTCCAATATAGCTTTACCAATATTCATATAAATCTTCCACTATAAATATAAAAACAAAACATCTTAAATTATTGTTATTTTTTTAATTTGTAAAATAGAATGCCAAATCTTCATATACGGTTTGTTCTTTTATATATGCATTTAGCATTTTCTTAGATTTTTCTGTTTTTTCAATATCCCTATATATTTTATTTACCAAAATAGAATTACTAATATTCGCCTTTATTAACTGAGTAAGATAATACTGTATACAATCTATTATATAAGTAGGTTCTAAATTATTTTCAATTTGATATGTATAAAGAGTTTGTGCAAAGTCTAAAGCATAATCTTTATTAAATTCCGGATATTGTTCAAAATACTTTTCAAAGAACTCAACATTATATACACTTATTTTTGAATCAGCAACATAAAAGGCTTGAGAACGCGATACTATTGTTTGCAGAATATCATCTTTATTATTTGTTAAAAATATAAAAGTAACTTTATCTGATGGTTCTTCTATAGATTTCAACATTGCATTTGCGGCAACTGATGAAAAACATCCTGTATTAATTCCTTTTGAATACCAATATTTATCCTCATCTTTCTCCTGCGGCAAATTAAATCCGGTAGAAATAAATTCATTATATTCCTGCATTTCAGAGTAAGAAAGAGTTTTAATTTCCGCATCACAAAAAATAAATACCCTATGATAATCAGAAGAATTTACCAAAGTATCCAATACCATATTTATTTGATCTTCAGAAATAACTGTTTTGCTTGAATCGGTCTTGTTATCAATTTTAGAAATTGTCATTATTGCAGGATGTTTATTTTCTCTAATCCAACGACAATTTTGACAATTGCAATCTTCCCTACCATCTTCAAGACAATTTAGCAGCCTTGCCATTTCCAGAGCCATTGCATATTGTATATAGTTATTACTTCCATATAGAATAATTGAATGAAATAACCTGTTCTGCTCTATTGCAGTTCTAAAAAAATTACTCAAATACGGATATTTTTTATCTAAAACTTTATTCATACTATCTCAACAATGTAAGTTCCAATAATATTTCACTGGATGCAGACTGTCCTGTTTTTAATTTATACTCTGCATTTATAAGATTTTCTCTTATTTTAAGTAATTTATCAAGAGAGATTTTTCTCAATTTTTCTTGCATTTTCATTACTACAAACTCATGCAATTTTAGTTTTGAAGCTATATCTTTTGTACTCATTTTCTTTTCATAATTTTTGACAAAAACAAAACGTTGAAAATTACTTTGTAAAACAGAAAATATTTCCAAAGGATGTCGCTTTTCTGTTAATAAATCATATTGTTTTAATATTTCATTTTTGTTCCCTTGAATAATTAAATCAGCAAGAATAAAAACGTCTTCAGATGATGTACAATATTTTTTTATTGCATCTTGATTAATAGATTTATTAGGATAAATAGCAATCTTTAATTTTTCTAATTCAGAATCTATCAATGTAAGATTAACCCCTAACTGTTCGATTAAAAATGAAACATTATCAGAACTAATTGTTAAATCTTTTTCTTTTGCCATTTTTAATATTTCTGACTGGAGCTGTTTATCATAACTTCTATATTGTGCAAATTCTCTAACCTGAGAATATTTAGAAAGTGTCTTATATAATTTTTTTCTTGAATCAGGCTTTTTACTTTCATCTCTTGATATTTTACACACAAAAATTATATTAACATTATCACTTAAATTTGAAAGGGCATAATTAACACTATCTATCTGTTTATCATCAAGACTCATTTTATTACCAATCAAATATTTTTCAATATTAATAATGGTTAAAGTATTCCCAAACATTAATGGAGCAGATTGTACACAATCCATAAGTGTATTAAAATCAGGATTATCAAAAACCTTATATGACATAGACATAAAAGAAGCATCAAGAAGCTCATTTTTAAGCTTCTTGATTTCTTTTTCCATTAAATATTCTTCTTGTCCGTAAAATAAAAATACTGCCATTTATTTTAATTTTCAATTAATAAACTTGCACCAATTACACCAGCTGTATTGCCAAGTTCAGCATGAACAACTTCAACAGCAGCACCTTGAATAGGCATCGAACGTTTCTTTAAAGTTTCTTTTATCGGTTGGAATAATAAATCGCCTGCATCAGCAACACCGCCGCCGATAACAATTTTTTCCGGATTTAATAAATTCACAACACTTGCTAAACCAATACCTATATAATTACCTATTATTTCAAATATCTTCTTTGCAACGACATCACCTTGTTTAGCTGCTTCACAAACTACATAAGGAGTAATTTCGTTTTTTGCAAGTTCTCTATATTTTGTAGACTTTCCGCCTTTTATGTATTCTTCAGCCATAGCAACAATACTTGGACCTGATGCAAAAGCTTCAAGACAGCCATGATCACCACATCCGCATAAAGGACCATTTTCCCTTTGTAATTTTATATGTCCTATTTCGCCTGCTGCATTACTTGCACCGCGAACAAGTTTTCCATTAACAATTAAACCGGAACCAATACCTGTACCAACAGTAATACAAATCATATTATTAGCACCTTTTCCGGCACCATAATTCAACTCAGCTAACGCTGCACATCTTACATCATTATCTACTTTAACAGGTATATTAAATTCTTTTGAAACAATATCTGCAATAGGAATATTAACCCACCCTGGAATATTTGGCGCCAATCTTACAATACCATTGTCACAATCAATTTGTCCGGGAAATCCAAACCCAATACCTTCAATTGTTTCTTTTGCAACTTTTGATTCTTTTATTACATCACTAATTGCTTTTATAATATTGGATATAGTATATTCATATCCCATTTCAGCTCTTGTAGGAACTGTATCAGAATATACAATACTACCATCTTTATCAACCAATGCAACCTTTACATTAGTACCGCCTACATCTACCCCTATTCTATATTTCTTTGCCATATCAGCCTCTAACTCCTTAGAAAATTAACTACCTGAAAAAATGATAGCACAAAAATATCTTTGTTTTACAAATAATTTAGGTAGTTTTATATAAAATCTATATAACTTTATCAATCAAACCATACTCTACAGCTTCTTGAGCAGACATATAGTTATCTCTTTCTGTATCAGCATAGATTTTTTCTATAGTTTGTCCTGTATGTTCCGCTAAAAGAGTATTAAGTTCTTTTTTCATTCTTAGAATTTCTTTAGCTTCAATTTCAATATCAGTAGCTTGCCCCTGAGCACCACCTAAAGGTTGATGTATCATTATTCTTGCACTTGGGAGTGCCATTCTTTTACCTTTAGTTCCACCTGATAACAAGAAAGCACCCATTGAAGCTGCTTCACCTAAACAAATAGTACAAACATCAGCACGAACGTGTTTCATAGTATCATAAATAGCCATACCTGCAGTTATAACACCACCAGGACTATTAATATACATCATAATATCCTTTTCTGGATTTTCTGCATCCAAAAGCAACAATTGAGCAACAATTGAATTTGCCAATTCATCATCAATTTCTTCACCCAAGAAAATAATTCTTTCCCTTAATAATCTTGAAAAAATATCAAATGATCTTTCACCTTGTGATGAAGCTTCTATTACCGTTGGTATATAACTTAAAACTGTTTTTTTATCCATAACAACCTCGTTCTTAATATGAATATTATAAACCAAAATTGATAAATTCATACAAAATCTGATAAAATATCATCCTAAGGAATTAATAATGATAATTGACAACAACTTAATTGCAAATGATTTTGATTTTATGACGGATTTTAATGGTATTAATAGACATTTTAATAATCCTATATATCCGTCTGGTGTTTATGAAAAAGAAAAGCCTAAATATAACAACGGTCCTGAATCAAGTCAATATCCTAATTTAACACTTCCTTGCAAACTATATGATGAATGGGGAAATATTATTCAAGATGGGTACTATATGGTTGTACTATCACAAGACATGAAATTTCTTGAACTATATCAAAGCAATAAATTAAAAGCACGTGTCAGAGTAACAAAACTGGTAGAAAGAATGTATACTCAAGAAGAATTAAACGAAGAGACAGAAATAATAGGACGCCTACGAACAGCTCAAGCAAAGAAAAAACTAAAAAAAATAAAAGAAGCAGAAGAAGAACTGATTGCATTTAAAGAACGTGCTGCTGCAAATTCTTACGCAACTATTGAAGATTCAGGGAAAGGATACTATATATTAAAATATAATTGCAATGGAAAACAAGCAACAGGACTTATTCAAAAATAAATTTTAAAATTATAATAAAAATGTTATCATTTAATTAAAACAGATAAAAAAGGATTGATAAATGTATAAACCAACAAGAAATGTATATACAATAAGAACTTCCCCATATAACGATAATGAGAAACTTGAAAATCTTTTGAATGAAATGTCAAAAGACGGTTGGGAAGTATACTCAATCCAAGAAATAGAAAATGATGAAGGCATTTTCTATAACTGTATATTCATAAAAGAAACAGAAAATGAAGATAATTCCCTGAACGAAAATGATGACTTACTAAACTTCAAATCAAGGATTGAAAGGATTATCAATCCAGAACTTGATCCATATGAACTATGCGTTGATATACAAAAGAAAATAAAAGAAAAAAGACAAAAAATAGCACAAGTTAAATCATTAATAGATGAAACATCAGAAGATTCAAGAGCTATTCTAAATGATGAAATTTCCAAACATATTGATGAACTTGATGATTTGAAAAAGAAACTTTCTAAAGTAATAAATCCTAATATAATGGAGCAAAAATTAGGAGAACAAAAACTAACATTGTCAATTTCAGAAGAATTAATGGATATTCTTGATAATGACAATGAATATAATATGCTTGCGCAAATTGTTCTTATAAGACAAAATTTAACAGAAAGTCTAGGCTATATAATTCCAAAAATTAAAATAGAAGTTGATGATACTTTAGATGAAAATGAATTTGCTATAAAAGTAAGAGGCATTCCTGTAATTACTTCAAAAGCATATTGTGATTATACAATGTTCTATGAAAATGATTTAAAAATAGAAAAACTTCCTGATAATTCATTCAAGAGTACAGATACAGTAACCGGTTTAAATACAATATGGATAAGAGAAGAAAGAGCAAAAGACTTTTGGGCAAAAGGACTTGATACTACAGACTATATTGCTCATCTAATAGAATATACCGTTACTAAATACATTGATGATATTTTCGACTACTCAGATATCAACAGATACATTGAAATTGTAGGTAATCAGAACCTTTACCTGATAGAAAACATTATTCCAGATTATATGTCAGTTGCAGAATTAAAGTATATTCTTACCAGCCTTATAAAAGAAAAAGTATCAATAAAAGATATAGTATATATATTCGAAAAAATCAATGATTTTGCTGATGAAACAAACAAAGAAGAACTACTAGAAAGAATAAGGGTATCATTGGCAAGACAAATTAGTGCATCAATTTGTAATGATAATGATAAAAGCATATATGCCTATGAATTATCAGCCAATAGTATAAAATCATTTATTGGTGACAAAAATGTAAACGATGAAGTTATTAGAATTGAAAGTACAAAAATAGAAGAAATTATAAAAAATCTAAAAGAAAAAGTTGAACAATATACCCCCGAAGCAAAAGAAATTATATTAATTGCACCAATGAAAGTCAGACACATTATTTATTTAATACTTTCTCAAATGATTCCAAATCTAAGAGTTATAGCAAGAGAAGAACTTTTATTTGAATATCCGCTCAATATAATATGCACAATATAATTATGTCTTATTGTTTATTATAAAGATTTTGAGCCATACAACTGTTCAAACTGCGTCTAAGATTCATCAAACGAACATTCATTTGATTTTTAAGATTCTGACATCTTATTGCATCTGCAATAATATTAAAATCCATATCTGAAAGTGAATTATGTCTTACTGTTGTATGAATTACATCGGCAGAATCACTAACTTTATCAAATTTTGGTATATTATTTTGACTTATAGGTGAGATTTTCATTTATTATTCCTTATTTATCTGTACATTATAATATACAAATAATTTATTGAACACTTATTGATTCAATCTAATAAAAAGCTATGAACATTTTTTTTTGATTTACAGACCACAAAACTTTACATAAGTTAACACAAATTTTGTAATCTATTATGTTTAAGATTTAAAAAATCCATGCTAGCATATAGCAAAGGAGTTGTTATGAGCATAGAAGAAATTATAAAAACTGCAAAAGGAAGCGAAAAAGCAGATTTAATAATAAGAAACGGACAAATTATAAATGTTTTGTCAGAGGAAATATATCAAGCAGATATAGCAATAAAAGACGGAATAATTGCTGGAATAGGCAATAACTATAAAGGTAAAAATGAAATTGATGCAAATGGAAAATTCATAAGTCCTTCTTTTATAGACGGTCATGTCCATATTGAAAGTTCAATGTTACTACCATCTGAATTTGCCAAAATGGTAGTTCCTACAGGAACAACAACAATCGTTGCAGATCCGCATGAAATATCAAATGTAATTGGTCTTCACGGAATAAGCTTTATGCGTGAAGTTTCTAAAGATTTACCGTTAGATGTATATATGACTCTTCCATCTTGTGTACCTGCAACTCCATATGAAACATCTGGTTTTGAATTAAACAGTTATGATTTATCACTTTTAATAGATAGTCCTTGGGTTTTAGGTCTTGCAGAAATGATGAACTACCCTGGCGTTGTAAATCTTGATAAAGAAGTTCTAGCTAAAATAAAACTTGCGCTTGAAAAAAGGAAAAGAATAGATGGACACGCTCCATATTTATCAGGGAAAGATTTGTGTGCTTATGTTGCAGCGGGTGTGTCATCAGATCATGAATGTACAAACCCATCTGAAGCAATTGAAAAATTAAGACTTGGAATGTATTTAATGGTAAGAGAAGGAAGCGCTGCTAAAGATTTAGATGCATTAATTCCTGTATTAAAAGAATTCCCAACAAGAAAATGCATTTTTGTAACAGATGATCGTTATCCATCTGCATTAAAGGAACACATAAATATGATGGTAAGAAGAGCTGTTGAAAAAGGAATAAATCCAATCAAAGCAATTCAAATGGCAAGTATAAATACAGCAGAATATTTTGGATTAAAAAATCTCGGAGCAATAGCACCCGGATATAAGGCCGATTTGTTATTACTGGATAATTTAGAAAATTTTAAGCCACAAACCGTAATAAAAAATGGTAATATTGTTGCTCAAAACGGTAAAATGACAATTAATATTGATAGTAAGACTCTTTCTTCACTTCGAGGTACAGTAAATATAAGATGGCTTGAAAAAGAAGATATTAAAATTAAAGCACTATCAAATAAAGTAAAAACAATTGAAGTAACAGACGGTCAACTAGTAACAAAATGCATTGAAGGAAATATAGATATACAAGACGGATATGTACAAAGTAATCTTGATGAGGATATTTTAAAAATCCTTGTAATTGAAAGACATAAAGCAAGCGGTAATATAGGAAAAGGATTTGTTAAAGGTTTCGGACTCAAATCAGGAGCTATTGCATCAACAGTTGCACATGATTCACATAATATGATTGTAATCGGAACAAATGATGATGATATGTTCAAAGCGATAAAAGAACTTGTAAAATCTCAAGGCGGAAAAGTAATAGTAAAAGATGGTGAAGTTTTAGCAAAACTTGAACTTCCTATTGCAGGTATAATGTCTGAAGAAAGCTCAGATACCGTAATCAAGAAATCTGAAGAACTAAAAAAAGCTGAAAAACTCATTGGCTGTAAATTGCAAGAGCCTTTTATGACAATGGCATTTCTTTCTTTATCTGTTATCCCTGAAATAAAACTTACGGACAAAGGATTAATGGATGTTGTAACAAATGAATTTACTGATTTATTTATAACAAAAAAATAGCTGATTGATACCAGCTATTTTTTTGTTTTTGTTCATATTAATCTTGATTAGAAATAGCAATTTGCTTCATATTTTCAATTCCGTATTTTTCAAGTTCAGATTGAATTACTGTTTTTATTGCATCATCTGATGAACCAATTGTACTATTAAAACTATTTACAGTATCGTCCTCAAATTTTCCATTCATATCTTTTCTTGTGGATACCATTATTTTATAAGGATCTTTTTTGTCCGCAGAAATCGAAACTTGAATATCGCTTCCATCACTATCTTTAACTAAAAAGACACAATTTAAAATATTTGAAGAATTAGACAACATAGTATTAATATATTTTTCTTTTGCTTCATCTACAGACAATGCATTACCTGTTGGCAATTCAACAGAAACAGGATTGCCAAATTGAACTTTTCCATTTTGAATTGTCATCTTCCTTCTATCTGCAACTATTGCCCCATTTTCTCCAAAAGTTAACTCATTTGTTGTAGTAACAAAAGGCTTATTTACAGCACCTTGTGCGTTAATTGCATTTATCATATCATCAGGACTAGATGTTTTATTATCTTTTCCCTCATAAAACTTAACAGGATTTGAACTTATACTTGCTGCTACAGTATTTGGTTTTACATTATAAGAATATACCCCACCTATACAATTCATGTTCATATCGTACTCCTATCTAAATATTAATATATATTTTAAAAATATTTTTTTATAATAATTGACTAAAAAAATAATAAGATTTACACAGTTTAATAATCAAATCAAAATTAA
>DVJT01000153.1 GCA_018716565.1 Candidatus Avigastranaerophilus faecigallinarum | reverse complement strand
AGCCGTTTCAAAATGGGAAAGTGATCAATCAATTCCAGATATTGAAAAAATCGTTAGCTTATCAGAATTATTTGGCGTCACCACAGATTATTTACTAAAAAGTGGTGCTCCATCTTTTGAAATTAAAACAGTAGATATTCCCGCAGAAGATAAATTACCTATTTTACCTGATGAATTAGTTCAAAAATATTTGTCTACTGCCAAAAAGAGTTCACAATTACGTGCTTTGGCAATAGCTCTTGCTATCTTCAGTCCAGCATGTATTAGTTTTTGCAGTGCTCTTTCAGGGTTCCTAATAGGTGCCAGTGATAAAATGCAATTAATCATTTCCCTTATTGGATTTGCTGCAACCATTGTAGTTCTTGCAATTGCATGTGGTCTTCTAGTTTATAGTTTTCTTATTATGCGTGAATTTAAGCAGTTAAATAAACAAAATTTTGACATTATGAAAGAGAAAGAGAGATTAAAGTCTACTATTCAATCATTTCACCATACTAATGATAAATATTTTGTTTTATCCTGCATCCTAGCAGTCTTAGGTATTATTGGACCAGTAATGAGTGGTCTCAGCAACTCTAATGGGACAGTATCTCTTATTGCCTGGGGAATAACTTTCTCAATTTTCAGTGGCGCCACATATTTCTTTATATCTTATATAGCGCAACTTCGGTATCTTTCTCTTTTAATTAAATACAGAAAGCATCTGCCGTCTAACTTACACAAATTATTTGTTTACGGAAGCTGGATCTATATTTTTAGTATTTTAGGAGTAGCGAATATTATTTGGAGATCCAGCAATGTTAGTCCTGCAGAGGTTTTATATTTAGGAATTGTAATCTATTGTCTATTTACATATTTTTTCATTAAGGAAAAAGCAGAATAAGTTTAATAGTAAAAGCCCGCGAAATTAATCGCGAGCTTTTTGACTAATCTGTATTCTTTTGCAAATAAATTTTCGCTATAATTATATCCGGAGAAAGTTTTATGAACGGTGGCTGTTTTCCCTCCTGGAGGTGAGGCCTATGGTCCGACATCAATTGGAAAGGGTTCAGTCTAATGAGCGTATACGAAGCTATCTCGTTGATGCTGTTGTTTGGTACCTTTATGTTAGCTTTGCTGACGTATATCGATCATCACAACAAAAAATAAACAAAAACGCCGCTCAATTCATAACTTTGGCGAGTTTATTGAGTAGGCGCCTGTCAACTTTATAACTTTAGCCACCGCTCTTAAAGCGGGCTGCATGGGAGATCTTCGGATCTCCTTTTTCTTTATCTAAATTATAGCATATTTATTAGTAATTTTGATTTTGACTTTTACTTTGCTCTACTTGGAACTGAAATAGTCGCACTGTCAATTATATGACCTTCCATTTCACGCAAAAAGTCGTTTAACCAATAACCTTCTTTTAGATCAAGTTTTGTATCTAATGCATACACGGTTAAGGTGTAATAGTGCGTCTTATCAGGAGGCATCGGACCTGTATAGCCCTCAACTGGGCCAGAATTTTCACTCAAAAACTTGCTAATATTACTATTATTTCCTTGGACAAAATCAAGGCTGCTATTCTTAGCATGACTAATATTAGCTGGAACATCTTGAACCGGAAGATTGGCAGCTAACCAGTGAATCCAAGTAAATCCACAGACTGGAACTGAATCAAAATCTCTAAAATACACAGCTAAAGTTTTTGCCTTATCAGACGCATCAGTAATAAAAATTGGGAAAGATCTACTAGGCTTCCCTTCAATTTTTTGATCTTCATTAGCAAATTTACTGTAGCAATCCGGAATGAATCCATTCATAGTTGGAATTTCTATTTTCATTGACGTATCCCCTAAAACTGAGTTTTTTAATTACTATTATTCTCATGCTACTCATATTTAAGTACAATTATTTCTCACTTGCCAGTAAAAAAGCCAACTATCGTGTAGGTCAGCCTAATATACTATAAATTATTTATACTATCTATTTTTTATTTATATTCATGGAAGCTATCGGTGATTCACGTAAGAATGTAAGTATACTTTGACGAACATCATATGGAGCCAGCCTATCGCTGTATTCAAGTAAAACCCTTACCATTCCAATGATACTATGGACAAATACCTGGATACTAATCATCATTCTCATTTCTTCCTTTTCGTCCATTTTTAACTCACCAATATGCTTCATCTGGCTCATACGCTTCATAATTTCCTCACAACCAGTGTGGAAAATCATATTATAAAAGTGCATATCACCATTATCAGATAGTAAAATCTGAATTTCTTTTTTATTTGCATAACAAAATTCAATAGTATTTTTTGTTGCATTTAAAATATTTTCTAACTGATCCTCAAAAGGAATGTCTAGATCAAGATCACCTAATGAATCACGGTCTTTTTCAACATTTTTTAGATATTCTGCAACAAAGCTATCTTCTGTATCTCTTAGTAAGTCATGTACGTCAGAATAATATTGATAAAACGTTCTAGTACTTACGCCAGCCTTATTAATAATATCTTTTACTTTTAACTCATGAACACTTTTATTTTCTAAACAGCTTAAAAGAGCAGCACTTAAATTATTCTTTGTGTTCTGTACCCTAATATCGCTCAAACTAATTCCTCACTTCTCTTTCTTGAATATTTACTGTCTGTAACTTTTTATTTCTTAATTATTAAAAATATTATGTCAAAAGTAAAATAACTTTTTACTTTTAGTATAAAAAGTTTTTCTTTTTCAACTTAGTTAACATTCATTGTTTTTACTTTTTTCAATTTATATACTTTAGTTGCAAGATTAAGAAGAGGACTTGATATGCAGTGATTAATCTAAATAACAATAGTTATGAAATTAGTAAAAAAGACCAAAAACTACTTAAACAATTTGAAAAACAAGTACTAAGTTCTCAAATCTTATATCCTTTTCATCCGATTAGACATATCAATTGCGAATTTTTTCACTTTATTAAAGGTTCTGGAAAAGATCTATTACTGGATTTCGTTATGCAGCCACAAAAACGTAATTTGATTTTTTCTGAACTACTATTTATTAGCTACAAATACTTAACTAAAGTTAGATACGACATTGACGACTATTTCCTTAGAAAAAATTGGGCTAATCTGATTAATGTTTCATACACCAATGATATTATTACTGATATTTCATCTTTCCTAACTAAGATCGATGAAGCAAATAAGCTTGAATTTAATTAAACACTATAAAAAGCCTATTAAATCTGAAGTGCCATAGAAAAGTTAGCAGAACACAGAGTTAGGGAAGGAAATCGTCTTCTTCAAAGATTCAATCGACACAGTGAATGATATTCTGATAATCAAAGAATCAATACTTTTATATCAATACTAACTAAACTAATCGATTCTCTTTCATAAAAAGTCTAATATGAGTCATGAGGAAATAACGGTTAGCCCGTTAGCTAATTAAGACAGTAGTTAAGATTGGTTATAGAAAAAAGCTCCAACGTAATGAAGTGCCATAGAAAAGTTAGACATTTATAAAATTTTAAAGATTTGATAATACACGATTTCTGTATTTTACAGGAGTCGTGTATTTTAATTTGTTTGATCTTCTAACATTGTTAAACCAATAAATAT
>DVJT01000152.1 GCA_018716565.1 Candidatus Avigastranaerophilus faecigallinarum | reverse complement strand
CTTAGTTGATAACTACATATATTATTACAATACACGTAGATATCAATGGAACAGAAAGAAAATGGCACCTGTTATTTATAGAAATTTTCTTTTATCCTACCAAAATAGTCCTATTTAATGGGTACAGATCATTTGCATAAGTGAACAGAGACCCATATAGGCTATACTTAATTTATATATTTCCTCATTACCTGTAAAAGCCCTAAAGTAAGGTTTCATAATCAATAATACCAGAATATTGAGCAAAGCACCAACAACAAAGGACAGTAAAATTCCGTGAGTAACAACACTATCCGCTTTATCTTGCGCTTTTCCCCCAAGGTATCCGGCAATCAATACATTCACCCCAACACCTATCCAAATTGATGCCGCATTCATTAATGTTGTTATAGGAAATGAGAGAGACACAGCTGTTAATGCGTTTTCACCAAGTTTTGCAACAAAAATACTATCTATCAGATTATAAGAATATTGCAAAAACATTGATATCAAAGGCGGTGCTGACATTTGACAAATAAGCTTACCAATTGGCATAACTGCCATTTTATTCTCGGCCTGCATATATTTTCTCCTTTTCCTTTTATCCGGATAATCAAAATGCCACACAGTTATCATAAGATAACTGTGTGGCAAAAAGATGATTAAATCCGGAAAAGTCCACTCAAATTTTCGGTTATGATTATAATTTGCTAGTCAACAATTGTCAAGTATTATGAGAAATTATACAGCATTTACACTTGAATGAAAAAGCTGCTTAAATTTTAAATATGTTTACAAAATCAAACAATAACAGTAAAGTGAGAAAATAGCATTTTTATTAATAGTAATCGTATTAACATTGATTTTTGTAATTCACCAAGAAAACTCTTATATTTGTAAACCATCAATTTGATTGAGATAAAATAACATCGGTTTAAGAATAAAAATAAAAAAACTTCTTATATAAACAAGAGAGAAAAAGGCATTTTTCAAAGACGTTATTATGAACATACTATAAAAAATGAAACCGAATTTAATAATAAAATTAACTATATTCATTACAATCCAGTAAAACATTGACTTGTCAAAAAAGTTAAAGACTGTCCGTATTCTTTTTTTCACAAATTTATAGAGCAAAATTTATATGATATTAATTGGGGGAGTGAAGCTGATATTAAAAATATTGTTGATTTATATTATGAATAATCAAACTTATTATTAAAAATATTCAAATTAGCTATTATTTTATAACCTCACCCAAAGGTGAGATTTTTTCGTTAACGCATAAACGGGCAGTTAAATGGTGCCACGTCTCGGAATCGAACCAAGGACACAGGGATTTTCAGTCCCTTGCTCTACCAACTGAGCTAACGTGGCTCAACCTTATGTAAATATAATATCAATTAAATGTTATTAGTCAACATATTTTTTTATAAATCAAATAAAATACAAAAATAATGTTCACTTTAGTCGTAAATATTGTCTCTTCGGATACTGTTACTATAAATATACTCGGAATATGAATAAATTTTAGTGTTTATTTTCATTTTTTTTATCAAATATTCAAGACCAAATTTTGATAACAAGCATGATGTAATTATTGTCTTGTTTTCAATATCTTGTTTTTTATAAAACACATCTTTAAAAAGCTTATCAGCAAGTTTTCTATGTTTTAAAAGGATAAAATTTTCCATCAAAGAACAATTGCCTTTTTTATTTAATATTTTTATTTCTTTAGGAAGATAACATTCATCATTTCTTATTAAAGGTTTATGATATACATAAGAGTTATTAGAGGTTAATACAAAATTATTTAGTTTTAATAAATCATCAAATCTTATTAACTTTTCTTTTAGTTCCGGAATTTTATTTAATGTCTCATAGCAAGAATCACAAGAACAAACTATATATTTAATATCAGAAGAGACAGAATCAATGATTTTATTTGAATTGTGTTGAAACGACTTCAAGTCACCATCACTTAGATAAGGTAAGCCACAACATAATGACGAAGTTTTAACTACTCTATAACCTAATTTTTCTAAAATATTTAACGTTGCATTTTTATCAGATGGATTAACATATTTATTTATACATCCTTGGAAATATAGAATATTTTCTTTATTTAAGTTTTTACTTTGATTTTTTTCTCTTTTTACCTGAATATTTTTTTTACGTATTTTATAAGTCAATAAAATAAAAAGAAAAATAATTGAAAAAGGTAAAAAACTATATTTATAATTATTTTGAGACTTTAATAAAGTGAAAATTTCTCTTGCATCAATATTACTTGGGCAAAAACTCTTACATAAGTTGCAATTTAGACATAAATCCAAGTCTTTAATGAATTTTGTGCTTAGTTTTTTATTGAAATTATAAAAATTATTCAAGACAATATATCTTCCTCTTGATAGATACATCTCATTTTTTGTAGAAAGATATATTGGGCATACTGACTGACAAAGCCCACATTTTGAACATTTATAAACTTCTTCTTTTATATCCATATCCATATTAAAATTATCTTACAAAATAAAGTGACATACAATTGCATTTTATTTCTAATTATATGATAATTATTAAAATAAGATGGATAATTGTATGTTCAAAAGTAAAAAGAATATTGCTTATATTGTTTTGTTTGCAATTATATTTATTGGATGTTTGTGGGCATTCATCTATGCTGGAATGATTACAAAAACGTTTAAGAATAAAATAATTGATCAAACATATAAAAATAAAGAAGCAAATATTGAAAGCCTTCTAGTTACAGAAACAAAAGACGGTCAGAAACTATGGGAATTATATGCTGATACAGGTATGTATACAGATTCGGACAATGTTGTACTTTTGGAAAATTTAATCGGCAACTTTTATGATGGAGATAAAGTTAAAGCAAGTTTTAAAGCAGATAAAGGTACATATAATGCAACAAAAAAACAAATAATATTATATGATAATGTACTTTTAGTATACATGGATGGAACTAATATTGGAACAACAAGATTAACCTATTCCGGAAAAAATGAAGATATAATAGCTGAAGGCAATGTAAGAATAGAAAAGCCTGGTGAAGCTGTCATCATTGGTAATAAGGCAGTTTTAGACGGTAATTATTCAGATTTCCATATTGTAGGGAGAACTCAAACACAGTTTTATATGTAAAGATGGGTAAGATATGAAAAGAAAAATAATAAATTTATTTTTGGTATTAATATTTATAACGTCAGGAATTAGTTATGCAGCGTCTTTAACCGTTGAATCAGATAAGCAGGAATTCAAAGACACTGATAAAAAAATTTATTTGGAAGGAAATGTAAAAGTTAAAACCGGGGATGTAAATGTTTTAAGTCCACGGGCTGTTGTGGAAGTGGATCCGAAAAATAATAAAGTAAATAAGGTAGAATTTAAGGAAAATGCATATTCATATCAATTAAAAGATGGTAAAAAACATGAAATAAAGGCTCAAATATTAGAAATGTCATTATTAAATAAAGTTTTATCAGCAAAGGGTAATACTATATCTTCGATTACGGAAAAAGATAGACCTGTAGTAATTGTTACAGCTGATAGACAAGAATATAATAAAGCAACTAATACAATGAAAGCTTTTGGAAATGTAAATATTCTTTATAAGGATATAGAAACATTCTCAGCAGAAGCATATGTTAATCTTACAGACAAGAATGATGTAAAACAAATAGATTTAGTTGGCAATGCAAAGTTAAAACAAGGGAAAAGCAATATAAATGCAAATAAACTAACTTATAATAATATTTTAGAAGAAGCTATTGCTAGAGGAAATGTATATACAGATATAACTACTGAAGATAATAAGCGGATAGAAGTATGGTCTGATTATCAATCTTATGACAAAAAAGCTAACGTTGTAAGTGCTTCAGGTTCTACGAAAATAAAATATGAAGATTATTTAGCAACCGGGCCAAAAGTTAATGTTTATGCTGATAAAACAACAAAAAAATTAAATGAGGCGGTTTTTGTTGGTCGTTCTAAAATAGAAACTAAAGGAAGAACTATAGAAGCAGATAGAATAACTATAACAATGAATCCGAAAGACTTTAAAGCCGAGGGAAATGTAAAATCTGTAATTCCTAATGTTGGAAATTAAAATTAGTTATTTACTCATAAAAAGAAGCAGCTATATAGCTGCTTCTTTTTTCATTAAATACTTATTATATAAAATGTCTTATTCCAATATAAATTGAAGATAATGCCAAGGAAATAAATACAACTATGACCCCGTATTTCATAAATTCTAAGAATTTAATCGTGTGACCGTGTTTTGCTGAATTTTCAGAAACAATAACGTTTGCAGCAGCGCCAATTATTGTTAGATTTCCTCCTAAACAAGCACCTAAAGAAAGACACCACCACATTGGTAAAACAAATTCTCTTCCTTTTTCAAGTTCAATTTCGTGAATCATTGGCGCCATTGTTGCAGTATATGGAATATTATCTATAATACCGGATAAAATACCAGAAGCCCAAAGAATTACATATGATGCAATTTGCTGTGAACCTGCTGTTACTTTTAACAACCAGTCTGCCATTAATTTAATACCGCCGGCAGCTTCAAAGCCACCGATAATTATGAATAAGCCTATAAAGAAGAAAATTGTATTCCATTCAACTTCTTTAAATGTTTCTTCTGGGTTTTCAAATAATAATAAAACACTTGCGCCAATAAACGCAATTATACAAGTTGCAATGTGTGTTATATCGTGTGTTAAAAATCCTAAAATAACAAGACCTAAAACAAGCATACTTCTTTTTAAAAGAGGATAATCTGTTATAGTTTTAGAGTTATCAATTTCTTGAATACTTGCCATTTTTTCTTCAGTAGTAACTAATTGTTTTCTAAAGCATAAGTACAAAAAGGCAACAACAGCAGCCATAATTATAAGACAAATTAAGGTTAATTCTTTAATAAAATCCATGAAAGAAAAACCTGCGGCACTACCAATAATAATATTTGGTGGATCACCAATTAATGTTGCAGTTCCTCCAATATTTGATGCAAAAATTTCTGTTATTAATAAAGGAACAGGGTTGATATCCAATTGTTTAGCAACAACAAATGTTATAGGCATAATTAAAATAACTGTTGTTACATTATCAAGAAACGCAGATAATAACGCCGTCAAGAACGCCAATGTAATTAAAACCATTAATGGCTTTCCTTTTGTCATCTTTAAAAGTTCAATAGCTATCCACTTAAATACACCACATCTTGTTGTAATATTAACTATAATCATCATTGAAACAAGTAAAAAGATTACGTTAAAATCAACAAAATTAATAAAATAAAATTCATTTAAACCTGTTTCAGCTATCTTTTCTTGACTTACTAATCCTGAAAAAACCACTACAGCTGCACCAAGAAGTGCAATTGTAACTTTAGGTATTTTTTCAAGAGCAATAAATACATATGCAAGTACTAAAACCACAGCTGATATGACGACTGCGTGGCTTTGAACCAAAGCATAAAATTGTTCCATACACTACCTCTCTATTTAATCTAGTATTAATAATATTAAAAATAAATTATATTCTTGCATTATGTCTATGATATCAAAAACATAAAAAATTATTCTATTTTAATGCCCTGTTTTAAAAAGGCTTCAATAAAACCATCAATAGCTCCATCCATGACAGCCTCAACATTGCCAACTTCATAATTAGTTCTATGGTCTTTTACCATTTTATAAGGATGAAAAACATATGAACGAATTTGCGAGCCAAAGTTTATATCAACATTCTGACCTTTTAATTTCATTAGTTTTTCTTCATGCTCAGCTTGCTTTATGGCTAACAATTTTGAAGCAAGTATTTGCATTGCAGTCTCTTTATTTTGAAGCTGTGAGCGTTGCTGCTGACACCTTACAACAATGCCCGTAGGCTTGTGTAAAATTCTTACCGCAGTTTCAACCTTATTTACGTTTTGTCCGCCTGCACCGCCTGAACGCATTGTATCCACAATAATATCTTCCTGTGGAATAACAATTTTTTTACTGAAATCTTCAATTACTGGTGATACTTCTAAACTTGCAAAGCTTGTTTGTCTTTTACCGTTTGCATTAAATGGCGAAATTCTGACTAATCTATGTACACCCTTTTCAGCCTTTGCAAGACCATAAGCATATTTACCTATAACTTTAATAGTAGCAGATTTTATTCCGGCTTCTTCACCATCAGAATGCTCTATCATTTCTACTTTCCAATGTTTATTTTCAGCCCAGCGCATATACATTCTTAAAAGCATTTGAGCCCAGTCTTGAGCATCTGTTCCACCAGCACCGGCATTGATAGTTATAATTGCATCTGATTTATCATATTCTCCGCTTAAAGTTGACTCTATTTCCCAAGTTTCTAATTCTGACTTTAATATTTTTATTGTCTTATCGACTTCAACGAGAACAGAATCTTCCTTAGTTTCTTCATACAATTCAAATAGTGTATCTATATCACTAACTAAAGTCTTCCATCTTTCAATTTTATATAGATTATCTTTATCTTCTTTTATTTCTTGCGAAATTTTTGATGAAATTTCAGGATTTGACCAAACATCACTTTCTTGAAGTTTTGCTTCATTTTGATTTATTGAATTTTTAAGAGATTCTATATTAAATACTTTCAACGCTTTTTCAAACATTGATTTTACGGGTGTATAGGCTTGTTTTATTTCTACATAAATCAATGCTTATTTCCCTTTTTTCTTATCTGTAGCAAACTCTGAATCTAAACGTAAAAATACAGGTTTTATCCTTTCTTTTTCAGTAATTTTTGCTGGTTTTAAACCACCCCATATAAGATTATCATACTTAAAATCAACTTTTTCATTTAGTTGAATCAATATATCTTGTGCAATATTAGGGCAATATGGATACAACAAAATTGCAATATGACGCATTGCTTCAAGCACATTATATAAAACCTTACCGCACTCAAGCATTTTACCATCTTTCGCAAGTGTCCAAGGTGCATTTTCGGTTACATACTTGTTTACGCTATCTGCAAACGAAACAATCAAATTTGCTGCTTCTGCCACTTCAAATTTATTAAAACATTCTATAATTTGACATTTTGTATTTGAAGCTAAAACAGCAATTTTATCGTTTTTATCTGATACAAATTCTGGATTTATTTCACCATCGAAATATTTTACAAGCATATTTAGCGATCTGTTTAAAAGATTTCCAATATTATTAGCTAAATCTGCATTAACTTTTTCTTTAAAATCTTCATCAGAGTAATTGCCATCTTTACCTGTTAAAGCAGCAGATGCCATATAATATCTGAATGCATCAGGCTTTTCTAAATTAAATGAAACTAAAACATCATGAGGAGCTATAACATTTCCTAATGATTTACTCATTTTTGATTGATCGATAGTAATCCAGCCATGTGCAAATATTGATTTCGGTAAAGGTAAATCAAGTGCCATTAAAATAGCAATCCAATATATTGAATGGAATTTTATAATGTCTTTACCAATAACGTGTACGTCTGCAGGCCATAATGTTTTAAATTTATCTGAAGGATTTTCAACGTCATAGCCTATAGCCGTAATGTAATTAGATAGAGCATCTATCCAAACATAAATTGTTTGTGTTTCATCACCAGGAACACCTATTCCCCATTGGACAGAAGATTTTGTTCTTGAAACTGATATATCTTCTATATTTTCTAATTGATTTAATATTTCATTAACTCTAATTGCAGGTTGGATAAAATCAGGGTGAGATTTAATATATTCTGCAATTTTATCTTTATATTTTGTTAATTTAAAGAAGTAATTTTCTTCTGTAACTTCTTCCGGTTTTTTTAAGTGATCAGGGCATAACCCGTCTTCAGTTAAATCTTTAGGATTTAGAAAAGCTTCACAACCACTGCAATATAAACCTGTATATGAATGTTTATATATGTCTCCATTTTCTAAAAGTTTTTTAAATATTTGTCCAACTACTTTTCTGTGCTGTTCATCAGTTGTTCTGATAATTTGATCATAACTTATTTCCAATTCTTTCCAAGCTTGATCAAACTTTGAAAAGTTTTCGTCACATAATTCTTTTGGTGTTATACCTTTTGTCGCTGCAGTTTTTTGAATTTTAACACCATGTTCATCTGTACCTGTAAGCATATAGGCATTATCAACAATTTGTCTTTTATGTCTGATAATTACATCAGATAATATTTTTTCATATGCGTGTCCTATATGTGGAGCACCATTAACATAATCAATAGCTGTTGTTAAATAAAATTTTTCTTGCATAATAAATACACCTTTGAACAAATATGATAAAATAAATTTAACACAAAGGTATTTTATAAAAAAGGGCTATATATGAGTGAAAGATTAAATAATAGAAAAAATAATGAACTAAGAAATATAAAAATTCTAAAAGATTATACAAAACATGCTTTAGGCTCTGTATTAATCGAGTTTGATGATACAAAAGTTATTGTTACGGCTTCTGTTGAGGAAGGTAAACCAAGATGGATGGATAAAACAGATCCAAGAGGATGGGTAACTGCAGAATATTCACTACTCCCATCTGCTACACATACAAGATGTCAAAGAGAAAGAACAAAAATTTCTGGTAGAACACAAGAAATACAAAGACTAATCGGAAGAAGCCTTCGTTCTTGTGTTGATTTAGAAAAATTAGGTGACAGAACAATTACAATTGACGCAGATGTAATTCAAGCTGACGGCGGAACTAGATGTGCATCTATATGTGGTGGTTTTGTTGCAATGAATATCGCTATAAATAAACTTATAGAACAAGGCATATTAACACAAAATCCAATTATAGAACCAATAGCCGCTGTTTCTGTAGGAATAATTGATGGAGAAATAAAACTTGATTTAGATTATTCAGAGGACTCACACGCCCAGGTTGACAGTAATGTTGTAATGACTAAATCAGGTAAAATTATTGAATTTCAAACTACCGCTGAAGGTGCCCCGTTTGAGAAATCACAACTTGATGAAATATATAACCTTGCTAATAATGCAATACAGAAAATAATTCAATTATACTAAATTGAAATTTTTCATTTATGATGGCAAAAAAATACAAATTTGTTTTTTATGCAAATGTAAGGATATAAGAGAGAAAGCATGCCTGTTAACTCAATCAATAATATTTCATTTTCAGGAAGAAATATTGAAAAAAAAGAAGCCAAAAGAGCAAGAAAAGAAGAGTATTACAAGTGGGTTAGTCAAAACCAAGCAAATGATGCTCTAAAATTATCTTTAGGTAGAGAAGTTGATGATGGAAAACATAAAGCTGCCGAAGCTGGATTGGCAGTTGTATCAATGCTTGGCACTTTAGCTTCATTAGTGATAAAGTCAAATGTAATAGATAAGCTTTCAAATGGTGAACAATATACAAAAAAGATTATTAATCAAAATAAAGCAGCTAATTTTGGCTTTGTTGCATCTGCAGTTGCTTTAATTGCTTCTAATATAGTTAAAAATCATAATATTAAGGAAGCAGATAAAACTGCAAATGAAAGAGGTTTTCTTTCTGCAAAAGATAGAATGAAAATGAAAAGTGCAGAGTCAAATTATATTATCACAGATGAAATATATAATTCTCACGTAAATTAGTGCTGAATCATAATTTTCAAACATTCATTTTGATGGAATTGAAACAGCGAATATGCTGTTTCAATTTCTTTTAATTCGTACTCATGTGTAATAAGAAAATCAGTAGAAATTTTTTGTTCAGAGATAAGTTTAAGTAATTCCTTACAGTGAATTGAATCAACCCCGCCTGTTTTAAATGTAAGATTTTTTCCATACATATCAGGTAAAGGTAAAATCATATTTCTATCATACATTGCAACAATACCGACGATTGCATTTGGACGTGCAATTTTCCAAGCCATTTCAAAAGTATCTTTTGTCCCAGCCGCTTCAATAACTGAATCTACTCCAATATTATTAGTTAATTTTTTTATTTCTTCTTCAATATTATTTTTTTTAGGATTAAGAGTAATATCTGCCAAACCTTCTTTTTCTGCAACCTTTAACCTATTTTCATTTATATCAATTGCAATAACAGACAAAGCACCCATTAATTTTGCTGAAAGCATTGCACATAAACCTACAGGACCTGAACCAATAACAGCTACAATATCACCATCTTTTATCTGACACATTTCTGCACCAAAATAACCACTGGATAATATATCGCCAACAAATAATGCATTTTTAAATGTAACGTTATCAGGAATTTTGGTTAAACCTGTATCTGCAAACGGAACTCTAACATATTCAGCCTGACAACCATCAATTCTACATCCAAGCTCCCATCCGCCAATCTTACAATTATTAATAAATCCGTGCTTACAAAAATAACATTCACCGCAAAATGTTATGCAATTAGCACTAACTCTGTCGCCTTTTTTTATATTTTTTACTTCAGAGCCAATATCTACGACTTCACCAACAAATTCATGTCCTAAAACAATG
Organism: Candidatus Avigastranaerophilus faecigallinarum; assembly: GCA_018716565.1. Taxonomy (GTDB): domain Bacteria; phylum Cyanobacteriota; class Vampirovibrionia; order Gastranaerophilales; family Gastranaerophilaceae; genus Avigastranaerophilus; species Avigastranaerophilus faecigallinarum. The sequence goes on along the minus strand of DVJT01000152.1, from coordinate 2,306 downwards.
TCGTTATTTGCTCTTGGAACAAAACCATGCATTATATGCAAGTCACTTGTACATATAGATGACAAAGTTACTCTTACAATTGCATCTTTTGAATTTTCAATTTTAGGCAGATTTCTTTCTGTTAATGCAATTCTATTTTTATATAAAGTATTATAAACTAATGCTTTCATATTTTTATTATAAACTAAGTTTGATTATTTAGTTCAATATCTTTAAATATTTTAGGAGCTTGTTGTTTATCATATATAATAAAATTCATATTATCTTTTGCTTCATTTTTTTGTTGATGATTATATCTGTATTGAGTCCATAATCTTGTAATTGCAGAAAGTGTTAGCCCCATAAAAAGCAGACTAAAAGCATATGGTACTGCACTTACAAAAGCTGTTTCTTTTGTTAATCTTGAAAGTTCTTTAGCAGGATTTGTATTTCTTACTTTAGCTATATTTTCGGCTAATTTTGGTAGTTCTGCTCTTGTTGGAAGATTCAAACCATTTTCCGTAGTTTTTGATAATATATCTGAAAATTTATTATTCTTCTTTAATATTTTTGTAAAAGCTTTTTCAAATAATTCACCGCCAAAAATTGTATAGAAAACAACCAAAGGTACTCTTGTCCAAACTTCTGCAACGTCAAGCTTTCCTCTATCTTCAGCTGCCTTAGAATATCCAAATAAACCTAATATTGCGGTAAGAGCCAATTGACCTTTACTAAGTGCCAGTTTCCCGTTGTTATTTGCAAAATCCAAACTGAATTTGCTTAATACATTTGAAACTTTTTCTGATTTTATTCCGGACTTACTTACTATTTTTGCAGCTGTTTTACCAGGTTCAAGTATAGTTTTACTTACATTCTGCAACAGATTTGATTTATGTCCGTTTAATGCTAAAGCAACCCCTGAAGCAACTCCTACTCCTGATAATATTAAAGCTTTTTTTAACTGTTTTTTAGAATTTTTTTCAACTCTTTCTTGTTGTTCTTTATCTTCTGTCTCTTTATGTGTTTTATCTAAATTAGCAATATTATTAAAATTACTTTTTTTGAATGTCTTTAAGGTGAAAAGATTTTTTGCAAAACTCAATGTATATTCAGCAATAGGAATTGCAGCACAAGCTAAAACAATACCTGCTTTTGTTGAAATTGCACGTTTTTTTATTTCGTCACTAATTGCTGTATTTGATGTAATTTGTTCAACTGTCTTTGGAATTTGTTCATTTACCTTGTCTTTTAATGATGTTGGCACTATATTTTTAAATATTTTATTTCTAAATAATTTTTCTCCTAAAATAGGAGATGCAAAATAAAATATTCCCGATTCAAGAAATTCTAAAAAAGACATTTCTGCAAAATCAGCTTTACTTCTGGCAAAGATAGCTTTAGGTGCCCAATTTGTTGCTGTATCTTGAATAAATCTGGTTGAAGATAAATTTTCTTGAGATTTTAGAAAAATATCTGCAATCTTAGCTGCACCACTCAAAGCTGCTGTACTTTTAAAAGATATATTTTTCTGTCTTTTATTTGAGTTATTGTTATTTTTTAAATTATTATAGTTATTTACATTAATCATTGTGACCTCTATACTTATTTACTCTAAACTAAAAAAGCTGCCTATTTATAAGGCAGCTTCTAAATTATTTTAACGAGGTTCACATTCGCAACAAATAATGACTGCCTGACTCTAAGCCTTGCATTTGCATAATCATATTCATCATCATTTGTTTGTTAAAATATAACATAGTATCCCTTGTTTTTCTCAAGGTTAACTCAATAGATTTTCTTTGTCAATATATTTATATAATATATATAGTCTTTATTTCTATATTTTTTAGTATTTCATTATATGCTATCAATTCTGTATTTATAAAAACTTCGTTTATTATTTTATATAATTTCAATCTGACTTCTTTATTGCAGATAATCAAGTTATTAGCTCTTTTATCAATTTTGTTTAATAGTTTATTTATTATTGTTTTTTCTTGATTATATGATTTACACTCTATAATATCTTTATATGTTTCATTTGATAATTCATAACCTAATATATAATTTTCTTTTGCATATCTATTAGTGATTTGTGTTCTATAACTAATATCTAACCTGATTTTCTCACTTATTTTATCTGCTTCTTGCTCTAAATAATATTCATTATAAAGAAGAACAAATTTTATAAAATCTTTAACAGAGATATTTTCCTTTATAAGATTAGACATAGTCATTATAAATTTTCTATTGATACTCTTTTTATCAATAAATTTAAAATCATTTTTATATACTTTTTCAGATTTTTGCAATAATTTATATAAATC
>DVJT01000151.1 GCA_018716565.1 Candidatus Avigastranaerophilus faecigallinarum | reverse complement strand
TATGTCCATCATGGTCTTTTTTATGAAATATTTGATATAAAGCATGTTTAAATCCCCAAATGCAAATGCCTCTCAAATAAAATGTACAAAAAATACTTGTTGCTATCATTAAAAATATTAAAATTGGAACTTCTGCTCCAAAAATTGTAATTGGGGCAAATATAAAATTAGAAAATTCATCAGAGAAAGGTGCAAAATATTTTTCTATTGCTGCATCGACACTAAACGCATTTGCTTTTTGTGTGCATAATATCAGACTTAAAATAGTAAAAAAAACAATGCGGTTTATCATATTCAATCTCCAACTTCCTCGACTCATATCATTCAGCACGACCCTTCAAGAATATAAAAAACATGTCTTATGTACAAGCAAATTAAATCTTAAGGCTTACAAAGTGTTACATTAGTAATTCTTAATGCGAATTTGATGTATCATAAAATTATTATGTAAAAGGGGCTATATTATGCAAAAAATCAAGCAATTTATTTTATTTAATAAGTTTAATTTGCTTTTGTTGATTTTATGGTTAATAGTAGTTTTATTTACTATGTTTCATCATGAAATATGGAGAGATGAAGCTCAAGCTTGGTGTATTGTAAGAGATTTGAATTTTATAGAGATATTTAGATCTGCAAGGACAGAAGGACATCCTTTCTTGTGGTATTTAATTTTGTATCCTTTTGCAAAATTGGGTTTCCCTGTTGAAATTATGCAAGTTATATCTTTATTTTTTGTTTTTATTTCTATTTCGTTTCTGCTTTTTAAATCACCGTTTAATAAGTTTGAAAAATCTATTATTTGTTTTTCTGCCGGCATGTTATATTATCTGCCTGTAGTTGCCAGAAATTATTCAATGATTCCTATTTTTTTATTTTTGCTGGCATATTTTTATCCGAATAGAAATAAACATCCATTTTTATATATATTAATTATAATTCTTCTTTCTCAAACTCACGTTTATATGCTGGGAGTATGTGCTATTTTATCTTGTTTATTTATTTTTGAATCAATTAAGAATAAAATTGTGCCAAATATAAAATCATTAGTAATTCTTTTGGTATATTTCTTGTTTGTGTTTTTTGTTTTTATTGACACTCCTAGTGAAAATTATGCTTTAGTTCCCGGGGTAAATAATATTATTCCTTTTAATCAATTAGTTATATTGATATCTACAGTGTTTGTTTTTCCTTTAATGAACATACTTGTTCCTTTGCAAAAATATTCTGATTTTATAAGTTTAGTTTCATTAATTCCTTTTTTATTTCTAATTACTTATTGTTTTTTTAAATCAGATAAAAAAATATTCCTTATTTTCTCTTTTTCTGTAGGATTTATGCTATTTGTTTTCACCAAAGTATATTTTAACGGGATTTTATACCAAAAATCCTTTTTAATATTTTTGATTGTTCTGTTTTGTTATTGGCTTTATAAACAGGAAAACAAACAAGTTTCTAAATTATTAGCTTTTTCATTTAATTGGTTATTCATTATAAGTATGATTATCTCTCCAATTGTAATATCGCAAGAAATTAAGTATAACTTTTCAGGCGGAAAAGAAATTGCACAATATATTAAAAATAATTTGGAAGAAGAAGATGTATTTATTGCGATAGGGAATCCATATCTATTCTCTCCGATTTGTGCATATTTACCAAATAAAAAGTTTTATAATACACTTTCATCTAATTATATTTCATATTATAGTTATGCTTCTCAAAACAAATCGAATAAAAGAGAGTTTCCGAGTAATGCTGAATACTCCATTGTTCATGAAGATATTCAAATAATTAATAAAGATATTTTTGATTTTAAATATAAATCAAGTAAAAAGAACTTAAGTTCTAATACTCAAAGAGAAGTATTTGCTATATATTCTTTAAAATAAGAAAAAAGCTATGATTTAATCATAGCTGTAGATTAGGGATATGTGTATCATCGTTTTTTCCAAGGAATATAGGTTAATATTAGCAGTCCGAATCTGTTTTTAAATCATACATAATGTTGAATAAATTAATTATACCTTTTGTAATTTTCGTATAAAAGTAGTATGTACGAATTTAAGACTTCTTATTAATCCAGTTTTTGCTTGAATGTCCAACTCGCAAGTGATAATGTTATTACAGCTATAATGATTAAGGGGATTATATTGGATATTATATCTTCTATTCCCATTCCTTTTAGGAAAATTCCTCTTGATAAAGTCATAAAATATCTTACAGGATTTATCATTGTTAAATATTGCCAACCTATTGGCATATCTTCAATTGGGGATATAAATCCAGAAAGTAGAATGGCTGGCATTTGAAATGTTATTACTCCTAATATTGCCTGCTGTTGAGTTTTACATATTGAAGAAATAAATAAACCTACTCCGACAATAGATAATAGAGATATAAATATTGATATTAGAAATAATAGAATTGAACCCTCAAACGGTACTCTAAAGCCAAATATTATAATTAGCGTCATTATGCAAGTTAAAAACATTGCTATTATTAATGGTGGAATTACTTTCCCAATTATTATTTCAAATGATGATAACGGGCTTACAATTAGTTGATCAAATGTTCCCATCTCTCTTTCTCTTGCAATTGATAGCGCTGTTAAAAGCATTGCTATAACAACCGATAGCATTACTATAATAACTGTCATAATAAACCAACGGTATTCAAGATTTGGATTGTACCAATTTCTCATTACTATATTTATCTTTGCTCCTTGTTGTTTTGATATTTTATTTTCGTAAGAATTTATTATTTCAGAAGCATAACCGCCTGCTATTGCTGCTGAGTTTGTTTGTCTTCCGTCTAAAACAACCAATATTTGTGTTCGCTTTTGTGATTTTATTGCGGTTGAAAAGTCATTATTTATATATATTCCTATTTTGGCTTTTTGAGTATCAATGTGATTTCGAAATGCTTTTTCATTATCTGCGTAATATATTTTTCTAAAGTGTGGCGAATTTTCGAAATAAGATAATAATTCTCTTGACTCTACTGATTTATCTCTATCTACTACAGTTACATCAATATTTTTTACTTCCATAGTTATTGCATTTGCAAAAATAATCAATTGCAATAAAGGTAATCCTATTATTATGCTTCTTGATTTTGGATCTTTCCAGGTCGTTATTAGTTCTTTTCTTATTAATGCTATGATGCGTCTTAAACTATTCATTATCATTTTTCTAATCTCACATTTGTACTTTTGTATACAAGAATGAATAAAATTGTTCCTAAAATTGTAAGAAAAATGGAATTTATAAATACTATTTCCGGAATGGTTCCTGCCATATATTCACTCTCTACAAAAATTATGAAATATTTTGGTGGTAAAATTCCTGTTAAATACTGAAAAAATAATGGCATTGAACTTATTGGAAAAATCAATCCCGAAAGTAATAGTGCAGGTAAAAAACCTATACCTAATGAAACTTGACTGGCCAAAAATTGATTTTTAAGTTTTGAAGAAATCAAAAGGCCAATTCCTAAAAGAGTAAATAAAAATAAAGAACTTACAAGGAAAAATACAATATAATTTCCTCTGAACGGTATTTTAAATACTCCTATACA
>DVJT01000150.1 GCA_018716565.1 Candidatus Avigastranaerophilus faecigallinarum | reverse complement strand
CAATCGGTTTTTGGTTGATACATGTATCTTGGTTACTTCTTACATATTTCATTAATTGATATTTATGTAATTTGCCGGCTTTATCTTTAATCCAGATTTCTTCACCGACTACTTTTACAACTGTACCATCTACATCTGATACAACTACCATACAAGAGTCTTTTGCTGCTCTCTTTTCCAAACCTGTTGCAACTACAGGTCTATCTGTAATTAATAAAGGAACTGCTTGACGTTGCATGTTAGATCCCATCAATGCACGGTTTGCGTCATCGTGCTCAATGAAAGGAATTACTGATGTAGCAACTGAGATTACCTGAATTGGTGAAACCCCCATATAGTCAACACGTTTTGATTCACCCATTGTAAATTCAGATTTATAACGGATAGGTACGTATTGAGCTTTTATGCTTCTGTCTTCATTTAATGTCAAATCAGAAGGTGCTACACGGAAGTTTTCTTCTTCATCTGCACTCATATAACGTACTTCATTTGTAACAACACCATCTTTAACTGCAAAGTATGGAGTTTCAATGAAGCCATAATCATTAACTCTTGCGTGAGTTGCCAATGAACCTATCAAACCTGCGTTTGGACCTTCAGGTGTTTCGATAGGACATATTCTACCGTAGTGAGAAGGGTGAATATCACGAACTGCGAATCCTGCTCTTTCTCTAACCAAACCACCAGGTCCTAAAGCTGAAATACGTCTTTTATGTGTTAATTCAGCAAGTGGGTTTGTTTGATCCATGAATTGTGACAACTGTGATGAACCAAAGAATTCTTTTAATGATGCGATTAATGGTTTTGTATTTAACAAATTCAACGGAGTAAGTGTTTCTGAATTTTGAAGAGTCATTCTTTCTTTAACGATTCTTTCTATTCTTGATAAACCTACTCTAAATTGGTTTTGTAACAATTCACCAACACTGCGGATTCTTCTGTTTCCTAAATGGTCGATATCATCACAGCTTCCTTCGTCATATGTTAAATTAATTAAATATTCTACAGCCGCAACTAAGTCTTGAATTGTCAAAGTTCTTTGTGTTTCAGCTATATTCAAATTTAATTTTTTATTTAACTTATAACGACCAACTCTACCGATATCATATTTTTTATCATCAAAGAATCTTGATTCAATAATTGAACGACCGCCTGCAGCTGAAGCAGGATCACCAGGTCTTAATTTTTTATAAACTTCAATTAATGCATCATCTGTTGTTTCTGTTGTATCTTTTTCTAATGTTTTCTTTAAGAATTCAAAGTGAGTGAATAATGTTTCCATTTCAGAAACTGTAATTCCTAAAGCTTTTAACAATGTTGTTGCTAATATCTTTCTGTTTTTATCTATTTTTACGTAGATTATATCATTAGCATCAGTTTCTATTTTTAACCAAGCACCTCTGTTTGGAATCAAAGTTGCATTGAATAAACGTTTACCTGTCGGAGAGATTTCTCTCTTAAAGTATATACCGGGTGATCTTACAATTTGCGATACAATAACACGTTCGGCACCATTTACAATAAATGTACCTTTATTTGTCATTGTAGGAATATCACCTATATAAACTTCCTGTTCTTTTATTTCCCCTGTATCACGGTTTACCAAACGAGCCATTACTCTTAATTGTTTTGCGTAAGTAGCATCGTGGATTCTTGCTTCTTCCAATGAATACTTCGGATTATCGAAAGTATAATTTGGTAGAAAATGTAATTCTAATCTACCGGTATAGTCTTTAATAGGAGAATATGAAAGAAATTCTTCTTTCAAACCTTCTTTTAAAAACCACTCAAATGATTTTTTCTGAATTTCGATTAAGTCCGGCAGATCATCCAATCTTGTTTTGGGCATGCCCATCGGAGTTACTCTCTCAGAATATTGTTTCTTTGACATTCATTCACCTCTCATTATGTGGTGTACTACAACTATATAAAATTTAACTGTTTTATTACCAATTTTTCGGACAAGGCTACTCATAGCCATTATAAAATGATACTTGCTAAAACATGCCAGTCAAGAAAAATAAGACGTTTTAAAAGATTTTTTTAAACAATTGTTAACAATATAACTTTTTTACTTTTTATTATTGGTCAAAAATCCCAAAATCATTGATTTAGCCTGTCAAGTCCCAGGATAAGAATAACTGCTTTTATCTGTAAATCACTTTAAATTATATAATTAGTTTAAATCTCAATAATTCTGGGATTTTATAGGAAATTTTAAAATTCAATTCCATAATATATAATCTCTTATATTGCTGACATAAAATATTCTGCAATATCTGCTTTTTCCAATAATCAAAATTAGCAAAAAACACAATTAAATGATATAATTTAGGGAGTTATGGATATAAAATCTTTTCATTTAAATAAACAAACTAAATACATTTTAATTGAATTATTATTGGGGTCGTTAATCATTGCCACAATTGCTGTTTTTGCAGTGAATCATATTCAAAACAAGATGGATAGAACTTATTCAGGTTTTGCACAACTTATGACAAAAACTTTGGCTATTCAAACATCCGGTTTTGAAAAATTCCCATTAAAAGAAAGAGCAAAACTCCTTGCTAATGAATATAAACCGATTTTGGAAAGAAGCAATGATATTTCTTTTATTGAATATAAAAATAAAGATAATATTATTATATATTCTTCTAAAAAAGATTTTCCTATAGATGATAAAAACACAGCATTAAATGTAAGCTCCCCTATTATATACAGAGGTGAACTTACAGGTTATGTTAATGTCGGAATGACAGGCAACGGTATAAAAACAGTATCTTTAACCACAAAGAAATCTTTATTCGGAATTTTCATATTAACTTGGCTTACTTTTGCAATAATTTTGCTTTTAAATATTTTTCTCGTATCAAAAGAACTTAGAAAAATTTATGACGGAGTAAGACAGATTGCAATAGGTAAATTCGGATATAAACTAGAATCCAAAAATATGGCGGAATTAACAGAAGCCTTTAATGATATGTCTAACGTATTATCAAAGTATGAAGAACAAAATATTGAACAGCTAACACTTGAGCGAAACAAATTAGAAGCTGTATTAATGAGTATCATTAATGGTGTAATTGTATGCGACAACTTTGATAATGTTGTACTTGCAAACTCTACTGCATTAAAAATGTTAGACATCGATGAAAATCAATTTATAGGAACAAAAATACAAGATTTCATCGATTCTCACGGTCAAAAATGTTTTGCAGAAAAAATTGAAGAATTTAAAGATACACCATTAAATATAATTGAACAAAAACCAATTGAATTTAATATTGAAGCCGGTAAATTAACCATAAAATCAATGATTTCCCCTATGTTCTCAAAACAGCAGGATTATGTAGGCTATATTATTGTGCTTATTGATATAACAAGAGAGACTGAAGTTAATAAATTAAAAAATACATTCATTTCAAATGTTTCTCACGAATTAAGAACACCTGTAACGGTATTAAGAACATACATTGATACCTTGTGCAACAATGCTGATGATTTTGATGAAGAAACAAAAAAAGAATTCATGCAAACTATTGATACAGAGGCAAAAAGACTCCATTCTATGGTAAATGAAATTTTGGACTTTTCAAGGTTAGAATCAGGCAATGTAATTTTGAAAAAAGAATACTCAAATCTTGTTGAATTAATACAACAAAATATAAACTCTATAAAAATTTTGGCAGATGAAAAAGATATAAAAATAAATTTCGAACAAGAAAATAATATACCAACTATACCAATAAATGTTGAAAGTATGGATAGAGTTATAAGAAACCTATTATCTAATGCTATTAAATATTCATTAAACGGCAAAGATATTTTAGTAAAAATAAAACAATCTGATGATAAAAATTTTGTTGAGTTTTCTGTAAAAGATAATGGAATAGGAATCGCAAAAGAACATTTAGAAAAGATATTTGACAGATTTTACAGAGTGGAAAATGCCACACACACAATTAAAGGCACAGGGCTTGGTTTGCACCTTGTAAAAATGACTGTAGAAAAACACCACCATGGGAAAATAACAGTAACAAGTAAAGAAAATGAAGGTTCTGTATTTACTGTATATCTTCCTGTTAAAATAGATGAAAGTGAATTGGCATAAAATAACATTTAAAAACTTATTACTTTTTCTTCCTTGGATTATGCTCAATTATTCCATCATAGAAATAATTCTTACCTACATATTTATATATTCCTCTTGATATATATAAGAAATAATGTGTTTGTTTTTTATAATCTATACCGTTATTTTTTCGATTATAACAATAATCAGATGGAATATAACTATCCATAGAACGATTATATTCTTGACTTAATTTCGTTTTAAACCATCTTGTTAAAAATTCATAATCCGTTGGCATTGATTTAACAAACTCATCAATCTCTTCTAAAATTGACATATTTCATCCTTTTTATAAATATTTTGATTATATGTTAACATATTTAGAATTTATAAATTTATGTTTTTTCAATTCTACCTAAAAATTTAATATTTTATTTTTAATTTTAATTATCATACATTTTCAAAAACATCTTATGATGGTTGAAAAAAATGCAACTCTATATGGAGTTTCGTAATTTTGTTTATAGAAACAACGTCAAAGCTTTGTTTGTTTGAGGACAAAGTCCGAGTTACAAAGCTTTTGGTTGAAATTAACAAAATCGAAACGGAATATTAAGTTGCTAGCCTTTTGGTACTTTTCTGCAATGAGAAAAGTACAATATAAAATTATTTGTCTTCTTTTATTATAAGTCCATTTAATTTTTCAATTTCATTAAATAGATGAAAAAAACATAACTCACACTTTTGCATACATCTATATACCTTTTCTATATCTATAAATTCATCTTTTAATCGTTTTAAAAATTCTGGATTTTCTTTTAACCTTTCAAAACTTATTAATAAAATATTTGCTCTTATTGAAATAAAAATTGCCTGTGTCCATGACTTTTTTAGTGTTTTTTCTATTATTTTCATTAAACTTTTTCCTTCTGCAAAGTTTTTAACAATGAAATCAGTATGTTTTTCTATAATTTCATTAAAATTTTTTTCTAATTCTGATTTGTTCATATTTAACTCCTTTAATTTTTGTTACAACTAAAACGACAATAAGAACGAAAATGCGTATTATAACACGTTAGATATATCAAAATACGATTAATATGTCAATAAAACGATTAAAGATATAATATTAATATGACAGTAAGAAAAGATATAAAAGTTTTATTAGCTGAAAGCAATGTAAAATTAAAAGATTTGGCAGATGAAATGAGTGAAAAGATTGGCAAAAAAATTACTGCTGACAATATTTCTCAAAAGTTAAGAAAAGGCACCTTAAGATACGATGATGCAATGATTATTGGTGATATCTTAGGTTATGATTTAAAATTTATCAAAAGAAATTAATCCAATTTAAACTGTTTTTGGTAATCTTCTTTTCCTTCAATATTACTTTGTTCGTCCTTTAACAGCACAAAATTTTCCAAGACGAGTACGTCTAAGTCCGTATACATAAAACATTTATATGCATTTTCCGGCGTATTAACAATTGGTTCTCCTCTTATGTTAAAGGATGTATTTACTATAACTGAACAATCTGTAAGTTTTTTAAATTCATTAATTATATTCCAATATCTGGGATTAATCTTTTTTGAAACCGTTTGAATTCTTGCTGAATAATTCACATGAGTTATTGCAGGAAGTATAGAACGGTAAGCTTTCAATTTATCAATACCTTTATAATTTTTTTCTTCTTCACTCAATTCTGTTTTAATACTATCCGAAATTGGCTGAGTTAAAAGCATATAAGGTGATTTTTTTCCTGTTTTTATATCAAAGAACTTTTCTACATCTTCTTCCAAACAGCTTGGAGCAAAAGGTCTGAAAGATTCACGTTTTTTGATGGCAAGGTTTAAATTCTTTTGCATTTCTCTGTTTCTAGGATCAGCAAGAATACTTCTGTTTCCTAATGCTCTTGGACCATATTCCATTCTTCCCGCAAAATGTCCTATACTTTTTCCTTCAGATATATATTTAGCAATTACCTTTGTTAATTCTTCCTCTGTTTCATATTTTGTATATTTTGCTTTAAATTTATTTAATGTCTCTAATATTTGTTCATCAGAATATTTAGGTCCTAAAAGACTTCCTTCTTGAGAATCATTTAAATTTACAATTCTTTCATTTTTAAGCGCCATATAATAAACTGCTAAAGCTGCGCCCAAAGCACCACCAGCATCACCTGCTGCCGGTTGAACCCATAGGTTCTCGAAAGGGCCATTTTTTAATATATTTCCGTTTGAAACACAATTTAAAGCACAACCGCCTGCAAGACAAAGATTTTTTAAACCTGTTTGTTTATATACATAATTCGCCAGTTTTAATATAATTTCTTCAGTAACTACTTGTAAGCTTGCTGCAATATCCATATCATTCTGCGTTAATGCTGTTTCTGGCTTTCTTGGCGGACGGTTAAACAATTTTTCAAATTTTTTATTAAACATATAATCTGTTGTACAATAGCCAAAATAATCCTGATTAAGCCAAAAAGATCCATCTTCTTTTACATCAACCAGATGTTCATATATTAAATCTTTATATATAGGTTCTCCGTATGGTGCAAGTCCCATAACTTTATATTCACCGGAATTTACTTTAAATCCAAGAAAACCCGTAAAAGCACTATATAAAAGTCCTAACGAATGAGGAAATTCTATTTTCTGCTTTATTTCTATTTTATTACCTTTACCAACACCCCATGTTGTAGTATCCCACTCACCAACTCCATCCAAGCATAAAATAGCAGCTTCCTCATATGGAGAAGGGAAAAACGCACTTGCACAATGAGATTCATGGTGAGTTGTAAAATATATCGGGCACTTTAAT
>DVJT01000149.1 GCA_018716565.1 Candidatus Avigastranaerophilus faecigallinarum | reverse complement strand
TATTTAAAATAAAACTCAAATAATTTGCAGAGATATGATTATAACTGTTTTTCAAAATCAATCCTTTATTTTTAAAATTAAAACTCATTTTTATAATATAATATCATTGTATATAATTTTATAAAAGCAATTACTATGACAGATTTATTAACGGGATTAAATAGAGAACAACAGGAAGCCGTACTTCAAGATAAAGGAACTATTCTTGTTCTTGCAGGTGCAGGTTGCGGAAAAACAAAAGTTTTAACAACAAGAATTGCAAATTTAGTTAACTCAGGTGTTTCACCATACGAAATTTTAGCTGTAACTTTTACTAACAAAGCGGCAAAAGAAATGGTAGAAAGACTTTCTAAAATGATAGGAGAAGAAAAAGCCAAAAAGATGTGGATTGGCACTTTTCACTCTATTTCAGGAAGGATTTTAAGAACTGATATCGCTGAATATAAAGATGAAAACGGCAAATCATACGATAATAAATTTGTTATTTATGATGATACTGATTCTAATTCCATTCTAAAAACAGCAATAAAAAATTGCAGTTTAGATGAAAAAATCTATCAGCCTAAATTGTTGAAAACAATCATTTCAAATGCAAAAAACAAAATGTATGACGCATATACTTATGCTACAAAAGCAAGAGATTACAGAACTGAAAAATATGCACAAATATTTATGGAATACCAAAAGCAACTTCAAGCAAATAATGCACTTGATTTTGATGACATGCTTGTTCTTGCTGTTAAGCTGCTTGAACAATCTCAAGTAGTAAGAGAAAAATATTTCAACAGGTTTAAACATATTTTAGTTGACGAGTTTCAAGATACAAACTTATGTCAATATAAGTTAATCAAATCTATTTATACTAATGACAAAGAAGAAGAAGATATTCCGGAAGAAAAAAGTCTTTGCGTTGTAGGCGATGTCGACCAATCTATATATAGCTGGCGTGGAGCTGACTATAGAATAATTTTAAATCTTCAATCAACTTTTAGAAAAACACATTTAATTAAATTAGAACAGAATTATCGTTCGGCTGAAACAATTTTAGAAGCAGCTAATGCTGTAATTTGCAATAATAAACAACGTATTAGCAAAAATTTATATTCTAATTTAGGAAAAGGTCATAATCTAAGTTTGTATCAAGCTAATGATGAAGCAGATGAAGCACTTCACCTTGTTAGAGAAGTCAGACGTTTGTCTTTGACTGAATCACTTTCTGATATGGCTGTTTTATATAGAACAAACTCACAATCAAGAGCTATTGAAGAAGCTTGTATGGCTAATAACATACCATATAAAGTTGTTGGTGGTCTAAAATTCTACGACAGAAAAGAAATTAAAGATATAATCGCTTATTTAAAATTGATATATAATCCAAGTGATTCACAAAGCTTACGTAGAATAATAAATGTTCCTAAACGTGCAATTGGTCCTGCTACCGTTGAAAAATTACTTGAAATTGCTGATAAATCAGGATTAAAGTTTATGGAAGTACTTCAAGATCTTGAAGAATATGATGAATTTACTTCTGCTGTTAAAACAAAATTAACTGCGTTCTATAGTTTAATTATTGATTTTCAAAATCAATTTACCAAAATGGATTTACCTGCTTTTATTAGCTATGTTCTTGAAAAATCCGGCTATATTCAGGAAATAAAAGAAACAGAAGATGAAACAACAGCTGAAAGCAGAATTGATAACTTACAAGAATTTTTAAGTGTTGCAAAGGAATTTGTGCCACAAGACAATGATATTTTAGGTGAGTTTTTGTCACAAGTTTCACTTGTAAGTGATATTGATTCTTATGTAGATGATACAAAAGCACTAACACTTATGACTCTTCATAGTGCAAAGGGGCTTGAATTTGATACCGTATTTCTGTCAGGTCTTGAAGAAGGAATCTTCCCTCATAGCCGCTCATTAGACGCGCCTAATGAAATGGAAGAAGAAAGAAGACTAATGTATGTTGGTATTACAAGAGCTAAAAAGAACCTTTATTTAAGCTGTGCAAAAAGACGTAAAATGTGGGGTGATTATAAATATTACAATCCAAGCCGATTTTTATCGGAAATCCCTCAAAATTTAATTGATTATTCTGAATCTGAATATTCAAATTCAAATAATTCATATAATCAAAATACTACTTTCAAAAAAGCTGTAGAAACAATAAAATCAAGACGCCTTGAAGAAAATTCTGATGGAAGTATTAAAGCAACTACATCCTTTGGAAAAGGTTTTATTGCGCCTCAAAAAAGAGTTCAACATAATACAAGTTTTGTTGTAAAAAGCAAAAATAATCAAATAAATGCTGAAGAAAGAAAAAAACAAGAAGAAGAAAAAATGAAAGAACTTCTTGAAGATAACCCTATAAAACGACTTCTTCTAGAGAAAAAAAGAAAAGAGTCAGAACAAATTTCTACATCTTCTGTTAATGAGGTAAATGAACCCAAACAAACATTTCAATCAAAAACTGAATTTTCCAATGGGGATAGAGTTTTTCACTCTAAATTCGGTGTTGGCAAAGTTGTTGAAATAAAAGAAATTGGTTCTTCCTCTATGATAATTGTTGACTTTGGAAACCAAGGAACAAAAGCTCTAGACGCAACATTTGCTCAACTTAAGAAATTTTGATTTTATAAATTATTAACTTTTGTTACACAACCAATAAAAAATATATACTTTTTATGCACTTTTTAAACATGCATTGTTTTTATATAAGTAAGAGAAATATTTTTGAAAGAGGTTATATAATGGCTAGAGTTTTAATTTCAATGCCCGAAGAATTTTTAAGCAAGATTGATGAAGTTGCTGAAGGGGAAAATCGTACACGAAGTGAATTGATACGTGAAGCTTTAAGAACTTATATTCATAAACAAAGAGTTAAAGAAAATGCTATAGCAATGAGAAATGCAAGTATTTTAGAATCATTGCTTGACTAATACGACTACAGCTTTAGATTGGGAATGGGGAAAAAGAAGCCTTTTAAAAGGCTTCTTTTTATATTCTTTCAAACATAACAATTGTTTCTACATGATATGTATTCGGAAACATATCTACAGGTTGTATATAAATTGCTTTAAAACCATTTTCATTTAGTATTTTCATATCTCTTGCTAAAGTCGAGACATTACAACTTACATAAATAATAAATTTTTCTGTAATTTTAATCAAATTATTTATTGAATTTAAACTGCAACCTTTTCGAGGCGGGTCTGTAATTGAAATATCAAATTTAATACCTTTTTTTATAAGCTTATCAAACTCAACTTCTGCATCACCATTAATAATTTCAATATTATCAATCTTATTTAATTTTACATTTGCTCTTGCATCTTCTGAGGCGGATTTAACTTCTTCTATACATACTACTTTCGATGCAATTGAAGATAACCATATACCAAAACTGGAAACACCTGAATATGCATCTAATATCGTTGGGTTAGTAACTTTAGAAAGTATTATTTCTTTTACCTTATTAAATATAAGTTCTGCACATAATGGATTTACTTGAAAGAAACTGTTTGTACTTATTTTATAATTAATTTCTGATAGTTTCTCTATATAATAATCAGTTCCTATAATATTTTTAGTGTTATTACTCATTATCACATTTGTTTTTCGCTCATTTAAATTGGCACATACTCCACGTACTATAGGAAACTTCTCTATTATAGATTTTGATAATATTGTTAGTTTTTTATCAATATTATTAGAATTTATAACAAATATTATTAAAATTTGATTTAAATCAGATGAAATTCTATATACAATATGCCTTAATAGTCCTTTATGAAATTTTTCAGAATAAGCACTTATTTCTAATTTTTGTGCTTCTGTTTTTATATATTCGTTGATTTCATTTATAATTTGAGGCTGCATAGGACAATATTTTATGTTTATAAGCTCGTGTGTATTCTTTTTATAATATCCGCTTAAAATTCTACCAGATACCTTTGTTTGTGATACTGGCAATTGAATTTTACATCTATATTCTTTTATTTTTGGAGATGGTATTACATTTTGAACTTGAACATTATTTCCTGCTATTTTTTTTAATGTTTCATCAACAATAATTCTTTTTTGATTTATTTGTTCATCATAAGAAATATGTAACCAATCACAACTTCCGCATAGATTATGAAAAGCACACTCTGGGTTGACTCTATATGGTGATGGTTCTATTATTTTAACGATTTCTGCTACTAAATAATTTTTATTTATATGTGTAATTTTTATTTGCAATTTATCTTTAGGGCAAGCGCCTGATACAAATACAGGAATATTATTTATTCGAGCAAGGGCAAATCCCTGATTAAGCATTTTTTCTATTTCAACAATATATTCTTCACCAACAATCATATTTCTCTATATACTCTTTCAATAACTTCTTCCCAATTATTTGATTCTTTTTGTCTAAATATTCTTACACTATCATACCAAATTGTTTTCTCTTCATCATAAAACCAACGCCATTCTGCTGTCTTTGGCAGAAGTAAATACGTTTGTATACCTAAAGCTCCTGCTAAATGTGCAACTGATGAATCTATTGTTATCATTAAATCCATATTCATTAACAAGGCTGCTGTGTCAGAGAAATCACTAATATAATTATTTAAATTATAAAAATTATTAAAATTTTTAATATCACTTTGCAATTGGAATGAATAGAAAGTGCAGTTTTCTTTTGAAACAAGTTTTTTTATATATTCAAAATTAATTGACCTGTTCTTAAATATTCTTTTATTACCTTGCCAACATAAACCTATTTTTTTATTTTTTGTTTTGAAAATATCCAATGAAGAATATTTTTTTATAAGATTTATATCAGCTGTCAAATATGGCTGTGTATTCTTGACTTGAGAAAAGTCCATATTTAAAGCATACTGTATATCCATTAATGACATTACAATGTCATATTGCGGCGGGGTTATACTCTTTTTTATTATATTTATTCCTTGTAATGATTCTCTTAATATAGATAAAAGCTCTTTATCCGTCTGAAGTGTTAAACTTTTAACCTGTTTATTCAATATAGGCAAAAATCTTGAATACATTAATGTATCACCAAACCCACAATCTGAATAAACTAAAATATCTTTGTTTTCAATATTTTTGTCTTTTGTCCATTTTTTATCTTGAAAAATACTATTAAATTTACTTTCTTTAGTTCTTAGTGTATAGTATCTCATACCTTTTTCAAATTGCTTATCAGATAAATATAGCATTCCCAATGTAATATGACTTTGCATTGATGAACTTGGATTTTTAACTATTTCATCTAAAATTTTTTTAGCTTGCTCAATATTACCTAAATATTTTAATGCAACAGCTTTTCCATGTTTG
The DNA here is from genome assembly GCA_018716565.1 of Candidatus Avigastranaerophilus faecigallinarum. Taxonomy (GTDB): domain Bacteria; phylum Cyanobacteriota; class Vampirovibrionia; order Gastranaerophilales; family Gastranaerophilaceae; genus Avigastranaerophilus; species Avigastranaerophilus faecigallinarum. Next base: position 27,898 of record DVJT01000149.1, on the reverse strand, counting down.
TAGTTTAAATTTGTATTATTTATAGATATTGCTTTATTATAATTTTCAAGCGCTTTATTATATTCACATAAATCCATATAATTTATTGCCATTTGAGAATATGCTTCTGCGCAATTTTGATTATTTTTTATAATTTTAGTTAAAAATTCAATACTTTCTTTATTTTTATAAAGTAATCTATAAGTTTGAGCCAAACTCAATAATAAATTTTCATCTGTTTGATTTATTTCATAAGCTTTTAGTAAATATTCTAATGATTTATTATTATCTCTATCTTTGTACAGTAATGCTAAATTTATATATGACTCAATATGATTATTATTTAATTCGATCGATCGTAAATATGCTGCTTCAGCTTCATTAGGACACTCTTTTTTAGATAATAAAACTCCCAAATTATAAAAGTACAAATACTTTTTATTATTTATAAATATTGCTCGGCGCAATGCGTCTATTGAAGATTCATAATCCTTTTTATCTTCATAGTAACCAGATAAAAGTGCAAAAATATCATCATCATTATTTTTTATTTCTATACATTTTTTTGCATAAAATATTGCACTTTCAATATCATTAATATCTTTATATGCAAGAGATAAATTATATAAAGCTGAATAATTATTAGGATTTAACTCAATTGCTTTTTTATAATTTAGTATCACATTATCATAATCATTTAATCTCTTATATGCTAAGGCCATTGAATAATAAATATCGTCATTTTCTTCATAAGATAATGCTTGTTCATAAATTTTAATTGCTTTTTGTGGTTCAGAATTATAATAATAAGCCTTTGCAAGATTTGAAGCAACATATGATGACTTCTTAAGAATATATGCTCTGGTTAAATAGCTTATTGCTTCAGATGAATTATTTTTTGAAAGATACAATAGACCTATTAAATTTAAAATATTTACATCGTCTGGTCGTATATTTAAAAGATCCTTATATAATTTTTCTGCTTCATCAAACATATTTTGTTTATGATAATTATATGCAGCATCAGAAATCTGTTGATAATTGAATTTCATCTTTTACTCTTTGTATAACTTCTTTCCAATCATTTGGATTTTTTTGTTTGAATATTCTTATACTATCATACCATGGAGTTTTTTCTTCATCAGTAAACCACCTCCACTCACTATCATAAGGAAGTAATAAGAATGTTTTTATTCCAAGAGCACCCGCCAAATGAGCTATTGAAGTATCTATAGTAACTAATATATCTATATTTTTTAGTAAAGATGCTGTGTCAAAATAATCATTAATATAATTAGATAAATCAATCAATTGTAAAGTATTTTTCAATTTTTCAGAGTTAGAATCTATTTTTGATAATTGAAATGAATATATTTGTATCTTTTGAATATCAAATAAAGGAAGAAATTCATATAATTTTATTGAACGATTTAAAAGAATTGTTGGATTACCTTGCCAAACAATACCTACTTTTTTATTTTGTGTTTTAAAAAGATCTAAATGAGATTTTTCTTCAATTTTTTTTTGTGGAACAGATAAATATCCGGATGAGAAGGGTATATTTTTTAAATCAGTATCTGAAAAGCATATTGAAAGCATTTCCGGCATGGCAAAATCATATAAATTTTCATTAATTTTTTCACCTTTAGTAAAAATTTTAATATTAGGGAAATTATATTTTATTAGTTGTTCTAAAGATTTAGGAATATATAAAATTATATTATTTACGCGTTTAAGTAATATGTTTATATATCTTGAAAACATAATAAAATCACCAACGCCATGCATCGAATATATTAAAATAGTTTTTTTATTAATGTTAGAATCAAGCTTAACATTTTTTTTGGAAAAATTAAAAATAATTTCCTGATTATCAATTTGTAAATTTTTTCCAATATTAGAAAAAACTTCTTCTTTTATAGAATATTTCTTATCTAAATCAAGCTTATAAAAAAAACTTATTGCTTGTTTTTTTCCATAATCGGCAGGTCTAAGATTCGTACACCATATATAAAATCCATTTAACACTTTCTGTAAATTTCTTAATTTTAAATGAATAAATGTATAAGTAAAACAATTTGTATCTATATCTGAAAGAATATCATCGGCTAACTTGAAATAACCATTTGAATAATAAGCTTTTGCGAGAGATTCCTTAATTTGATTATTATCCGGAGAAAACTGAAGTGATTTATTATAGCATTCAATAGCCTTATCATATTCAAATAATTCAAAATAACAATCCCCAGCCATTAAATAATAAATGTATTCATTTTGATTTTTACTGATTAGCTCAAGAGATATATCAAGTGCTTTTTTAAAATTCAGCATTTCATAATAAATACTATATATTTGAATGCAAAGATTCAAATCATCAGGATATATTTTCTGTATATCAAGATATATCTGAAGCGCATTTGCCATGTCAATATGCTTATATGTAGATGCAATATTTAGCATTGCGTTTTTATTATTTGGATTTAATTGAATAACCCTATCAAAAAAAGATACTGCTTTTTTATAACTACCGGATTTTTTATATAAAACGCCAATATGATAAAGTATATTTTCGTCAATCTTAAGTTCATTTATTTTTTCAAAATATGTTATTGCATTGTTTATATCTTTTTGTTCTTCATAAATCAATGCAATATGCTTAATTACATCAATATCATTCTTATTCATATCTAAAGCTTTTAATGCATATTTTAAAGATTCAGAATTATTATTTGTGTATTTTTCGCATACTGAAATATTATAGAAATTTCTATAATCATTAGGTAAAAGTTTAACTAATTTCTTATAACAAGCTTTTGCTTTATCATATTCTTTTTGATTCATATAGGAAACTGAAAGAATATTCAAAACATTAACATTATCTTCGGGAAAGTCATTTAAAATCTCGATTACACGTTGGTACATATTTTTTATTAAATATATCTGTGCAATATTTATCTTTATATCTTTAAGCTTTGTTTTTTCATATATTTCATTGAATATTTCTAAAGCTAAATCATAGTTTTTCTTTGTAAAATTTAATTGAGCATACAAATTTTTAACATTTAAATCATCAGGATTCATAGATAAAAGTTTATTATAAACATCTAACGCTTCATCAAATTTACCTGAAACGTGCATATTGTAAGCAATATCAACAAGTTTTGAATATGATTTATCCATAACTTTATGATAATTGATGAATTTTTGATTGGCAAGTATTACATAATTTCAGGCAAGGTTGATTTATCAATTCCTAATTTTTCAAGATAATCAAAAACAGGACCTTGCTTACCTTTTTGAATCCAACTGAAATTCTCACTCAATGAATCTTTAACCATCTTTTCGTATTGTTGAGGATTTTCAAAATATATTTTTAATCCTTCCTTCATCGCTTTATAAAAATCTTCAGAAGTTAATGGTTTAGTTTTATCAGTTAGAATGCCATTTGTTTTGCCATCTCTATTAACAGTATCAACAATACCGCCAACAGCACTTCCTATTACAGGAGTACCAAGGGCAAATGATTCACCTTGTGTTAATCCGCAAGGTTCAAAAATACTTGGAAGCAAAAAGAAATCTGAAGCTGCAGTTAATGCACTCATTGGAGCAAAACCGTGTGCAAAAACAACTCTATTTGAATCTTCCTTGGTTAATTTATTATTTTTTAAATCTTCAATGTATTTTCTTTGCGTACCATTCTCACCATCTTGACCTGCAATATAAAAAATAGGTTTATTTCTCCCAGGGAAATCTTTTTCCCAATTGTCTAACAATAATTTTATTGCATCTGACATTATTCCGATACCTTTTTGCGATACTAAACGCCCTACAGATGTTATAACAGGTGTAGTTGCAAGTTCTTCATCTGATAACACAGGTAATTCTGTACCTTTGTTGCCTTCTACAAATTCTAATTTACTTGAAAGTTTTCTCACTCTTTCAACATTTTCGTCAAAATTAGACTTATCATTTTTATGTGAGAATGGGAGCATATAATCATTATAAAAGTTTATTTTGTTCTCCAATCTTGCAGCCATTACATCTGATATATCAGACGTTTTGTTATATGTTAACGGCTCAACTCCTGTTTGTTGTAAAATTTGTGATTTTTTGGCTTCTATAGACAAATTATTAAAATCATTACCATTTATAATTCCAACTAAAGATCCTGATTTAGCTTTTTGATTCAGTGCCCATCTTAACTCTCCAGCTAGTTCAGGATGCGAATCAGATATTATTTCATTAGCATAATTTTGAGAAACAGGGTGAAAATAATCACTCAAACAAATCCCCATATTTAAAAGATTTGTATGATTTGAATAGCCATCTTTTTGATTCATTATTAATACATTATCTAAATTTTCCAAACCAGAATCAGATGGATTCGTTGCTGTTGCATTTGTTTTTGCATTCAATACAATATCATAGGCATAATTATCAAATAAAGTATTTAATATATTAGTTGTTGATTCTTTTCTTTGTGCATCATTATTATTATTTCTAGTTGATCCTTGATACATAGCATTATGGCCAATAGTAATAATAGTTATCTCTGATAATTTCTTTGCAGCGTCATCTGATAATTCACCATAAGCATTTTCCATTGGAGCTTTATACCTAGACAAAGCTGCAATAGGTGAAGCTTGCCAATCATTTAAAACTAAACCGTCAGGAGCTTGAATAGAATTAAATACTTTGCTATCAAATATTTTTAATCCTTTAACACTCTTTGGATCTTCTTTTGCTTTTGCAAACTCATAAACAGCTTTAGAGAAAAATGCAAATTTTTCAGGTTCTTCAGTTTTTTCACTTGCTTGATATATTGAACCGTTAAAATAATTATCATTTTTTATAAATACAAGTTGCTTTTCTCTTCCTGACTCATCCTTGGTTGTAGACAAATATATCTCAACTTCTTCAGTTTTTGACTTTGAATTCTGGTAAGCATCTACATTAAAAGATGCTACTTTTTCAAGTTTAAAATCTTTTCCCTTATATGAATAAATATATTCACTACCTTCTTGTCTCAATGAAGAAATACCTCTTTGTTGATACATTGGAATGAATGTTGGTATATTTATTCCAAGTTTTGTAACGTTATTTTGTATTTCTACAGGAACAGAACCAAGCCCACCTTCTTTTATTGGTGCAAATTCAGATGTGACAGACCATAAAGTAGGATTTTCTTTTGTTATTGCTTTTACATTTGGTGTTTCATATAAATGCTTAGGTGCAGAAGTTTGTATTTTTTCTATTGCTTGAGCATATTTTTGCTCATTTTTATTCAAAGAATTAGAATTTCTTAACAATTGAATTCCATTTATATCTACAACATACTTTTTGCTTAAACTGTTTCCGATTAATGCCATTGCTTGTTCTGCAGTTGACATAGCCTGCGATGATTTTGAATCTATATCACTAACTTTATCAGATACTTTTTTCGGAAGATCTTTTTTTACATCGTCAGAAAGGTCACCGGCTTTATATGCAGTTCCAAGGCCGGCAAGAGCTAATAAAACAGACCAAATTTTAGCATTTTCACTTTTTGCATTATTTGCAACAGTTTGTATATTTTCTGTTGATAATATACCTCTTTGTTCTGCTAGTGCTTGCATTCTAGCTAAATCATCACTCAAATTTTTAATTTGCCCTTTTAGCTCACTCACTAAATTGTTATTTAAACTTGAAACTTTTTTTGTTGTAATTTTTGTAGCTATTAATGCCGTTACAGGAATTGCAGCTATAGAAATTGCAATGGGAGCAACACTCTTTGCCGTTTTAACAAGTTTTTCTTTTTTCTCTGATTTCTTATCCTGATTATCTGTTCTTATAAAAGAATTGTTTCTATACACCGGATTAGTTCTAAATTCAGAAAATGCTCCAATTTCCATATAAAACCCCTTTTTACACACTAAATTAGAAAGGGCTCTAAAACTCTAAAAATGCTATTTTGAGATGTATTGTAAAAATTTTGTTACATAGTTAATAATAAAATTCTAATAATCAAAAAAAGAATTTATCAAGTATTGTTTTTTTTGCTTTTTTCTTTTCAAAAATAAAATTAATATCTATTTGGGAACTTTTCTCAATCATATTATATCTTTTTATTAAGTCTTCAATATGAGCCCATATTTGCCAATCAATATCAAATATATTAGCAATTTTTATAAAATATTTAGTTAAATTTATAACATCTAACATTGTTTTTTTATCATCATAATTTTGTCTCAACCAATGTAAATCAATGTTTAAAATAACTCCTGAAACATTTGCTTTTTTTGATTTAAGAATAAATTTAAAAATTTCACTTTTTGAACTGTTTATATTCGGAATAATAATAAATTTTGTTCTTACAGAATTATTGTTAATTTTATAATTGATATTATTTGAATATTCTGAAATATTTTGCCATACATTATTCCAAAGATTTTTCTTCTTTATATATTCAAATTTTTTAGGAGTCCCCGAATCAACAGATGAAATTAATGATACGACACCTTGTTTTATACCTTCAACAATACTTTTTGAAAATATAGTTGCATTAGTATTTATATTTATATTTTTGACGCCACTGTCTATAAGCAAAAAGAGTAACTCGTTAAAATGACTATCAAGAGTAGCTTCACCACCAGCTATATCAACTTTAGTATTTTCTGTTAATACCTTTTTTTCAATCATATCTCTTATTACAGGTATTAGATTATATTCTTTAGTGTTATTTAACACATTTTTATCTTTATGGTTTGAACAATAAATACAATATAAATTACACTTAACCCAAATATTCAATAAAACATATCTGAATTCTTTTTTTCGAACATCCCATTTTGCATCTTTTATCCATAAACAGTCCTTACAAGCAGGCAAAGAAGATCCTTTTTTCATAAGTTCAATATGTTCATCTCTTCTTACAAAAAAAGTATCCCAATCAATAAGCTCACCTTGATAATTCTCATACAAAACAGGCTGACCACCATTCGGTGTTAGCATGCAACAATAACCAACTTTATTTAAATGATTAAAAAATAATTCACCCTCTATTGAGTGACAACTTCTATATGTATCCGACATTTTCTATTAATTTATGTTTCAAATTACAAACTTACTTTTATTCATTATACAATATTAAATGTAGTTTTAGAAGCAAATTGTAAGGATTAACATGAAATTAAAAGAATCAGAAGCTTTAACATCATTTAAATACGGATGGTTATTAAAACGAATTTTTCCATATATAAAACCTTTTTTAGGGAAAGTAATTTTAGGTTTTATAATCGCCATACCTGTAGGTTTATTAGATGGAGTTGTTTCGTTTGCACTAAAACCATATATGGACTATGTAGTAGGACAACAAAATTTAGTAATATTTGGAATAGAAATACCATATATGACGATGGCATACGGTATGCCATTTGCTATAATATTCTTTGCAGTTTTTCAAGGTGTATTAAGATACTTAAATTCTTACCTTACAGACTGGACTAGTTTAAAGATTACAAATGCAGTTAAAAATGACCTATTTGCCAGATTGGTTTTCATGGATACTTCATTTTTTGATGAAAACTCATCAGGATTAATTATCAACAGATATCTTACTGATCCTGATTCTGCTTCAAAAGGTATTGTAGAACAAATTAAAACGTTTATTATAAGTTTGTTTGGTGCAATGTCTTTAATTGCAGTTATGCTTTATAGTTCTTGGAAACTCGCAATTGTAGGTGTTTTAGTTTTAGCTATTGCTTTTGTACCTGTATTTTTCATTAGAAAAAAAATCAAATCTGTTTCTAATAAAAACACTGTCATAACTGGTGATATTATGACAACAATAAATGAAACTTATTCCGGCAACAAAGTTGTTACAGCATATAATTTACAAGAAAGACAAAAAAAATTATTTACTGATGGTATAAACAAAAGTTTTGATGTCTCAATTTCTCTTACTAAACGAGTTGGCTGGATGTCCCCTATAATGTATTTGATTGCTTCATTTGGAATAGCATTTGTATTATTCTATGGTACAAAACTAATATATTCTGGACAAATGACAGCAGGTTCTTTTGCTTCATTTGTAACATCTTTATTACTTTTATATAAGCCTATAAAAACATTGGGTAATACAATGACAAGCATTCAAAATATATTCGTTGCTATGGGTCGTGTATTTGAACTTTTTGATTATGTTCCATTAATAAAAGACAAAGAAACAACTATTAAGATTCCTATGTTAACCAACGGGGTTACTTTTGAAAATGTATACTTTGAATATGTAGAAAATAAACCTGTACTAAAAAATATTAATTTACACGTACAAAAAGGAGAAACTCTTGCTATAGTCGGAAATTCCGGAGGAGGGAAATCAACATTTGTTAATTTAATTCCAAGATTTTATGACGTAAAATCAGGTGCAATTAAATTCGATGGAATTGATATAAAAAACTTTAAATTAAATGAACTTAGAAAAAATATATCTTTTGTTTTCCAAGATAATTTTTTATTTACCGGAACAATTAGAGAAAATATCTTGCTTGCCAATCAAAATGCAACGCCGGAAGATTTAAAAACAGCCATTTCCGCATCACATCTGGATGATGTGATTGCAGCACTTCCAGATGGACTTGATACAATTTTGGGGGAAAGAGGATTAACACTTTCAGGCGGCCAAAGACAAAGAGTTGCAATTGCAAGGGCAATGATAAGAAATACACCAATAGTTATATTAGATGAAGCAACATCTGCTCTAGATAATGAATCAGAAGCAGTTGTACAAAAAGCTTTAGATAATTTAATTAAAAATAAAACTGTTTTTGTAATAGCACACAGATTATCTACTATTAAAAATGCTGACAGAATTGCCGTAATTAATGATGGAGAACTAGTTGAACTAGGCACACACAAAGAATTACTTTCAATAGAAAACGGTCAATACAAACATCTTTATGAAATGCAATTTAAATATTCAGAGGAAGTAAAATTATGAAAAGAATTCTAATAACAGGCGGCGCAGGTTTTATTGGCTCTCATTTATCTGAAAAACTTTTAAATGATGGTAATGATATTATTTGCCTAGATAACTTCTTTACAGGTTCAAAAGATAATATTAGACATTTAATTGGAAATAATCGATTTGAACTTGTAAGACACGATATAATTAATGAATATTTAGCGGAAGTTGATGAAATTTATAATTTGGCTTGCCCTGCTTCCCCAGTTCACTACCAATATAACCCAATAAAAACAATGAAAACATCTGTTATCGGAATTATAAATATGCTGGGACTGGCAAAAAGATGCAAAGCGAAGATATTACAAGCAAGTACAAGTGAAGTATATGGAGATCCCAAAATTCATCCACAAATTGAGTCTTATTGGGGAAACGTTAACCCTATTGGAGTTAGAAGTTGCTATGATGAAGGAAAAAGATGTGCAGAAACACTAATGATGGATTATCATAGACAAAATAATGTAGACATCAGAATAGCTCGCATATTTAACACATATGGCCCAAGAATGGCATTAAATGATGGTAGAGTTGTATCAAATTTTATTGTTCAAGCACTAAAAAATAAACCTATAACTGTTTATGGAAATGGTTCTCAAACCAGAGCTTTTTGCTATGTATCAGATTTAGTTGATGCACTAATAAAACTAATGAATAGTAATTATAATATGCCGGTAAACCTTGGAAATCCAGATGAACATACTATTCTAGAATTCGCAAAATTAATTATTGAGCTAACAAATTCCAAATCAGAAATTATATTTAAAGAATTACCATCTGATGACCCAACTCAAAGAGAACCAAATATATCTATTGCGAAAGAAACACTAAGATGGCAACCTAAAATTCAAATAAAAGAAGGTCTTTTAAAAACAATAGAATATTTTGACCGAATATTATTCAATAAATAAACATATTATTTGCTACTAAAATCTTTATTTAGTATAATCATAATATGAGTAATAATATCGAAAAAATTGAATACTTAATAAAAAAGATCGTTGATACACCTAATAATTCTGATTTTTATTTAGAATTAGCTAATTTATATACAACAGAAAGTGAATATGATTTAGCTATAAATGTTTATGAAAGTTTATTAAATATAGAACCATTAAATTTTGTTGCAATAACCAATATCGGAAGTTTATTTTTCTATAAAAATGAATTTAACAAAGCAATAAACTATTATTCAAGAGCTGTTAATTTAGGTATAGAAAATTTTTCAGTATATTTTAACTTAGGAAATGCACATGCAGAACTTGGTGAATTTCAACAAGCAATGACAAATTATATAAAAGCTTTACATCTAGAGAAAAATAATTGCCAAGTATATTCTGCAATTGCACTTTTATATCAAGACCAAGGAAATTATGAAGATGCACTAATATACTTTGATAAAGCGCTAAGCTTAAAAAATGACTCTACTGAAAATTATGTAAATATTGCATTAGTTTTAATGAAATTAGGCAGAAAAACTGAAGCAGTAGACTATTTTGAAAAAGCTATTCAACTATCTCCAAATAATAACTCATTATTATTATATTGTGCAAATGCATATTCATCAGCTGTTGAATATGATAAAGCAAATAGATTATTTGATACTGTTATAAAAAATAATCCACAATATTATCAAGCATATATATGTTATGGCATTTCTTTGTATGAACAAGGGAAAATAAAAAAAGCCATTGAAATGTATAAGAAAGCAATTTCATTAAATTCAAATATAGCAAATGGCTATTTATTATTAGGTAATTTATACTGTTCAGAGAAAAAGTATGAACTTTCAATTGAACTTTACAATAAAGTTATTCAGATAGAACCAACAAACTCAGGAGCATATACATTACTTGGTAATACCTATGTAATGATGAAGGATTTACGTTCTGCAATTTCTTCATATAAACAGGCAATAGATATTGATACAGATAATGATGAATTAAAGTTAATATATATTGAAACTATTCAAGAATATATACAAAATAGAGAAATTAAAGGTTCAGAAGATGCAGCATAACTCAATAAAAATTTTACCGATTGAAAAGATTATTTCTATTTTATCTTATCTTACAATGGGGATTATAGGTTTAGTTTGGATTTTAATTGCACATTTTTCAAAAAAGAAATTAAGATATTTTCTAATGTATAATATTGTTCAATCCATGCTAATTTCAATTTTTCTTGCAATATTTAAACTTATACTAAATATATTATTTTCAATTTTATCGTTAATTCCTTTTATAAATATAATTACTGCCAAGCTAAATTATATAATGTCTGTTAGAATACTAATTTTTCCAATATTTAATTTATCTTTTAATATAATAGAAATCATTATACATCTTATACTTATATATATAATAATTGGTACATTAATGGGAAAAATATTTTTTATTCCATATCTTACAAATATGTTAAGAAAATTATTAAAGTCATATAATTAACCTTTGATAACATAAGATATAAGGCTTTTAACAGTCTTAATATCACCATTATGCTTTATATTTTTTATTGTTTGCATGTGACTATTATTTGCAATATCAGATATTTCTTCTTGTTTCTGAGCAAGTTTTGCAGTGTAATCACAAGTTTCTTTTAATCTTCTTAATCTATTAAAATCTAATTCTCTTGGAACGCGTCCTTCAAAACCTAATTCTGAAATCGAAGGAAAGAAATCTTCACGCTTTGAATTAGGAGGAAGAGTTCTTTGTGCCAAATACAAAGCATAAGTATAATCATCAAAAGCATCTTTTGTTTCATCATTATAATAATTTTTAAAATATGTTTTAAAAGGTTTATACTCCGAACGAATAGCATTTTTATCATCTTTTAACTTATAACATAAATCTTCAATATCTTTTAATTGTTCAACATCGACTCCCAATATTTGTATTTCACCGGTATAACCATCAAAAACACCTTTATAACAAGAAAATAATGGACTAGATAAATCTATATTGATATGAATTGCAAGATATCCAGACTTTGATTTATTTCTAATAAGTTTTGCATTTGAAGCATTTGCAAGAGTTCTTAACTGAGAATCTGTTGCATAAGCATAATCTGATAATTCTTTACCTTTAGGCAATTTTTGAGGATCAGGCAAGTTATTTTCAATCGAAATAATTTTCAAAAGACCGTCATCAACAGCACGCTTGAGTTCGGATAAAACTAGACCAATATACTCTGGATCTGATTCTTTCATAGTAATCCTTGCACCAACAATATCATTTGCATAATGTTTTACACCTTTTAATGATGTTGGATCTATATATACAGAACCCTCAGTATGTGGCGATTTAGGTACTTCTTCTAATGAATCAATTATTTGTTCAAAAATTTGTTTTAACCTATCTTCTGAGAAGTCAGAAAAGTTTAAAAGATTTTTCTTCTGAAATTCTGAAGCTATTGTAGAAAAGTAATATGCAGCAAATTCATAAGGAGGAACCTTACTTGCAATTAGTTTTTTCGCTTCTTGTATTATAAAATCTTTTGAAATACCATCCTTTAATTTAAAATATTTCATAAATTCATCAACAACACGACGTGAAAATTCATCAGCATCTGAACTATAAATTTTTGAATATTTTGATACAACTTTTTCTCTTATACTTGTAGATTTTTTTACTCTAGTTGTATACTCCAAAATAGGAAAGTTCTTCGGATTAGAACTTGATTTAATAAGAGTTAATGGCTTTAAATATTTGTCCAAAACAGATTCTAAATAAAATCTTGCAGGTTCTGCATTAATTTCAACTTGTCTACAAGTCCTTTCTGGTGGCGCATCCACCATACTTTCTGCTATTAACTTGCCTCTACCAGAAAACGAAATAGTGTCTTTAGGCAAAGGAGCTAAATTTGGATAGTTAAAATAAGACTGTCTATTTTGTTTTACAGAATTATTATATAGAAATTTAAAACTATTTATATTTATTTTCATAGAATACCCATAAATATAAAAACCGTAAAAAAATTTTTAGTCATTTAAAAGAAAATATTTACAGAATTTAAAATTTACTTTACAACTTTCTCTAATCCATCAGGTTTATCTACATTTCGTTTTAAAAAAGATGCTGTTTCAAAAGCAAGTAATTGGAAAATAACCAATGCAGAGAATAAGAAATCAATATCAACTGATGATTGTATATAAATTAAATCATTATTAACAATATTTGGAAGAGGAAAAGCAGAAAGTATTAAAGAATCAGTATTATATTCTTTATTTATTTTATTTAAGACGTCTAATGTAAATTGAATATTTTGATTATTAACTATAGCAATAACAGCACATTTTTTATTTAATATTGCAATATGACCGTGTAAAAATTCTCCAGTAGGATAAGCTGTAGTATTTATATAAGAAGTTTCCTTTATTTTCAAGGCACCCTCTTTTGCAAGAGGATAGAACATTCCAGAAGCTAGAATTGCTGCATTTTCATAATTTGCAAGAATTTTAGAATATTTTTTTATTTCTGACCTTTTCAAAAAAGTTTCTTTAATATATTCTGGCACGCAAAGCAATTCCTCAACAAATGCTCGAGCTGGAAGTTCTTTTTGCTGCATTATTTTAGCTGCAATCAATAATAGACAAAATAATTGGGCACTCATTGCCTTTGTTGAAGCAATAGATTTTTCAATGCCTGCACATGTCAAAAGTTTATACTTTGTATTATTGAATAAAGTTGAATTTTTTGTATTAGTTACTGCCAAAGTTTTATCAGTTTTTATTTTAATTCTATCTAATGCTTTATTTGTATCAGAGGTTTCTCCGGATTGAGATATAAAAATATATAAAGTAGAGCTATCTACATCAAAACTTTCTGCAAGTGCAACCTCGCTTGCATAATATGACTGTGCTTCGCAATGTACTTTCTCTCTAAGAAAGTTCGCAGCAATTGTTGCACTATGATATGAAGAACCACTTGCAATTAATGCTATTTTTAAAACATTCTCAGGAATATCAATATTAATCGAATAATCTTTTTTTACATACTTGCGTATTAATTCAAATATTATATCTGACTGCTGAAATATTTCTTTTTCCATACTCGATTTTTTTACTGAAAAAATTTTATTCACAATCTCTCTTAAAATATTCATTACATCTCTTTTCAAATAAACTACTAAACACAACTAATAGAACTTACTTTTATATCCTTTTAAAACATTTTTAGGTGATATTAAACCAATATTAAATAGTAATTTTGTCTGTGCCTTATTATATTCTATCATATTTTTTATTAAATTTATGTTTGCTTTAACTTTTAAATTTTGAGAAGAAATCACATCTATAAATGTAGCTTCACCTGCTTTCATATTTGCGAGGGATAAATCAACACTTACATCGGCAGTTTCAACTTCAACTTTAGAAGCTTCAATTTTTTTTATTGCATTCAAGGAATCATAATAAGAATTTAGGATATCTTCTTTAACTTTTCTTTTTAGATTTATAAGTTCTAATTTCTTTTGTTTTACAACTGCAGAATCAGCTTTTATTTGTGTAATAGTACCTAAAAGCATATTTTTGCCAAGAGAAGCTCTAACATCTAATGTAATTCTGTTGTTTGGATACATGCCAGCTCTTTTTGTTCCTACATAACCATTTTGATAAGAAACCGTAACAGCCGGTACAATATCAGTATAATTTGCACTTCTTTGTGCTCTATATGCATTAATTTCAGCTTCCTTTGCTTTTATATCTTCTCTTGCTTCAAGTGCGAATTTATATAAATCTTCTATATCTATATTTGGATCGATAAGTTCCCTACTGTCAACTTCAAATTCAAATGGATATACAGCAGTTAAAACATCAATTCCTAATATATTAGCCAAACTTGCCTGTGCTAATCTTAATGAATTGATAGTTGTTGTATATTCAAGTTGCGCACCTGCAAATTCTGCTTGTGCTCTTTTTACATCATATAAAGTACCTAATCCCGCATCAAATCTTGCTTGTGTGTATTTTAATTGTTCCAACCTATCATATAGATTAACCTTCTGAACTTCCATTTCCATCTTAATACCTAATAAATCATAATATGCTAAAACGGTATTAAGCAAAATTTCGTCCTTTGTATATTCTAATGAAGCAGATGATGATTTTAATAAATTTTTTGTCTGTGCTAAGTAAAAGAAATATTTACCTTGATTTATTGTAGACCATTCTACACCAAAAATACTTTGTATCGGTACTTCGTGAACTGTTGTTGCAACAATACCTCCGACTAAAAAACTACCGCCTAAATTACTTATATTAAAATCATAATAAGCATCAGGAAGTAATTGAAAATAAGCATTCTTATTTAACCAATATGATTCAAGTCTGCCTGCATCACTAATTTGAATATCATAATTTTTATCCAAAGCAATTTTTATACATTCTTCTAAATCTGTATAAACAAAAGGGGAATTTAATTCATCTGATATTTCCTTATCTAAAATCATCTGTTTTTCAATATCGGAAATTGAAGCTTCACCTTTTATAATCTGAGAAAATGATTTATAACTTTGATTTTCGCTGCATTTTGTATATGACTCAATATATTCAGCAACGTTTGAAAAAGCAGAAAGTTGAAAAATAAATAAAAATAATATTGAAAACAAAATCCTCATAAAAAGATTATGTTTCATTTTAATAAAATTTTATCTTAGCCTATGTTCCAGTACAATAAGGCTATTTGTTTTCCATTTTTTTTACTCGAACCTGTATATCTTCAACAAGTTTTCTGTTTATTGCCAATAAATCAGATAAAACACCAAAAATTATAATCTGAATACCTGTAATAACTAAAATTGATGAAATAATCAATGATTGTATGTGTCCGTTACCGTGGTCTAAAAAGTAAAGAAATAAGAATCTGGAAAGCAAAATTAAACCAACAAACGAGATAAAAGAACCAATTGCAGCAAAAAATCTGAATGGTCTATATATTATAAACATTCTTAAAATTGTAAATGAATTTTTTTGAACATAAGTAAAAATATTTTTTACGAGCCTAGATTTTCTATAACAAGAATTAACTCTAATTGGCACAGATAAAATATGTAAACCTTTTATTTTTGACTGTATTACAGTTTCAATTGTATATGTATAGTTATCAAAAACATTAATTGATAAAGCAGCATCTCGGGAGAATGCTCTAAATCCGCTTGGAGCATCATCAGTAGCAGTAGAACTTAATAAACGAACTACCTTTGAACCTAGGAATTGTAAAAACTTCTTAAATATAGAAAATTCTTTAATTTGTTTTATTGGTCTTGCACCAATAACTATATCCGCTTTTTTTTCAAGAATAGGCTTAACAAGTTTTTCTATATCATCGGCACAATACTGATTGTCTGCATCAGTATTAACAATTATATCCGCACCCTTTTCTATAGCACATTGAATACCTGCCAAAAATGTTTTTGCTAAACCTCTATGATGTGTTGATGTTACAATATGATTAACCCCGTATGACTTTGCTATTTCAATTGTTCTATCAGTACTTCCGTCATCTGATATTAAAACTTCAATTTCATCAATGCCATCTATATGCTTTGGCAATTGAGACAATGTCACAGGTAATGCAACTTCTTCATTATAACAAGGTATTTGAATTATTAATTTCATACTCACCAAACAGATATATGATAAAATTATCTTATTAATATACATGAAAACATAAAATAAGAATGAAAAACAATACTTTTTTTAAACTATTTATTATATTTTTAATAGCTTTTTTATTTAGACTTTGGTTCATCGATAAACCTGAAGGATTATGGAATGACGAATATGTCAGTTGGTTTATAGCTTCAAAAAAAGATTTTACAGATTTCCTTACAGAAATGTTCAGAAACTGTCATGCTCCTTTGTATTATATTTACTTAAAAATTTGGATGTTTCTATTTAAAGACAGCGATATTTCTTTAAGAATTTCATCTGTCATACCCTCATTATTGACAATTATTACTATGTTTTTTGTGGGAAAAGAAGCTAAAAACATAAAACTTGGTATTTTATGCTCATTTTTGACTGCAATTAGTTCATTTCATATTTATTTTGCACAAGAAGTACGATTATACAGCTTGCTAATGCTTCTTTGCTCTCTAACATTGTTATTTTTTATAAAACTCGAAAAGAAACAAAATGCGTTTAATTTTATTATATTCTTTTGCACAAATGCTTTAATTTGTGCAACGCATACATTGGGTATTATATTTTCTCTCATAAATATTACAACTTTACTCATTCTTTTATATAAAGAAAATAAATTTTTTAAGGAAAAAACTAAAAATTTAATAATAATACTAAAATACATTTCCCCATTTATACTGGTCGTATTACTTATTTTACCTTTTCTTTTTACAGTTGCATTTTCACAATCGTTATCACAGTTTTGGTCTAATTTTTCAATTTCAAAAATATTATTTTGCATTGTAGATTACTTTTCACCAATACAAACAAATATAGTAAACGTACCAGATACTATCTTGGCATATATTTTTAAAGACGGAAATATAAATTATATATTTATCATATTTGCAATATTGCCTTCTATTATCGGATTAATTGGTATATATAGAGGTTTAAAAGAAAAGAATACAACTATTAATTATTATTTCATATCTGCATTTTTATTTTTCATCTCATTAATAATTCTATCCATTTTAGGGAAAATAATCCTTATAACAAAATACAGCTGCGAAATATACCCTATATTGATTTTAGTCTTTGCGCTTGGTTTAATCTCTTTCAGAAAGAAAACCATAAAAGTTCTCCTAGCTTCAATCTTCATAACATTAAACATATTTTATTTATTAACATCATCTGATTCAGCACCTAAAAGAACAAGAAGTGAAGGACACTTGGCTGTTATAAAATTACTTGAAAACTCTCGTCTAAAAAATAAAGATTTTGTTTTACTTACCTATTATGATAAAGATAAATTTGAAAGATACTTAAATAAAAATACAAAATACAATTTTTATTCTATAAGCAAATTTAATTTTAATTATTTCATGTTTAACAATGACAACTATTATGAAACAATTAACAAAGGAAAAACAATTTATAGAAATTATTTTAAGGAATTTCCTAATGAAATTATTATAAAATATGTAAATGACAACTTTAACTCAAAAATGAAAAAGGGAGATAGGATAGGTATTATATTTTTAAATACAGTATCCTTTTTATCAAATGATAAAATTCAAAAAATAGTTAATGACAATAAAGAATATGACAGAACTCCATTTATATTTCTTTCTTTTTCTGCATTAAGAAATAGCCTTTTGTATTCATTTAAAAACAATTACCGAATTGATAGCATAACACAAGCAGGTGATTGGACATTATTTGTATTTGAAAAGATTGAAAACTAGCTAAACTAAAAATTCTTTTTAATTCTCATTTGTAATACAGCATTAAACTATATTAATGCTGTATTTTAAGTAAATTATATTAGGTAAAAAAGTACAAAAAAGATAAATTAACAAAATTTAATTATGAATTGAAAATAAAATTTTTATGATAACATGTACTCTGAGGCTACATTTAATCTCGATTTATTTTTAACAAATTAAAAAAGGACCCAAAGAAATAAATGAACAAATGTACTCCAATAAAAGATACAAATATCATAGATTTAATAAAAGAAAGCTATCGAAAAAAAAATAATGAAAGGGATTTGCTTTTATTCTTGTTATCCATCAACACAGGATTAAGAATAACCGAGTTATTACACCTTTCAGTAAAAGATGTAAAAAACAAAAAAGGACTAATAATAGTTCAAGATGACTTATACAATCGCTTGATTCCTTTTAACAAAGAGATGAAAGAATTAATAAATAAAATAACAAAGGGTAAAAACCTAAATTCACCATTATTTTTAACTAAAAATAATAAACCAATAGATAGAACAACGGTATTCTTGTTATTTAAAAATATATGCAAAGATTTAGGATTAAGTGAAGATATTTCAATAAAATCGTGGAGAAAAACATTCGCATATTTTCACTATAAAAAATATAGAGATTTATCATTTTTAAGCTGGTTTTTTAACCATAATTCAATAGAACAAACAATAGATTATATAGGACTTGATGACTTAAATTTTGCAACTATGTATCAAGAGGGAATAAGTTTGTAAGTATCAATACAGTATAAATAATAAAATAATAACAAAAATTGCAAAGAAAGGACATTATAACTTGTATTCAAAAATAATAGCACATAGAGGTTATTGGTTAAAAGAAGAGGAGAAAAATACTGAAATAGCTTTTAAGAGAGCTTTTGACAATGGTTTTGGAATAGAAACAGATTTAAGAGATAATCAAGGAAAAGTTGTAATTTCACATAATATGCCTTGTGGTAATGAAATGTCTTTTGAAGAATTGCTAAAAATATTAGACGGAAAAAATTTAACTTTGGCACTAAATATAAAGGCAGATGGTTTAGCTGATGAAATAAAACGCATCCTAGAAAAGTATAATCATACAAATTATTTTACTTTTGATATGAGTATACCGGAAATGGTATATCAGAATAAATTAGGTTTAAATGTTTTCACAGGAAAAAGTGATATTATTAAAAATCCAATAATGCTAGATGAAGCACAAGGTATTTGGTTAGATTGTTTTAATTCAGATTGGTTTGGAGAGAGTGATATCACTGATATTTTAAGACTAAATAAAAAAGTTTGCATTGTATCTCCAGACTTACATAAACGTGCACATAAAAATATTTGGGAAATATATAAAAACATAAAAGAAATAATGATTTGCACTGATTATCCTATGGAAGCTAGAGAGGTTTTCAATGATTAGAATAAAAGCTGTGATATTTGATATGGATGGAGTCCTTATTGATGCAAAAGATTGGCACTATGAGGCATTAAATCAAGCATTGGAACTATTTGGGTACAAAATTTCAAGATACGATCACCTTGTTACTTTTGATGGACTACCAACAAAGAAAAAATTAGAAATGCTTTCAATAGAAAAAGGTTTACCAAAAGGATTACATAAGTTTATTAATGAAATAAAACAAAAATATACGATGGAGCACGTTTATATGAAGTGCAAACCGTTGTTTTGTCATCAGTATGCATTATCAAAATTAAAATCTGAAGGTTATGGTCTTGCATTAGCTTCAAACTCAGTAAGAGTAACAATTGATATGATGATGGAAAAAGCTGATTTACAAAAATATCTTGATTTTACATTATCTAATCAAGATGTAACAAAGTCAAAACCCGATCCAGAAATATATGTAAAAGCAATTAGCAGATTCGGTTTAAAACCTGAAGAATGTTTAATCGTTGAAGACAATCCAAACGGAATTAAAGCAGCACTTGCAAGCGGAGCAAATCTTTTAAAAGTAGATACAGTAAATGATGTAACATATCAAAATATTAAAAATCGTATTAAAGAAATTGAAAACGGGGATTTTGCTTTTGAAGGAAAAGTTTTAAGTATTGGGGGTGCCAGATAATGAATATATTGATTTTAATGGCAGGTAATGAAAAAGACTTTAGTGAAAAAGGATATCCTAAGTATTTTATAGAAATACAAAATAAACCAATGATACAAAGAACAATTGAATTACTAGAAACATTTGGTGAAAATATAACTTGCATTATAAGAAAAGAGGATCAAGAAAAGTATTTTCTAGGAGATACCCTAAAAATTCTTTGTCCTAAATGTAAAATTATTGAGGTTGCAGGAGATACAAAAGGTGCTGTCTGTTCTGCTTTATTCGCAATAGATGAAATAAACAATAGTGAAGAACTTTTATTGATAAATGGAAGCCAATTAATAAAGACAAGTATCTCTCCAGCTATAGAGGATTTTAGAAAAAGAAATCTTGACGGCGGTATTGTAACGATTAATGCTGTTCATCCCAAATATAGTTCTGTATTGTTAGATGAAAATAATTTGGTTGTTCAGACAAGCGAAAAACGTCCTATTTCAAATATGGCGTCAACCGGATGCTGTTATTTCAAAAAGGGTTCAGATTTTGTTGGTTCTGCTTTTGCTGTCATTGAAAAGGATGTAAATACACAGGGACAGTACTATATCAGTGCTACTTTTAATGAAATGATTTTGAATAATAGAAGAATCGGGATTTATGAAATTCCGAAAAAAGATTATCTGACATTTTCAAGTTATCAGATGTATGAAAAATATTTATCAAACAGGAGGGGGTATTAAATGAACATGATAAATATAGTAATACCAATGGCAGGAGCAGGTTCAAGATTTGCGAAAGCAGGCTACGATAAACCGAAACCGTTTATAGATGTCTTAGGCAAGCCGATGATTTGTCATGTTCTGGATAATCTGAAGATGCCAAATGCAAAGTTTATTTTGCTTGTAAGAGCTGAACACTTTGAGAAAGAGCGTGAAACTATAAACTGGATTACAAAACATTATTATTCAGAGGTTGTTTTAATTGATAAATTAACGGAAGGCGCTGCTTGCACTGTTTTACATGCTCATCGTCTAATCAATAATGACCTTCCTCTTTTGATAGCAAATTCTGACCAGATTGTTGATATAGATATAGAAGATTACATTAATGACAGTGAAAATCGCCAATTAGACGGTTCAGTACTTTGTTTTGAAGACAACGACAAAAAATGGTCTTATGCAAAACTGGATGAGAATGGACTGATTACTGAAATCAGAGAAAAAGAAGTTATTTCAGAAAATGCGACAGTCGGAATTTATTACTTTAATAAAGGCAGAGATTTTGTAGAAAACGCAATAGATATGATTGTGAGAAACGAGCGTGTTAATAACGAATTTTATGTAGCACCTGTTTATAACTATGCAATTAAGCAGGGTAAAAAGTTCGGAATTTATACAATCGACAAAACTCAAATGCATGGAACCGGAACGCCGGAAGATTTAGATAAGTATATTGAAGGGGTAAAAGAAAAACAGGGAGCATTAATATAAGTGGAACAGGTGCGAAAAATAGACTCAAAACTTAATTCGATAGAATTGCTCAGGATTCTGGGTGTTGTTTTGATACTGGTGTTTCATGCTTTTTATATAATTGACAGAGCTCATACCATTTATCCGTATTGCCGGATGTGCTGGGTTTTTGTAGAGTGTTTTTTCATTATTGCAGGTTTTTTTCTGCCTAATATACTTATAAAAAGAACTAATTTTAAAGATTTTGCCGTTACCAGAATCATAAGGTTATTTCCGGTTGTTTTTTTTGTTACAGTTTTTGCCAATATTTTTCATTTTCATAAGCATTTTTATGAAATATTACCGGATTTCTTTCTATTGTCGAATATTGGTCTCAAAAGTTCACAGGTAGCACTATTAGGAGCTTGTTGGTTTCTGTTTGTTTTGTTCTGGTGTTCCTGTTTTTATTGCTGTTTATTAAATATAATAAAAGACAAATTAAAATTTAATTTTACAGTTGCACTGATTATTTATTTTGCGCTTGTTATGTTTACAAACGGGGGTGGAATCCAAAATGATAATGCATACTATATTTTTAATAATGGCATTCTGAGAGGTTTTATTAGTATTGGTATTGGCATTTTAGTACGATTGAATTTTTATAACCCCGAAAGTATAAAAAGTCTAAAAAATAAAATATTTTTCACAATTTTAGAATTATTTTTATTCTTTTATTTAATAATTAATTTAACCTGCATTAAGTACATAGAAGCACCACGTAGTATGGTTTTATACATCTTTCTTTTTGCTCTTTTGATTATTTGCTTTGTAAATAATGCCGGCTATTTTTCAAAAGTATTAAATAAAGTTAATTTGTACCCTATAAGTAAATATAGTTTTTCTATTTATGTTATGCAAAATATTCCATGGGTATTCTTGCATTCATCACAACAAATAAGCGGATATACTTACGTTACATTATTTGTAATAAGCTCTGTTATCTTAGGAATAATTGCATACCATGCTATAGAAGTTCCTTGCAGAAAATTATATAAAAATTCTACTGTAGGGGGGGGACCTTTATTATGAGCAAATTTTACAGGAATAAGATGAGGTTAAATTATGAAACTTGCTAAACTGGAAGATATGGTGAAAGGTTGGTTTGTTGGGAATTTTGAACCGACACTTTTGAAAACCAATGACGTGGAAGTCGCGGTCAAGAGTTATAAAAAAGGCGACTATGAAGAGAAACACTACCACAAAATCGCAACGGAGATTACTGTAATTACCCAAGGCAGGGTAAAAATGAACGGTATTGAATACCAAAAAGGTGACATTGTTGTCATTGAGCCTATGGAAGCAACAGACTTTGAATGCCTTGAAGACGGCACCCAAAACGTTGTTGTTAAATACCCTGGTGCTAATAATGATAAGTATTTGGAGGAGAAATAATGGAAGAAACAAGAAACTATATTTTCAATGTATTTGATAAATACAAATTATCAGCAGGAAAGTATATTGATAAAAAATGGTTAATAAATGCTAGAGCTAAGGCTTCAGGGAATATTCAAAAATATTTTGATGATGTTTTGCAGCAAATGATTGATGAGGATTTTTTTGAATGCAAAGAAGGACATGGTGATACTTGGTTTCTAACTCAAAAGGGGGAGGATTCCCTATTTGCCTATATAGCAGAAAGGAATAGAAAAATGAACTCAAATGTTAATATAAATGTTTCACCTGTAATATCTCCGACGTTTAGTCAAACAAATACGCAAGATAGCTCAAATACAATAACACAAACTCAAGAATTAAATTTGCAATTGTTCTTAAAAGAACAGCTTGATAAAGAAACATATAAAAAAGTAGAAGAAATAATAACATCTTCGACAACAAAAGAAGATAAAATTAGCAACTTAAAAAACATTATAGGAGATTTGGGATCAAATCTTGTTTCCAATTTACTGGCAAATTTAATAATAGGTCTTCCTTGGTTATAAAAATTTATGGGTACAATTAATGAATAGAGACATTCAAACTTTTATAATTTGGAAAAATGCAAGATGTTTTGAGGATGAAATCCTTGAAAAAATCAAAGCAAAGTTTACAGTCTTGAAAGAATATGAAATCACTTGGACACCTGAATTGTTTGGTGAAAATTTGAGTGCCTTTTATGGTGACAATTTTATTTATAATATGTTTCAACGAAAAACAAGAGGAGAAGGAGCTTTTGTTTTGGTTATTGTTGAAGATAAAAATCCAAATTATATTTTGACGCCTACAAATAGGGGAGAAGTATTAGTTAATGAAAAAACTTTTAATTTAAAACAAGAAATTCGGAAATTAACAAAAACCTTCTCATTTCATTCTTCAAACGATATAGCAGAAAGTAAACACGATATTGCTCTATTATTAGGAAAGAATCTTAATGATTTTCTAAATTCAACTGAGTTGGACGGAAAAAGAGAAATTTTACATCAAGACATCCCAAGTGCAAGAGGCTGGAAGAGTTTATCTGAATTTTTCTATATTTTGAATGAAACCTGCAATTACGTGCTTTTAAGAAGTTTTGATGCAATCCCTGATACTCATACTTATAGAGAAAATGGAGATGTTGATTTATTAGTTGATGATATTAAAAAATTTGTTGCAATCTTAAATCCGACAGCTCCATTACATAAAAATGCTTTCCATTTCTTTAATTGGGTAGATTTTGGAGAGGATAACAAAAACTTATTGATACATCCCAAATTTATAGGTGATAATTATTATGATATAAATATGCAAAAGAAAACCTTGGAAACAAGGCAGTTAAACTCTAAAAGAGTTTATGTTCCAACAGATGAAATGTATTTTTGGACACTTTTGCACCATGGAATTTTTCATAAAGAAAACTGGCAAAAATACGATTTAATATTTAAAGAAATTGCACCGAAAATAGGCATTGAATACAAGGCAGATAAAGATTACCTTTGTCAGTTGATGACAGATTATATGAAAAAAAACGGATATAAAGTTGCTAAACATCTTGACAATGGTGCAGCATCTTTAATGCCACAAAATATTAAAGATAATTCAATATTGAAATCAGAACCCACTTTATATTGGTATAATAATTCAAGTTTTAGATTCTTTGTTTTTAGCGAAGAGGCAATTTACTATGAACCAGAACTCATAACTGAATTTATAAATAGTTATGATATATTTTTAGATTTACACAGACATATTTTAGATTCTAATTCTTATATATATAAATATATAAAAGAAAGAATGCAAAATTGCGAGTATTTATGGTCTTTTGCAAAGCGAAAAGATAAATTTTCTGTATTTAGTTATAAAAATATTAATGGCATAAAAAGTTTTACAAAACACTTTATGCCAGAGCAGGAATGCCTTGAAACTAATTATGTTACATATACAAAACAAGAAAACATTCAATACATTGATTGCAAAATTAAAGTTGATGATATTTTAATAAAAACATATATCCACAAAGGATATAATGCTTTTCTGGATGTTTTGGATAAGTTTTTAAGTGAATTATTTTTTAAATATGAAATACCTGAAAATAGCAACTATTTAATGCCTAACGCTTGGGATTATCTTGCAAAAAATGTGTTTTATATTGAATACGAGAATAATATTGAATATCTATTTTTTGATACTGAGGCAAAGTACAACAAACCTATTCATAAAAGTCAAGCGATTGCAAATGTCATCATAGATTTAGATGATAAATATTTCTTTACTTGGGAAGAAAAATATGCAATATACCGATATTTTATTAACAAATATTTTATTGAAGATATTTGGGCATGGACAACTAAACAGAGAAACAAAGAGGTCAGAGAAATTACTTTAAATCCAGTAAATAAACGTAACTGTAAAGATTTTGTAGAAGATTTTTTACAAGAAAATTTTGAAGAACTTATGAAACAAAATAATAAACCTGAAGAATTAAAGTATTGTTATGCTCACGATAAAGACGATATATTAGATATTAAAACGGAAGATATTTCGGTAGTTGTCCAAGGGGCAATAAATAATGAAATCACACCAAGATGTTTACGCTCTATTAGGACTTTTTTGCCAGATGCCGAGATTATTTTATCAACTTGGAATAATTCTGATGTTGAAAATTTAGATTATGATACTCTTGTTTTAAATCAAGATCCTGGAGCAGTAAAATGTGATATTATTGATAATGCTTTAAACAATCAGAATCGACAATTAGTTTCTACAAAAGCTGGATTAAAAAAGGCAAATAGAAAATTTATATTAAAATTAAGAACAGATTTTGAGCTTCATTCAAATGAGTTTATTAAATATTTTAACCGTTTTCCTATAAGACATAAAGAATTTAATATATTCAAGCATAGAGTTTTAATTAGTTCAATATATTCAAGAACAAAAGGGAATTGGATAGTCCCATATCCTGTATTGTTTCATCCATCTGACTTTTTTATGTTTGGACTAAGTGTCGATATCAAGGAGTACTTTGAACATACAAGATTAGCCACAGAACAAGAACTTGGGAATTGGTGCTATAGGTATCCTGATAGAACCCCCTTTCCTACATGTAAATTCAGATATGCTCCCGAACAATTTTTCTTTCTGTCGTATGCGTTACAATTCTTTCCGAATTTGCAATTTCATGATTGGACAGAGTGGAATGAAGAAAATTTAAGGATATCAGAAAGTCTTTTATACAATAATTTTGTGTTTTTAGATTATAAACAAAGTGGAATTTTTTCCGAAAAACATTCTCACGCTCTTTTGAATTCTAATGATATATTTGGAATAATAAATTTTATAGGTTTTGAGAATGTATATAAAGAACATTTTGATAAAAATTATGAGTTTTTTGTTGAACCACTAGAAGAAGTTTCTCCAATAGTAATCTCAAATACAAAAGAAAAATATATTAAATATAGTAATAAATTACAAAAGCATCTAAATATATTTCTTTATCCTATTAAAAATTTTTTAGATTGGATAATGCAACCACTTTCAATAACTTACTATTTTCTAAGAAAGATTTTTAATAAATATTTTTTGAAGAAAATAATCTCGTGTTTTATTTATGGAAAGGAAAATCGAAGGAAGTTTAGAGATGAATAAAAATATTGATATATTTTATTGTGCGGATGATAAATTTGTACCATACTTGGCAACATCTATAGCCTCTATTTTAAAGAATTCAAATGAAGATGAAAATATTTCTATCTATGTCTTGAATAATGATATAAAAGAAGAAAATAAAAATTTATTATATACATTATCAAATATTAGGGAATTTAAACTTGAATTTTTACAAGTTGATGGTTCTATTTTTGAGAAATATGAAAAACCTGATTATATACATTCAAGTGCATTTCTTTATAGATATTTAATTCCACAAATTAAACCCAATATACAAAAAGCCCTATATTTTGATTGCGACACTATTGTAAAACAATCTTTATGGAATCTATTTAATACCAATATTAATGATTACTATATAGGTGGAGTCGAGGATTACCACTGGATGATGTCTTTTAAAAGACTAAAACTTAATTCATCTATTGTTGAACCTTATCTTAATAGTGGTGTTTTGTTAATAAATTGCCAAAAGTGGAGGGAAGAAGATCTATATCACAAATTGATAGCAGAAACAAATAATTTAAACCCAAAGGTTTTGGAACAATTGGATCAAGATGCAATTAATATTGTTTGTACCGGACAAAAGCTTCTTTTACCTCCCAAATATAACCTCCTTTCATGTTGGTCAGAAAACAATATGTTTAAATCATATAAATATAAAGATTTGCAAGAAGCAATATTATCACCTGTTGTAATTCATTATTCTGGTCCAATAAAACCTTGGATGGAGGAATCATTTCCTGTCGATGAATTTGCGTATGAATTTCACAGATATGTGCAATTAACACCTTTTTATGACAAAAATTTTAGGAAAAGAGTCAGCAGAAGGTGCAAAGAATTAGTTCGCCTTGAAAATGAAATTAGGGAAAACTT
>DVJT01000148.1 GCA_018716565.1 Candidatus Avigastranaerophilus faecigallinarum | reverse complement strand
AATAATATGAATAAATTATATTTTATAAGTAATATTTTTAATTTATTAAATTTGATGTAATATTAATCTTGTTAATATAGTTATGCTTTTTTTAATAAAGATAGTATAAGTATTAATAGAAAGTTATTATGTCGAGTATAAAAATATTAGATTGTACATTAAGAGATGGTGGTTATATAAATAACTGGCATTTCGGTAAAGAAAATATAAAATCAATAATAAATAATTTAGTTTTATCTGGCTGTGAATATATTGAATGTGGAATTATAAAAGATTGTGAATATAACATCGATAAAACATTGTTTTCGGATTTTAGACAATTAGAAAAATTCATTCCCAAAAATTCAAAATCACAATTTGTTTTATTGGTCAATTATGGTGATGTGAATGTAGAAAAAATTGATTTTGAAAATAAAAATATAATAATAAAGGTAACATTTAAAAAATTTCAAGTTAAAGAAGCTTTAGAATATTCGAAAATACTTATAGAAAAAGGATATAAAGTATTTATAAATCCAATGAATACTATTTCATATTCTAGTGACGAATTGATTGATTTAATAACCGTAGTGAATAAAATCAAACCTATAGCTTTATCAATTGTTGATACAAACGGAGAAATGACGCTAAAAGATACATCACGCTTATATTCATTAATAAATAAAAAACTAAATAAAAAGATAATTATTTGTTTTCATTCTCATAATAATTTGCAATTATCTTTTGCAAATGCACAAATATTGATGGGACAAAATACGAATAGAACGATTATTATTGATTCTACAGTTTTGGGAATGGGGCGCGGAGCAGGAAATCTTTGTACGGAACTATTGGTAAAATATATTAATGATAATTATAATGGTAATTATGAATTGATTCCAATATTAAAAATAATAGATGAACAAATAAAAAAAATATTTTCAGTATCTCCTTGGGGATATTCTGCTCCTTATTGTATTTCAGCTTTGATGCATTGTCATCCTAACTATGCAAAATATTTGATTGATAAAAAAGGTGTTACTATAGAACAAATTGCAGAAATATTAAATCGGATTCCATATGAAGAACGAGCAATTTATGATATAAATTCAATTGAAAAATATGCTATAAAGTTTAATTTATAATTTTATATATTTTATAAATTAGTCATTATGGTTACTTTGATTTAAAAAATTTTGTTATAAAATATTCTATATGTTAAATATTTATTAATAATATATATTAGGATTTATTATGGTTAGTATAAAAAGTCTTGAGCCTTATTTTGAAAAACAAAAATGTGCTATTGCTGTTTCTTCAAGTAACGAGTATGCAAAATATTTATGTGTATATTTAATGTCAATTAAAGCATTTGCTGATTCTAATAAATATTATGATATAGTTGTTTTTGAACGAGATATTACAGATGAAAATAAAGAAAAAATTAAATTATCAATTGAATCTAATAATATCTCAGTAAGATTTTTTAGTACAAAGGGGATCTTTGATAGTTATAATTTATATATTACTCATAGCTATTTTAAGGAAGAGTGTTATTTTCGTTTAGTAGCGCCTGTTATTCTTAATTCATATGAAAAAATTATATTTACAGATTTGGATTTGATTTTAAATGATGATATTTTAAAATTAGCTGATATTGATTTAGGAGATAATGTTATAGCTGCAGCAATAGAACCTATTTGGCGCGAATTATATGATTGTGATTTAAAAATAAATGGTTGGTGTATAAAAGATTATGCGGATAATGTATTAAAATTAAGTGACAAATATGAATACTATAATATGGGTGTTTGCGTTTTCAATGTACAAAAATATAATTTAGAAAATTCTTTTGAAAAGATAATGAAAAATATTGGGAATGTTAAATATTTATATCAAGAACAATGTGCTTTGAATTATTATTTTAAAAATAGAATATTAAAATTGCCTGAAATATGGAATTTTGAAGTTGATCCTACTATTATTAATAATAATAGAGATATACTTGAATATACAGAGTATAAAAAACAAGATGTAAATGCCAAAATAATTCATTTTCTTGGACCTCAAAAACCTTGGAAAAATCCATATCATTACAAGTCTTATTTATGGTGGAATTCTGCTAAAAATACTGTTTTTTATGAACAAATATTGTATGATATGATGTTATCTGAATCTAAAAAACATTTATACAACGAAAGATTACATTATGTAATTGAGAACATTATGCTTTTTAGATATAAAAAGTTTGAATATAAAATTAAAAAACTAATATTCCAAGGTAAAAAGAGAGAAAAATATAAAAATAAATATGAAAATATAAAACAATTAATAGTGGATGCTAAAAATTTAAAAAAATATTTCATAGATTTTAATTTGTTATAAAAAGGTAATTTATGAGTGTAAAATTATTTATTTCATATCATGATAAACATAAGATAATAAAATCAGACATTATAGTTCCTATTCAGACAGGTCGAGCAGTAGCCGATGAAGTTTTTGAAGGTATGATTGGCGATGATACCGGAGATAATATTTCAAAAGATAATCCTAGGTATAATGAACTATCAGCTCAATATTGGGTATGGAAAAATTATGAAACAATTGGCTGTCCTGATTATGTAGGGTTTATGCACTATAGAAGACACTTTATTTTTGATAAGAATTTTAATATCAAAATTAAAAGTAGTTGGCTTCCTGGAATGGATTTATATGTTACAGAATATTTTGATAAGGAATGTGAAGATAACTTATTGAGTCATAATATACAACAAATAATTTCCGAAAATTTTGATTGTGCTGTTGTAAAAACATATAATGTCAAGTTCCTTCCAGCTAATGTTTATATGAAAGATCATTATTTAAATTTCATTCCTGGAAGTAAAAGTTATATATATGATATATTTTATGATGTTTTGGTTGGATTATATCCTCAATATAAAGAGTTAATGGATTCTTTTACATATTCTCCTTATATTAATTGTTTTAATATGTTTATAATGAAGAAGGATTTATTTTTTGAATATTCTGAATTCTGTTTCAGTATTTTAAAAGAGGTAGATAAAAGGATAGATACGAAAGGCTTTAATACACAAGAATTACGCTTTCTTGGGTATTTGGGTGAATATCTGTTGACTATATTTGTCAAAAAACTTGAAAAAGACAAAATGAAAGTAAAATATTTAGATGGATATTTTATTAGTGATATCGATAAGCAAGATTTTGTTCATAGCATTCAGAATGTTATTCCTAAAAAATTGAGAAGGTTGTTTTCTGTAGAAAAAACTCAAAGACATAAGATATATAAGTTTTGTGGTATAAAGTTGAAAATTAAAAGAAAAATATTACATTCTAAAGATGATTTAATTATACAGATGTTAAATGAACAAAACATTCAAATTAATAGACTTGAAAATAAACTTACGGAACTACAGGAAGAATTAATAGCGAAGAAGTATAAAAATTAATGGTAGTATAGATGAAAAGTGTAATAGAGGAAATAAAGAAAAATAGGGCTTATATTAATTATATGAGAATGTGGCCATATGTAAAACCTATATGGTTTCGGGCATTACTCTCTATGTTAATTTGTATTCCAATAGGTTCATTAGATGCAGTGATTGCTTTAGCTTTAAAACCATATATGGACTTAGTAATGGTTGAAAAAAATTTATACTCACCTTGGTATATACCTTTAGGTATTGTTGCTTTTACTTCTATTCAAGGAGTTTTAAAATATTTATCATCATATTTATCAACTTGGGTTGGTATGAAGATAACAAACGGACTAAAGTTCGATTTATATAAAAAGCTTTTAACACTTCCAACATCATTTTATGATAAGAGAAATTCCGGAGATATAGTCTTTCAATTTAATAATATGGCAGATAGTGCTTGTTCCGGTTTATTATCAAATTTAAGTATTTTTATTCAAAGAATATTTTCTTCTATTTCTCTTGTTGCCGTATTATTTTATAATTCTTGGCAATTAGCTCTAATAGCTATATTTGTATTGGGTTGTGCATTTGCGCCTGTAGCTAAATTGCAAAAATTAATTAAAGAAGTTATGGAAAAAACTGTTGTTGCTGATGCTTCTATCATTACTGCATATAATGAAACTTATGCTGGAAATAAAACAATAATTTCTTATAACTTAGAAAATACTGAAATTAATAAGTTTGATTGGATTCTGAAGAATATATTTAAGCTTAGAATAAAAATGGTTCAAAAAACACAGTGGTTGTCACCATTTATGCATGTAATTGTTTCAATTGGTATTGCTGCAGCAATTGGTTATGGTAGTCATTTGATTTTAACAGAACAAATTACTGCAGGAAATTTTGTTTCTTTTATAACTGCATTAATTCTTTTATATACTCCTGTAAAGAATATAGGTAACAATTTAAATGCGGTTCAAATGTCATTTTTTGCTATCGAACAAATATTTGAAAAATTAGCTATAATTCCATCAATAAGGAATAAAGAAAATGCTAAAATTCTTTCTCCAGATTATTCAAAAATTACGTTTAAAAATGTAAATTTTGAATATGTTCCTAAAAGACCCGTTTTAAAAAATATAAATCTTGAAATAAAAAAAGGCGAAACAATTGCACTTGTCGGAAATTCTGGTGGTGGAAAAACTACAATAGTAAATTTATTGCCACGTTTTTATGATGTTGTTAGCGGTAATATATACATTGATGATGTTGATATTCGAGATTATACTTTGGAAAGTTTACGAAGTAATATTTCTGTTGTATTTCAGGATAATTTCTTATTTTCAGGTACGATAAAAGAAAATATTTTATTTGGTAAATTAAATGCAACAGAAGATGAAATTCAAAATGCCGTAAAAATGGCTTATTTGGATGAATTTCTTATTACATTGAAAGATGGTATAAATACTCAGATTGGGGAACGTGGCATTCTATTATCAGGAGGTCAAAAACAGCGTGTTGCGATTGCGCGAGCATTTATAAAGAATGCTCCGATTGTAATTTTAGATGAAGCAACTTCTGCGTTGGATAATAAATCTGAGGCTATAGTTCAAAAAGCCATTGATAATTTGATGAAAGATAAAACTGTTTTTGTAATTGCTCATAGATTATCTACAATACAAAATGCCGATAGAATAGCTGTAATAAATGAAGGTTCATTGGTTGAACTTGGCAATCATGAAGAATTAATGAAAATACCAAACGGGAAATATAAAACATTATATGAAATGCAGTTTAAGAAACAATCTGTAAAATCTTAGTAATTAATAAATAGAAATATATAATAAAAACTTCCGAGTAAGGAAGTTAGTGGCGTGCCTGGAGGGATTCGAACCCCCGACCTTTTGGTTCGTAGTTTTAAAATTTACTTTTTGTAATTTTTAATAACATGCCCAAAAGTACATTATTATTATAATTTAAGAAAAATATTTTTTGCAATATTTAATAAATCTTTATCTTTTTGAGTAATTTTTGAAAGAATAGTTGCACAAAAGTTGCACAAATTTTTTATTATTTAAAAATACAAACGATATTAAAATAGTTATTTAAAAAGTATTAATGTTACTATTTATTGGTTCTTTTATAATCTTGTATTTGTAATAGTTTAAGTCAAGTATCATTTTTTTTAATTTAGTATCATTTTATTATTTTGGTACCAGTTGAAAATATTTGATAAATAAGTGTTTGTAATATAAAAACTTAAAAATAAAATTCCTAATTTAAAAAAATAGGGGACTATAAATATAAAGGCAGGCGGGACAACAACCCCCTTTCTTTTTTGAGGTCCGGACAGTACCTTTTTGCTTGAAGTCTTGCAATAATATACATTTTAGCGAGATGAAATATATAAATTTTTTCTTCTTCTTAAATCTTAATAAATTTTTATTTTTATAAAAAAGATACTAAAATTAACATGTATCATTTTTAGTTAAGAAAGGAAAAATAATGGTATTTAGTGTTTTCCCCAAATCAAAATTTGTAGTAAAAAAAGAAGATGGAACTTCATTTGAAATGATGGCATTAGAAGCAACAAAAGGTAAAATGATAACAGTTGATCATAATGCCATAAAACCCAATATAATAGAAGAAAATGACATTATAGAGGCTATTTATACAAATGGAACAAAAAACATATACAGAGTAATAGAACCTGGTTTTTATGAACAAACAGGACCTATTCCTGCACATTATCAGATAAAAATTGAAAAATATAATAAATTAACTAATACTATTCCACGAATCAATAACAGCGGTAATGGAAACGTGATATGTAATTTTAACTCTCCAAATTCAAATATAGCAATTACTCAGGATTTATCAAAATTTGATGAAATAAAAAGAGAAATAGAAGCACAAAAAGATATACAAAATAAAGAATTATTAATAAAACTGATAGAAGAATTAAAGAATTCTACTTCTGATAAAAACAAATTTTTAAATAAATATAACGAATTTGTATCTGCTCTTGCGAGTCATATTACAATTATAACACCGTTTATTCCATATTTATCTCAATTTCTACCTTGTTGATGATATTATAAAAAAACGAACATTGAAAAATTAAATAATTAAGGGTGGAGCTTCCTATCTTCTAATAAACTAATCGACACAACAACTACTTCGATTTTCGGTCGATAGTCTATATAGAAAGGAGAAGATTATGGAACAAATCAATTTGTTTTTAATATTAATCTTTTTGATTTTATACATAATAAAAAGTGGCACTCAACGCACTAAGCATTAAGTACCACTTCGATTCTCAAGATAGGAACAAGTAGTTACCGCTACTGCTCCATCCACTATTTATATTATTACAGATTTTCAAAAATTTTCAAGTCCAAATGCATTGTTTTTAAGAATTATAAATTTATAATTAACGTGTTAAAATCGATTTTAAGCACGATAAAAGTATTTTTATATGGAATATATCATGTTGATAAATAAAAAATGAAATTAAGGATAGTTATGCGTTTGTATGAATATAAAAAAAGAGCCATCAGATAATATTCCGATGGCATCAACCCTGTTGAGATTTTATTTGTTCAATTCCTGTGAATAAAGCATTAATGAATAAATCTTGATTATTTTTCAATAATAATTCTTCTTTAGAATTTGAAAGAAAAGCAAGTTCTATTAATATAGCAGGGGCTTTTGTTGCTTTAAGAACGTACAGATTGTTCCTGGGAATTATTCCTCTGTTCTTTAATTTTGTGATGTTTACAAGTGCTTGCTGCATAATTTCTGCATATTTTTTTCCTTTTATTGAGGACGGGAAATAGAGAACTTCAACTCCGTTTGCAGAAGGATTTACATGAGAATTGCAATGAATTGAAATAAAAAGATCTGAATTGGAAGTACATTCTTTTCTTGTTACTTCCAAAACTGAGTTTTTTTGTTGAAATAATTCAGTTTTATAACCGCTGTTAATTAAAATGTTATTCAATTTAGAAGATATTTCAGCTGCGATAACAGCTTCTTTTACTCCTGATTTTGAAATAGCCCCAGGATCGCTTCCTCCATGACCCGGATTAATAAAAATTTTCATATTTTACCTCTTATCAAATATTCTTTAAGCTCATTTATTCCATCTTTTACTTCTGTCAATTCAAAATAAACTCTGTTTTGAAACTCTTTATATG
>DVJT01000147.1 GCA_018716565.1 Candidatus Avigastranaerophilus faecigallinarum | reverse complement strand
TTCCGTCATAATATTCAATATTTGGAATATTTGCAACAATTAACATAATAAAAACAACTGTTTTCGCGAAGCCGTATAATGCACGAGAAAATCTTGAAGCAGTAAGAAAATGGAAAAATTTATTTTGCATCATTGTTGAAGACCCGAACGCAGTGTAGCCTTGAGCAAGTGCAATGCTTCTAAAACCGTCAGTAAGAATTCCACGAGCTACAACTACCATTGGAACCCAAACTCCAACCCAACCTATTACCGCAAAAGCAATCCAATAAAGATTTTCAACAACTCTGTCTCCTAATATATCGAATACAGAACCAAATTTTGACTGTTCATTTAAAGCACGTGCTACAACACCGTCTAAGCCATCTAATATAATTACAAATAAAGTTAAAAATACTGATGCTATCGCTAAATCAGGTCTACCTGAAAATAAAAATTCTATTGCAACTACTGCAAGAATCATTCTTAAAATTGTTAATAAATTAGCCATAAATATCCCCAATACTACTATTTTTTACTTCTAGAAAGTGCAAAATTAACTGAATCTAAAGCTTTAACTTTTTCTCCAAGCATAATTTTTTCTGCATCTTCCAAAACTTTTACAACATTAAAACCATTGTGTCCGTCACTTCTTGCTTGTTTGCCTTGTTCAATACAATTTAGGAAATGTTGGCACTCTAATTTTAATGGTTCTATTTCAATATAATCAAGAACTTCATTTTTAGAAACCTTAGGTGACGAACTTTCAAATATTTGAAGTTTGTTCTCTGCAACCGTATCATCAAAAATTGCAGTAGCCTTTGTCCCTCTGACAAGCAAGTTTACTCTCTTTTGTGGATGAATCCAACTATCAGATAAATGAGCAATAATTCCACCTTCATATTCAATTGTTACATGAGTAACATCCATAATATCATTATTATCAGATGAAGCCCCAACTGCGCTAATAACTCTAACAGGTTCTTTGCCTAATATATAACTGGTCATAGAAACATCGTGAGGTGCTAAATCCCACATTACACTTCTATCATTTTTAAAATGATTAATATTCAATCTATCACTTTGAACATATCTTATTTCACCCAATGCACCTTCATTAATAAGCATTTTTAATCTATTAACAGCAGGGTGATACATTAATAAATGTCCAACCATCAAAACCATATTATTAGCATCAGCTAAATCAGTCAAAGCTTTAGCTTCTGCTGAGACTGTAGAAATAGGTTTTTCAACATAAACATGCTTTCCTGATTCTATAGCTTTTTTTACAATTTTGTAATGTGTATGACTTGGTGTAACAACAGCTACAGCATTTATTTCCGGATTATTAAATACTTCATTAGAATCTGCGATTATATTAACATCGGGATATTGAATTTTTAAATTTTTTCTATTCTCTTCATCCAAATCACATACTGTATGTAATGCATTAAGATTGTAAAAATTTCTTACAACATTCTTACCCCAAATACCACAACCAATAACTGCAACATTATGAGCTTTCATTTTTATACTCCAAAATATACTATCTATAACATGTGAATTCCACAAATATATATATAATTTTAAAAAATAAGCAAAAAAAGGTCAAATTAAATATTTATTAAGATAATTTATTTAATTATTTGAATTCTTCCGTCTTTACAGACATCAAAAGGTTGAGACAAAGACTTTATATAATCAATAGTAACTTTGTCTTTATCAAACGGATAACGTTCAATAATTTCATCATCATCACGTTCCAACATTTCTAAATCGTCTCCACCGCCAACCAAGAATTCATCATAAACAGCGGTATATATTTTATCTTCATCTGGATGATTAATGTCAATTTGCTGTTTATTACCTTGCTTATCAACATAGTATAAAGATGTCAAATTACCTTGAGAATCTAAAGTATAAGTAAGACCTGAAACTTGCATAATTCCGGGTTTTGAATTTTTTGCGGTCAAGGATTTTCCACACTGTCTTATTGCATCAACCAAATCCTCTTCATTCAATTTCACTTTAAACAATTTATTATTAAACGGGAAAATACTAGTAATGTCTCGTTCAGTTACAACACCATGGTCAACACTTCCTCTAAAATTAGCTGAGTTAATTAAAACTATATCAGCATCAAGATTCTTTCTTATAGCATCAGCAACAAAGTCAGCCCATGGGTTTTCTTCTAGCAAATTATTTTTAGGAATCGGATCAACATGATTTAAGTGTCCTATTTCAGGAGATTTACCCAAAATAGAATCAATAGTCTTCGTCATAACCATATTCGGATTATGAATATTTGTATCCATAATGTTATTTTGAACATAAGTAATTTGACCATCATCGTTAAATTCCAAATTTAAAACACCATAATGGTTACCATCTCTACCTGCTTGAGTAATAACAACAGGTTCACCAGCAGGAGAATATAACAAATTTTCACCTAGTGTAACACCTTCAATTAAATCGTGAGAATGTCCACCAATAATAACATCAATACCGCTTACTTTTTGAGCTATTTCTCGTTCAACAGCATTTCCTTCATGAGACAACAATATAATTTTATTAATACCTTGTTGTTTCAACTTATTAACTTCTTCTTGTAATTCACGCATTGTCTGTTCTTTATCATCAGTTGTAATTCCTTCAAGAATTTCTTTTTTCTTAATTCTTGAAGCCAAATCTGAAGGTTGAACTCCAATCAATCCGTATTTTTCCCCACTTTCTCCATCTACAATTGTAGATCGCAAAACTTTTTGTGCTAAAGGAGATGAATTATTTGGGAAATTTAAATTCATACCTAAAGTTTTAACCTTTGAATTCTTTAACAAATTTCCGCAAATAGAAGCAGTTATATCAAACTCATGATTACCCAATGTTTGAGCATGGATACCTGCAGTATCTAAAAACCTTGCAGCTGCAAGGTTTCGTTTTTCATCAGAGCCTATAAATGTATCACCGGCACAAACTTTTAATATATCAGCACCATTTTTGGAAGCATTTAGTCCGGCATGATGTGATGCTGAAACTAATCTTTGCATTTTTGGAACCTGACCATGTATGTCATTTATATAAA
>DVJT01000007.1 GCA_018716565.1 Candidatus Avigastranaerophilus faecigallinarum | reverse complement strand
ATTTGAAGGATGTAATGTTTCTTTCCCATTATTACTTGGTATTATGGGATTTGGAATACTTCTGCCAAGAACAATTCGTGCAAAAGACAAATATGACAAAGAAGAAATATTAAGAAGAGACTTGGTTACTTGTGCAACTATGTGTTTTGCAGAAAAAGAACTACGTAAAGGTTTTTCAAAATTAAATGAAATGAAATCAGGACTTGTTTTAGCGTCAAAAGATAAGGGATTTAAACAACAAAGCTTTGCTAAAAAATTATTTGATTATCTTCGTCCGATAAAAGGAGTTCAAGTTCTTTCAACAGAACAAATTATTTCTAAGTATAGCGGTATCGATAAATATAAAGATGGTATAAAAGGCTTTTGTGAATTTATAGAAGGGCAAGGCGGAAATCTGGGAAAAGTATTTAGCGTTACAGATGAAGCTAAAAATATAGTTCAAAGATTGCTTGCAAAAGAAGGCAAAGATATAGCTACAGCAGATAATTCAACAATTAAAGAAGTTTTATCTAAAGCTATAGACTCTGATGACGTAAAACAACTAACAGATTTATTTAAAGATAAAAATAATCCTTGGGTACAAAAAGCGAAAACACTTAATGCAAGATTCACAGCACTTTCAGTTCTTGTATTAGTACCTGTATTCTTAGGCTTCTTGTTACCTGCTATTAATGAAAGAGCAACAAAAAAACGTATTAGAGAAGAAGAAGCTCAAAAATCAACAAACCAATTAAATAAAATAAATATGTTAAATCCAAATTTCTTCAATCAACATCAAAAAACAAACAATATATTCTCTGATATGACAAACTTTACAAAATAACAAACTATACGATAATCTCAGTTTCATTTTTATAAGTAACGAAAGCTTGCTTTTTATTGGCTTTTTTTACATATTTTCGTTTGGTATAAATTATAGAAGTTTTCGAATTATTCTTTTGTGATGAAAACTCTTTAGTAAGTTCAGCAGCTTTTAACAAGACTTCATCTGATATAATTTCTTTTTTATTATTTGATTTAACCAGGACATGAGCCCCCGGTGCATTTAACGGATGAAACCACAAATCTTCACCTGATGATAATTTGGACAAAATGTAATCATTTTGTTTTTTGTTTTTCCCAATATAAATCTTAGTTCCTTGAAATTCAATAAAATCAATTTTTTGAACACTTTCTATATTTGAGTCTTTCTCTTCAATTAATTCATAATAAATATCATTAAGTTCATTTATATCAATAGTAGATTGAACAAAATAAGATACTTCTTCAAAATATAAAATTTGAGAATTCGTCTCAAGAATCATTATTGATGCATGTTCATATGCATTTTTTGACTTTTTATATAAGTTATAATAACGATTTGCATTATCAACAGGAGAAAGATTTTCATCCAACTCAATTTCTTGAAGATTCCCATCAAAGTCATATAAAGATACTTTTCTAATTCCTTTTTTTAATGAATACAAATTAGCCATAATAATATCAGCCTTTGTTTTATAAGAATTAGCTTTATCAATTTTTTTTATAAGAATTTCCTGTTTTGATTTTAATGTATATAACTTTTTTAATTGCATATTTATGAATCTGAGAATCTTAGTTTTTAGATTAAAAATTATAACTTGATTTTGATGATACGAAA
Source organism: Candidatus Avigastranaerophilus faecigallinarum (assembly GCA_018716565.1). GTDB lineage: Bacteria > Cyanobacteriota > Vampirovibrionia > Gastranaerophilales > Gastranaerophilaceae > Avigastranaerophilus > Avigastranaerophilus faecigallinarum. Next base: position 2,666 of record DVJT01000007.1, on the reverse strand, counting down.
AATAATCATCAATCATATCGTTTACACAATTATATTCAGCAGCGTTTTTAACTTCATCCAAAAAGTATTTTGAATGATCTGTAGTAATAAAATATCTATATTTATGCTGATTTAAAAAGAATTTAAGCTTTTCATAAAGTATTTCCAAAGAAAAAGGTTTAATAGAATCTATAATATCTTGAACAAAAGAAATTGTAAGATAATGATATTTAGATGCTATAGATTGTGCTAATTTTTCAAAATCAATATTTTTCTTAAATGACTCAAAAGTTACTTTAGTAAGATTATTTTTCTTCTGCTTCGGAGGATAAATATAAGGAAGCATACCATAAAGCTCTCGTTCTCTACTTTTTTCTGAACTTACATTATGCGCACATCCAATAATTACATTAGTATCATAATTATATAAAATAACATTACTATATTTACCCATTAACTCTATAGCTAGACATAATTGGGATTTTTCATTTAGTTCATCAAAATATTCAAAATAAATCTCAAAAATTCTTTCATATTTTGGAACATCAACTCTAATTATTTTCGCATTTTGTATATATTTTCTTAAAAGCATACAAAACATAGGTGCAGTCTTGGGAATAATCATATTTCTTTTATACTCATTATCTTTAGACATAAAACAAATATGATAAAAACTCGGATTAAAATTAATATACAACTTTCTTGACTCACCTAAATTCCGAATAGAAAAAATCAATTCAGAACGATTGGGCTGCTGGATTTTTTGAATTTTTGCACCTACAAAAAAATCACAGTTTTCTTCAAAAAATAGTTTTAATACTAAAGAATCAAAATTAATCATATAAATATATTAAACTAAAAAAGCAATGAAATACATTGCTTTTTTGTACTGATATATTATATTAAATAAAACTAAGCAGCAACAGAACGAATTCCATTATTAACAAGTTTATACTCAGCATTACAAGCAGAATTAGCAACTATATCTTCTGTAGTAGCATTAAGAAGCTTACCTGTATTATCATCAACTTTGACCATACCGCCATGTTTCAATACACCTGTATAACGCATAGCAGCATTTGCACTACCCATAATACCACCTACTGCAGTACCAACAGCAGCACTAGTTGCAGTCGTTGCTAGAAATTCTTTGGTATCAAAATCCTTATTTTCATCAAGTGCAGTATCTATAAAATAATTTGAAGAACCAGAAATAGCCCCAGTAATGAAACCAGTTTTTGCACTTTTAGAAGCGCCATTAACAAGCGATTTAAAAAGAGTACCAGATGAACTTCCAGTGCCCATTGTTGCAGTAGCAATAGTACCCGTTACAGCACCAGACAAACCATCTTTCAATATTTGCTTAGAATCCAAAGCATCACCATCAATATCATTTGTTGCTCTATCAGTAAATTTATATGCAGTTTTTGTTGCAGCACCTGTTCCAGCTCCAATAGCAGCCAATACTAAAGGAGTAGCCGTACCACCAGAAGCAACAATCGCAGCACCAGCAAGACTTGCAGCTGCAATAGCCGCTATACCTGTAGCTATATTAGAAAATAAATCCAAACTGCTATCTTGTTTTTGAGAAAATTCTTCTATTGTGGCTGAAGCTTCTTCAAAAGAAATTTCACCATTCTTATATTTTTCTATAGCTTCATCACATTTTTTAACACTAGTTCCCAAACCGGTAGTTTCCTTTATCTCATTCCAAGTATTAGACAAAAAACCTTGCTTTTGCTCAACAGTATCTAACTGCATTTGTAAAGAATCCACATTATCAACAGATATAGATGTAGAATCAGAAAAAATACTAGCATCATTGGCAGATAAATCTGTCATTTGAGATGAATTAAAGTCGGAAAATTTCAATGATTTTGATTTATCTATAACATCAAAATTTGCAACATCTACCATACTTATACCAAACCCCAAAACTACCTTACATTATAATAAAGTATTTTTGATATAAAAAATTGCATGGAAGTTAACAAAAATTAATATTAAATATCAATTAATTTATATTTTATTGCTTTAACAACTGCCTCAGTTCTATCTTGAACAGATAATTTACTAAAAATATTATGAATATGAACTTTTGCAGTATGAACACTTACATGCATAGCCTCTGCAATTTGCGCATTATTTTTACCAGAAGACAAACATTTCAAAACCTGTTTCTCACGCTTAGTTAAAGGTATATCTAATATTGGCGAACTTTCTTGTAATAAAAGTAAATTAACTAGAAAATCATTCAGAAATGTTTTTTTAACGGTAATTTCAAGAAAACAATCATCAGGCTCTAAAGATTTAGAATTATTCTCAACAACATTAAATCTAATATTCTTTGCACTTAAGTTAAAAAAAGGCATAAACACTCCAACTATTTTATAATCAACAACATTAGAAGTTTAAAACAAAACAAAAATCATATGACTAACATATTTTCCCAAGACAAAAAAATAAAATATTGAAGATGTTAATAATTTATCTCGAAAAAGTTTATAAGTTGTCTGAAATATATAAAAAAAGGAGTTAAATGAAAATCATCTAACCCCTCTAAACTTGAATCCGGCAACTAGCTATCTTCCCAGGCGGTCCTCCGCCAAGTATTTTCACCGCAAGTAGTCTTTACGACCGTGTTCGGAATGGGAACGGGTGGTGTCCTACCGCTTGATCACCGGAAA
>DVJT01000146.1 GCA_018716565.1 Candidatus Avigastranaerophilus faecigallinarum | reverse complement strand
AATTTGAAAATGAAAATAAACAGTTTTTTTATAATAATCAAATAAAAGAATTAAAAAAAAGTTTAGCAGAATATGATTTTAATATTGCAGATAGTATAAATAATCTTTCAATTGGTCTATTAATAATAGATTTTAATCCTGTAGATAATAAAGATTATTTAAAAAATATTCATTGCAAAATATTAGAAGTAGATTCACATAACATAATTCCTTCTCGATTTGTTTCGGATAAACAAGAATATAATGCTGCAACTTTTAGACGAAAAGTATATTTTAATATTTATAATTTTCTTAATGAATTCCCTAAAATTAATTCTTTTAAGACACAAGCAGATATAGAACTTGAAAATTTTATAAACAAGAAACTTGATTTCTATTCAGAATATAAAAATTTGCCGCAAAAAGATATGACTTCAAATTTATCAAAATATCTGAATCTTGGTTTTATATCACCACAAAGAATAGCAATTGAAGTTATAAAATCTAATGCTTCTATAGAAAACAAAGAAAGTTTCCTTGAAGAATTAATAATAAGAAAAGAACTTTCTGATAACTATTGTTTATACTGTAAAAACTATAAATCTATGGAGTGTATACCAAATTGGGCGAAAGAGACACTAATAAAACATGAAAATGATTATAGGGAATTTCTATATACTCAAAAAGAACTAGAAGAAGCAAAAACACACGATTCTTTATGGAACTATTCTCAAAAACAGCTTATAGAAACAGGAAAAATCCATGGATATTTAAGAATGTACTGGGCGAAAAAAATTCTTGAATGGACAAAGACAAATAAAGAAGCTTTAGAAATTGCTATATATTTGAATGATAAATATGCTTATGATGCTCCATCATCAAATGGTTATACAAATATTTTATGGGCTCTTGCAGGTTTACATGATAGAGCGTTCACAGAACATCCGATTTTTGGAAAAATTAGAATCATGAATGGCAAAAATATTAAAATATAAAATTAATTCATTAAAGATAACTACTTGTACTATAATGATTTTGAAATAAAAATTATAAATTGCTATGGAAATTTTAGAAAAATTAAAAAAATCGAAGTTCAGAAGTAAGTTTAAACTTAAAGCGAAAGATATAGAATATATTAAAGAAAAAGGCTTGGAAAAAATTCATTCTCACGCAGTTGATTTTATAAGAGAAAGAATTTCACCTTGTTATATACCAAATGACGGAAAACAAACTCCAATGCGAGGTCATCCTGTTTTTATTGCTCAACATGCCACAGCTACATGTTGTAGAGGTTGTATTGAACAATGGCATAAATTCCCTAAAAATATACAATTAAATACAACTCAACAAGAATATCTTGTATCAATAATTATGGAATGGATTAAAAAACAAATAATTTAATTGTTATAGTAAATGAAAATTAAAATGGAGCGTAGGGGACTCGAACCCCTGACCCCAACACTGCCAGTGTTGTGCGCTACCAACTGCGCTAACGCCCCGTTCATCTTCTTTATATCAAAAAAATAAATGCTCGAAAAGAATATTTTTTATGTGGAGAATGAAACATAATTAGTAGGTTTTATTTTAATTCTTTTTAGAAAATCTTTGCTTTTGTTAAAAATATTTGGTTTACCATAGTCTAACAGAACATACATAATTACAGAGAAGTACCCCAAATGCTAAAAAATAAAAAGTAAAATGTTTCAACAAAATAAAAAAAGGGAATATAAACAAAATATTACTTTTATAAAAAATAGGAAAATTTAATGACAGATGAGAATAAGAATATAGAAAATAAACAAGAAGAAAATCAAAATAGAGAAGAATGCAATAAAAAATGGTGGGAAAAGTTGTTGGGTTTAAAACCAACATATAGATTATTATTCATTTGTTTTTTGCTATTAGTTTTTTCTATAGTTACAATAGTTATTTTTAATAAAAAAAATAATGCTAATGTTAAAGACACTAAATATAAATTTACTAAAATCGGGAAAACAAAGTCCGTGTATAATGGTTTAAGTAATGGTATTTTTGATATTGGCGATAATAAATATATTATATTTGGTGTGAAAAATAAAGAAAAGAATGAAGGTAAATATACAACCATTCCATTTATTGATAAATTAGTTCATATTGAAATATTTGATTATACTACTAAAAAAATAAAAGAAGTTACTTCTCCTATTTTGTATCAAGTAGTCGATTGTGTACAACTTAAAAATGGAAATATTTTTTTTATTGGAAAGACAGAAGATTTTAAAAACTATTTCGCAATTTTTGATATAAATACATTTGAAATTAAAGAATTGGGACTAGAAAAAAACTTAATTGACTCAACGGAAAATTCATTATACCAATTAGCAAATGGTGATGTTTTAATATATATAGGACGCTCAAACAAAGCACCTTATTGGTCAGATAGTTTATATCTATTGGATAGTAATAACTTAAATTTTAAAAAAGTAGCTGAGCTTAAAATAAAAAGAGTAAGTTATTCTGTTATCCAATTAAATGATACAGATATTTTAGTTGTTGGTGGCGCTATTCCTTCAAAATATTATTATAAAGAAAAGTTATTAGATATAGAACTTTGTAATATAAAAACCACAAAGTGTAAAATTCTTAATGCAAAACTTTCACAAAAAAAACTTTATCCTTATTTGTTTAAGGACAAAAACGGTAATATTCTCATATTTCCTTCCATTATAGACGAAGACAAAACAATAGATTTATATGATGTTAAATCTGATACATTGAAAACAGTTGGTTATATAGATAGATATTATGATTATGGTAATGAAGAAATAGAAAAAAGAATAGATAATTACGATAAAATTACGGGAATAATGGGGGCAAATTTTGTTCAATTAAATGATGGAAATATATTAATAACGGGTGGATATTCCGGTATATCAATTGTAATAACAAGAAGTGATGCATATATATATGATATTTCCAAAAATAAATTAATGAAAATAGATGATATGGGTTATCGAAGGCTAAATCATTTAACAAAAGTTTTAAATGATGGAAATGTACTTTTTTTAGGATTTGCCCAAAAATATATACAAATATTTACTACAAAATAGTATGTGGGTTGGGTTTTAACCCAAAAGAAAAATCTATAAAAGGCTATTTATCTCTTTTATTTAATTAGAAAATCACGAAGCGGAAGAACTTGCGAGCCAACAAAAAATCGGGATGACAAGATTCGAACTTGCGACCCCCGCGACCCGAACACGGTGCGCTACCAAACTGCGCTACATCCCGATAGTTTAATTTCGGTTTTGTAGCGCACCTACGGTGCTACCTCTCACAAAATGATACTTAATCATTTTGCTCGGCAGAGTCAAACTGCGCTACATCCCGATATATGTTTTTCTTGTTTTCAATGTTCAATATGCTATTTATATTGTATAAAATAAATAAACTAGCTATCAACTTCTCAATTGTATTACACTTATAAAATTTTTTAAAGTGTTTTGTTTTCTGACAGTTAAAATATTAATAAAAAACTCTTAAAATTTGTATAATAGACTTTTTTATGCCTTTATTTTATAATTGCTTTAGTATTAACAAATAAGGAAAAAAATGACATCAGACAGTGTTTCGACTCCGCAAGAAATTGATATAGTTGAAGCGGAAAGTGAAAAAAAACAAGCTATTAATCTTAAATTTAGAGCAGTTGTTCGTGCTTTTCTTGCAAATATTTTTATAACGTTAATAAAATTGGCATCTTGGTATTTTACTAAAAGTTCTGCTATGTTTGCAGAAGCTGTGCACTCTGGAGTTGATTCTTTTAACAGTATTTGTCTTATGGTTGGACTTAAAAGAGGTTCAAGACCAGCTGATGGTGTTCATCCTTTCGGACATGGACTTGAAACAAATGTATGGACTATTGTTGCCTGTATATTAATGTTTTTTGGTGCAGCAGTTTCTTTGTTAAGTGCATATAATAAAATTTTTATTAATACACACGGTGTTGATGAATTATTAAATCATTATGGTGTTCTGGCTATAATTCTTATTGCAAGTATATGTTTTGAATCTTGGGCTGTAAATAGTGCTGTAAATGCTGTTATTGATGAAGCAAATGTTAAACATGTTAATCCTTTCGTTGATTTTATAAAATCAATAAAATATGTACATAAAATTAATACACCAACAACAAAGTATGTTTGGTATGAAGATGTAGTTGCCTTAACAGGTGTAATTGTTGCTTTTATTGCAGTATCAATTTCAAAATATCTTTTACCTGAAAGCCTTGCTCATATTCCTGATGGAATAGCCTCTGGTATTATTGCATTGATGTTATTGTTTTTAGCCGGTTATATGTTGAAAAATAATGTTAATCTTTTGACAGGGCTATCAGCGGAGCCTCAGGTTGAAGAGGTTATAAAACAAATTGCAGAAAATCTTCATTGTGTCAGTTGTGTCAAAGAACTTAAGACAATGAATATGGGAACTTCTGGTTTGATTGTTAATATTAAAATTGAAGTGGATCCTGAAATACAAGTTAAAGAAGCTGATGATATTTCAGAAATGGTTGAAAGAAAAATCAGAGAGCGTTTTAAAAATATATCTCATATTTCTGTTGAAATTGATTCAAATGATGCAGAAGAAAATTGGGAAGATAAGTTTGATAAAATAATTCAAGAAGGTGAGAAAATAGATGTATTTGATGACAAAGAAGCAGATATGTTATCAAACTTTTATTCTTTCTCCCAAACCGTAGTAAAAGAAATTATGGTACCTCGTACAAAGGTTGTTTTTGTAGATGCGGAAGATAATCTTGATACTTTGGTCGATTTAATAATTGATTCAGGTCATACCCGTATTCCAATATATGAAGATACAGTTGATAATATTATCGGTGTTATTAATGCTAAAGATGCACTTAAGGCTTTAAGAGATAAAACATATGAAAAAGAAGGTTTTGAGATAAAGTCTTTAGCACGTGAAATAATGATAATACCTGAAAATAAATTTATAAGTGATTTACTTAGTGATTTTATATCAAAGAAAAATCAAATAGCTGCTGTAGTTGATGAGCATGGTGGAATAGCAGGTATTGTTACAGTAGAAGATATTATTGAAGAAATTGTTGGTGAAATCTATGATGAATTTGATGAAGCACCGACTCCTGAATTAATTAAAATTGATGACAATACACTAAATGTTTCCTCTCAGATGGATATAGAAGACATTAATGAAAGATATGATTTGGATATACCAAATGAAGATTTTCAAACTATAGGCGGTTATGTATTCGGTCTGCTTGGAAGAGAACCTGAAATAGGAGATAAAGTAGAAGACAGAAACCTTACTTTTGAAGTTATAGAACTTGATGGAATTAGAATTTCTCGTGTAATTATGAGAAAAGATACTCCTTTTGTTGACAAAGAAGAACAAGCAGAGATTGTAGAAGAAGATGAAACATTATAAATTTGGTTATGTTGCCATTATTGGCAGACCCAATGTTGGTAAATCTACTATATTAAATAGATTAATAGGCCAAAAAATAGCGATTACTACAAATAAGGCTCAAACTACAAGGCGAAGAATTAATGGTATTCTAACAACGGATGAAGCTCAGATTGTATTTGTTGACACACCAGGAATTCATAAACCTATTGATAAGTTAGGTGAATGTTTGGTAGATGAAGCAAAAAGTGCTATTCCTGATGTTGATTTGGTACTTTTTGTAGTGGATGGTTCAACCTCTGCAGGGCGAGGAGATAAATGGATTGTCGAAAATGTTCTTAAAGATTATAAGAATGAAATGATTTTAGTTGTTAATAAATATGATTTAGTTAAAGATATACAAAAACGAGAAGAAAATTTATTAACATATAAAACTTTACTCGAAAAAAATTACCCAAGTGTAAAAATATCAGCCAAAACAGGACGAAACTTTGATACATTAATAAACAATATTATAAGAAAGTTACCTGCTGGTGAAAAAGTATACGACGATGAACAAATAACAGATGAAACAATGAGAAATATAGCAAGAGAACTTATCAGAGAAAAAATTCTTTTATATACTCATGATGAAGTTCCTCATAGTGTTGCTGTTGTTATTGAAAATTATGAAGAAAAAGAAAATATTGATAGGATTGAAGCTCAAATTATTGTTGAACAAGAAACTCAAAAAGGTATTTTAATCGGTAAAAACGGTTCAATGTTGAAAAAAATAGGAACTGAAGCAAGGAAAGAAATAGAATTTACTGCTGATAAAAAGGTTTACTTGGATTTACAGGTTAAAGTTATAAAAGATTGGCGTAAAAAATCTAAGGATATGGATAAAATGTATTAAAAAGAAACAGAAGCAATTGCTTCTGTTTCTTTTTCTTTTTATATTTATACTTTTTCTAAAACTTTAGATTTTGATTCTTTTTGCTTTAGTACGGCATTTATTAACCCTGCAAATAAAGGATGCGGTTTTTCCGGTCTTGATTTGAATTCAGGATGGAATTGGCAAGCTACAAACCAGTCATTTTGAGGTAATTCAACCATTTCGCAAAGCATACCGTCAGGTGAAAGTCCTGAGAATACCAATCCCTTTTCCGCTATTTGTGTACGGTATTCATTATTAACTTCATATCTGTGTCTATGTCTTTCAAATATAACATTAGTTCCATAGGCTTGTTCTGCTTTAGTACCTTTTTGTATATGGCATTCAAATTGACCTAGTCTCATTGTTCCGCCATAACCTTCAACATTTTTTTGTTCTGTCATTAAATCAATAACAGGATATGGTGTATTTTCATTAAATTCCATAGAATTTGCATCTTTTAATCCAACAACGTTTCTTGCGTATTCAATTACAGCACATTGCATTCCTAAGCATAATCCTAAGAATGGAATATTATTTTCTCTTGCATATCTTATTACGTTTAGCTTTCCTTCGATGCCTCTTATGCCAAATCCGCCAGGAACGACTAAGCCATCAACATCTGATAATACTTCTTTTGCTTTTTCAAAATCTATACAATCTTCTGAATTTATCCATTTTATATCTATTTGAGCTTTATTTTCATAGCCGGCATGTTTTAATGATTCTACTACAGAAATATAAGCATCTGACAATTTTGTATATTTGCCTGCAATTGCTATTCTAATCGTTTTTTCAGGATTTTTTATTCTGTTAACAAGTTCTTTCCACGAATCTAAGTTTGGTTTTACGTCTTGCATAAATAATCTTTGAAGTACTACACTTGCCATATTTTGTTCTTCTAATGCAAGGGGAACTTCATATATGCTTTTCATATCTCTACATTCTATAACAGCATCTTTGGGTACAGAACAAAATAATGCCAATTTTTCTTTTTCTTTTTTGGGAATTGGTTTTGAAGTTCTGCAAACTAATATCTCAGGTTGTATACCATAGCTTCTCAAGTTTGTAACACTATGTTGGGACGGTTTTGTTTTTAATTCACCTGATGTTGGAAGATATGGAAGCAATGTTACATGTATAGAAATACTATTTCCAAAGCCTGCTTCACTTCTGAATTGTCTAATCGATTCAATAAAAGGCAGGCTTTCAATATCACCAATTGTTCCTCCGATTTCTGCAATAATAAAATCAGGTTTAAATTGTTGAGTTGCTTTTTTTATTCTTGATTTTATTTCATTTGTAATATGCGGAATTGTTTGAACAGTTGCTCCAAGATAGTCTCCGTGACGTTCTTTGTTTATAACTGTTTGATAGATACTTCCTGATGTTACATTGTTAATTCTTCCCAAATTTGTATCTGTAAATCTTTCATAGTGACCTAAATCTAAATCGGTTTCGGCTCCGTCATCTGTTACAAAAACTTCTCCGTGTTGAAACGGACTCATAGTCCCAGGATCGACATTTATATAAGGATCAAATTTTTGTATTACAACGCTAAACCCTCTTGCTTTTAACAAACGACCAAGAGACGCTGCTACAATACCTTTACCTAAGGAGGATACAACACCGCCGGTTACAAAAATATATTTTGTGCTCATATTCCCTCAATTCTTTCTAATCTAGTGTCACTTTTATTACAAACGCTAGTTTATTTTTGGAACTCTAAAAAATCCGTCTTCTTCAAACGGTGCATTTGCCATCAGTTCTTCTTTTGTTTGCTCATATTTAACAATGTCTTCACGCATTACATTATATACAGGAATAGCGTGCGGCATAGGTTCAATTCCTGTTGTATTAACTTCATTCATCTGTTCTACATATTCTAAAATTGAGCCAAGCTGTTGAGAATATTTATTAACTTCTTCATCAGTAAGTTCCAGTCTTGCCAGTTTTGCAACATGTTTTACTTCTTCTTTATTTATCATGTTTTTCCTCCAAAATATTAATTAAAATTTTAACATAATAAAAAGTGTTTTTCATGTGTTTTCTTGTGTTTATATTTTGTATATTATACTATATTAGAATATAATTATTTTTTATAGTATTATTGGGCTGAAAAATGAAATCTTATGATGATGTTTTTGTAAAAAATAAATTTTGGATAGTTTGTTTTATACTATCTTTTCTTATATTTTTATTTGCTTATTGGAAGAATTCTGTTGGTTTATTCTTTGATATTCCGGCTTCTTTTTCAGGTATTATTTTCCAGTCAGAGGACAATTATAATAATTTTTTAGTTATTAACCAAAATAGAACAAGAACATTTAATGATTTACTTATTTCTATTCCCTTTAATTTGTTTTTTTCTTTTATAAAAAATAGTTCTATAATATATTCCTTAAAGCTTTGGTCCTCTTCATATTTTATTATTCATTTATTTGGTTTGATTGTCATGTATTTATCTGCAATGAGAACAAAAAGATATGATATTGCAACTATTGGTTTTCTCTTTTATTCATTATTGTGTATACCAAATGCTATTTGGGCAATTAGAGAAATTCATATTTCTATACCTTTTTATTTTTCATTACTTGCGTATTTCCTTTCTCGAGAAAAATTTAAATTAATAGATATTCTTCCTATTAGTTTATTATCAATATATATGTTTGAATCGTTTGAAACTTCTGCTATTTTAGGGCTTATATTCTTCATATTTAGTAATCTATATATAGTGAATAAAGGTAAGAATGATGATTTGTGGAAAAAATTAATTATTGGTTTTTGGGGTATTTTATATGCTTTTTATATTCCGATAAGAACTATATATTTGGGATTAATGAATAAGGTAGAAATTGGAGTAGGGCTTGAACAATGGATCAACGGTTCAATTATTACTTTTAATCATCTCTTTTCTGGAAACTTAATAATTACCTGTTTTGCTTTTTTATGTGTAATAATTGCGTTTATATATAAAAAACAATTCAATTGGAAAAGTATATTAATTTTTATTCTGCCCGTTGTTTTGTTTACGATTTTAACTCTGTATCTGAGAACGAGATTTATTCCTGATCCTAAAATCGAATTGCATTATTATAGCATAGTTTTGTGGTTTCTGTATCCTGTTTTTTTAATAATCATTCTTCTAGATTATTTTGAAGTAGATATATTAAGATATAATAAGTTCGTTTTTTCAAATCTAATTATAGTTGCAAGTCTTTTTGGCATTCTTAATTTAAGTTGGCAAATACATTCTTTCTATGAATTTGGCAAATATGAAGCATATTTGAAGAATTTGATTGATAAATCAAATAATGTGGTTGTAAATATTCCGCAGCATGATTTTAATAAATATACGTTTTTAAATTATAATATGTGTTTTGGTACAATGCTACAAGCAATATTTCTGACTGAAAAAGGACAACAATCAAAAATAATATTTCCATCAAAATATTTTTGTGATTATAGTAAATATTGTTTTGATGATTACGATCATACTTATTATGATAAATCAGAAAATATTTTATATATCCAGACTGCTTTATTTAAAATAAAGACCAGATATTGGGATTTATCTGATATTGTTAACGTATTTAAAAAGCAAGGTAGAGTTAAAAATTTATAAGTTACTTGTATATTTTGCAATTTCTTGTTTTATAAAATCAGAATCAAATTGCTTTAATTTTTCTTCAATTCTATTTTGAACTGCATATTTTGCAGAATCATATAGTTCATAGTGAATATTATTTTTATTGGCAAAATTTTCTATATAATCCATTAAAATATATATGTGTGGTGAAATATTATTAATATGCGAGTTTGCATATGAGTATTCAATATCTACTATAATACTTTTTATGTCTAGATTTTTGATTTTTTCCAAAAATAAATTAATTTCATCAATATTATCATTAATTCCTGGAATTATTATATATTTTACTTTAACAAGATTTGCATAATCATCTTTCAGGTTTTTTCTATAATGTTTTATATTATTCCAGACTTTATCTGATTTATCTACTCTTTTTATTTTTTTGTATGTTGCTTTACAAGCAGAATCAGGAGATATTACAACTGTTACGTTACCTCGTTTTAAACCGTTTCTTATAGCTCGACTAAATAAAATTCCTGAAGAATGAACTCTTATTTTTGAACCTTCTTTTATAAAAAGTTTTACTAAATCTTCAAATTCTTTTAATATTGTGGGTTCTCCACCTTGAAATGTTATTTCTCCATTATTTTTAAATTTTCCGGATTTTATAAGCTCTTTTATTGCTTTTAATGTGTTATTTTTTGTTTTTGGCTTGTTTGCTTGGACACCGCAATATATACAATTAGAATTACATTGACTCCAGTGGTCAAAATTTATAAAAGATATATAATCTTCATCATCCCAATTATCTTCCCGTAAATTATAACAGCCTTCACATAGTGTTAAGTTCATTACTTTTTGATGCTTCCTGTGGCGTCTTTTAACTTCAAAAATTTCTTCCCAGTTAATTTGACTGTTTTCATATTTATTAATTATCGGAAGTTGACCTTTGTTGAATTCTCTTGATAAACAGCAGGCTTTTATTGAATCAACATCAATAGATATACCATGTTCTATTAAATGACAGCTTTTGTATTTCATATTTTCTCCTGAAAATATTTTAGCATAGTAGTTATTTAATAAAAATTTTTTTTATTTTTTTAATGAAAGATTTGTTTTGTATTTTATTAGTTCTGAATATTTTTCTTAGTATAATATTTTGTTCCGGATAATCCATATCTAAGTAAAAACTGTATTTCTTGGCTATCTTGAAAAAATATAAAATTAATTTATTAAGTTCTTTTTTGCAATTTTGAAGTGGAATGGGAGCATTTATCCAGTTTGAAATATCTTTATAATATAGTCTTAAACCTATTATATTTATTCCTATTTTAAATGTTTCAACAATAAAATTTTTTATATCTTTCTTATTATCGTTATAATCCATTATTAAAGTATAATATATTTTGATACTATTTTTATCTTTTGCATTTCCTATGTACATTCTTAAAACTTTAGAAAAAGAATTATTATCAATATGCTTTTTATTTTCAAAATCATAAATAATAGATAATGTACCTTTCCCACTTTTTAATATTTCATCAATGAACGGTCTGTATTTTACATTGTTAATTAGAAAGTTAATTGTTCTATATCCATTTGCTTCAAATAGTGAAATTAGTTTATTTAATTCTTTAAAGTTATCAATATCTCCACTTTGAAAATCAACAATTAAATTATTTATGTCTAATAGGCTTTGTTTATATAAATCTTGAATTACTTCAAAAATATTATACTTAAGAGGATTGTTATTCCAGAAATTCAAGATAATATGGTTGTATTTTGAAGGAATATCTCCACAATCAATTAACTGACAACAATTATTGCAAGGTATATCTTTTACATAATTACTGTTTATTTTATTGATAATATTTTGTTTTATTATCGTAAAATTTATATTTTCATACTCATCAAAATTAAAGTTTATATAATAAGGTGCTTTATCAGAAAAACAAGAATAACAAGGTGTTATGTTATCTGGAGTGAATAAAAGAGTGTCATTAATATATTTACAAGTTTTCATTTTATTTTACGATATTACATCTATATATAATTAATTACCCATAATAAGATTAAATTATAGCAAAATCGTAGGTTCATAACAAAAAAGTATACATTAGTTAAAATTTTTTATTGTATAATGTATAAAAGGTTAGATAAAGGGAATTACATGACATCCGAAACAACTAATAATAGGTTTGCTTTTTCTTTTAAAAAAAATAATATAGATGAAATGTTTCATAATTTGACGGAAAATCCTGTGGGGTGCGAAAAAAAAGATTTCCGTTTGATGATTAGTACTATATATCAACTTGTTGAAGATGAATTTGCTACAACCTTTCAAAATTCAAGTCATGTAATAAAAAATACATATTTCTATTTAATAAAGGAAGGAAAAAGTTACGAGGTTTTTGTTACACCGACAAATAATTTTGACTTTTATTTAAAATCAAAAGGCTCAATGTACCGATTTTCTTCTACAACTTATGAAATTGAAGAAAATGGCGGAAATAAAGAAACAAAAATAGGATATAAGGTTCCCTTAGAACTAATTTGGGAATATTTTTCCGGGTTCGATTCAATTGTAGATAATCCTCATATTACTGAGTCATTCAGGATTTTCAATATAGTTACTCAGTTCGTAAAAAAAGTTGTTGAAAAACTTTATTTCTTGCCAAAAGTTAATAAGACAGATAATTTTTTTACTATAACATATGAAATGTTTGCTATTAATGATTTGCTTCAAGATTCTATAGATGAAGTTAATACTTTGGATTTTACAAAAATTTCAAATGAAAAGCATATTGCAGATAAATTAATTGAAGATTATATGAATTATGTGATTTTTAAATTTTTGAAATTTAAAGCATACAAATTTAAAGATATAATTTCATCTGTATATTTTATAAAACCCTCTAATAACAAACGTTATATTCGTTCATTAGACTTAGCTGAAGCTATTAGTGAATGGTTGGATGAAATATATATTGGAAAATATCCTGTAAGTCCGCAATTGGATATTGAAAAAATCGGAGAAGATAAGTTCTTATTGACAATCTCAGTTAAAGCAAATAATGAAAAACTGAATGAGAAAGAACCTCCTAAACAACTTCTTGAAATATATCAAGATGGAACTTATTGGGGATATCAGAATTCATATCTTATAAGTATTGTTGAAAAACAATTGAATTATGCGCTTCGTTATTACAAAGAGCTTGAAACATTATTTGAAGATGAAGATAACTTAAAAATGTATTTATCTTTAAATGATGTATATAAGTTAATGATTCATACTGCATATTATTTGAACAAAGCAGGAATAAATATTAATTTCCCTCCAAACTTTGGTAATATAGTAGTTCCAAGAGCTTCTATTAATGCGAGAATTAAAACTTCACGCGAGCAAGATGTTGCCGATATTTTGAATGGTAAGGGCGGTAATATAAGTTTATCAAGTATTTTTGACTTTTCTTTCCAAGTGTCAATTGGGGATGAAAAAGTATCTGTTGAGGAGTTTGAAAAACTTATAAAAGATGCAAACGGAATAATTGAATTTAAGAATAAATATATATTAATTGATCAAAATGAAGCACAGGCAATAATAAACAAATTGAAAAATCCTAAAGTTGATAAGATTACGAGGATGGAAATGTTGCATGCTGCATTCTCAGGTCATTTAAATGATTATGAATTTGATTATGATGAAGCTTTTGCAAATATAGTTAAAGATTTGGGTAAATCAGTAGAAGTAACTCCACCTGAAGGCTTAAAAGGTGTTTTAAGACCATATCAGATGGGTGGATTAAAGTGGTTATATACAAATACTATAAAGGGTTTTGGGTCTTGTATCGCTGATGATATGGGGCTTGGTAAAACTATACAGGTTATAAGTTTAATTTTAAAATTAAAGGAAGAAAATAAATTAAAAGATCCTGTTTTGGTAGTTTGTCCTACAACTTTAATGGGGAACTGGATAAAAGAATTAAATATGTTTGCACCTTCTTTAAAGGCAAGTGCATACCATGGATCTGAACGTCAGTTAGATTTGAAAGCAGATGTATTAATTACCACATTTGCCATTCTTCGAATTGATATTGAAGAAGTAAAGAAAACAACTTGGGGGATGGTTGTTATTGATGAAGCACAAAATATTAAAAATCCTGATACTTCGCAAACTGCAGCAGTTAAATCTTTGAAATCAGATATAAAAATTGCGATGACCGGTACTCCTGTTGAAAATAAGTTGACAGAATTATGGAGTATATTTGACTTTATTAATAAAGGATATTTAGGTTCAATTAGAGATTTTCAAAAGTGTTATGCTATTCCTATTGAAAGATTTAAACAATATGAGCAAGCAGATAAATTAAAACTTTCTATTTCACCTTTTGTTTTAAGACGTTTAAAAACAGATAAAACAATTATAGATGATCTTCCTGAAAAAATGGTTTTAGATGAATATTGTTATCTGACAAAAACTCAAGCTGCATTGTATGAGAAAACATTGAATTCGTTAATGACAGATATATCAAGTCAGAAAGGTATAAATAGACGTGGTATTATATTCAAGCTTATTACCGCATTAAAACAAATATGTAACCATCCGTTCCAATATTTAAAATATGGTGAAATGACTAAGGATGTTTCAGGTAAAACTGAAAAATTCATTTCTTTATTATCTCAGATTTTAGAAAATGATGAAAAAGTTATAGCCTTTACACAATATAAAGAAATGGGGAATATTCTTTCAACAATTATAAAAAATGAATTAAACATATCTCCATTATTTTTCCATGGTTCATTGAATACTAACCAAAGACAAAACATGCTGCATGAGTTTGAAACAAATCCAGATCAAAAAATAATGTTGTTGTCATTAAAAGCCGGTGGTACAGGTTTGAATTTAACCTCTGCAACGAATGTAATTCATTATGATTTGTGGTGGAACCCTGCAGTTGAAGAACAAGCAACCGATAGAAGCTATCGTATAGGTCAAGATAAAAATGTTATGGTTCATCGTTTAGTTACTATAGGTACTTTTGAAGAAAAAATTGATGAAATGATTAAGCAAAAGAAAGAACTTGTAAACTTAGCTGTATTCGAAGGAGAGAAAGTTATTACTGAACTTTCTGATGAAGAAATATATAATATATTCAGCTTGGGAAATAGTTAAGTTTAAGCTTTTTCAATTATAATTCGTTCAACAATATCAGGTTTATCATTTTGTGATAACGGTTTATTCTTCCATAGTTTTATATAAATTTCTTTATTATATTCATATGGAGCATTTTGTTTATGTGAATTTTCAAAATCTAACATTGGTTGAGAAGGTGAAGCATTATTACATCCGCTTTCATGTCCGCAAGAACCGCCCGAGTGAATAAAATCCTGAAATTCGGTAATATTTGTGCTGATATTAGAATTATTTACAAACTGCAAGTTGTATGTTGATTTTTCTATATCAATAAAAGCATATTTGTAGCCTAAATCTCTTGCATTAATTCCGCAAAAAGAGAAATAGCTGTTGTTAGATAGAGTTTCTTGGTTTAGTTTATCGTAGGTAATTATTATTTCATTATTATCTTTTTGATATTTTATATCTTTTAAGTGTAAATGTAATTTAGTTTGATCCGGTTCACACCAGTTGGAGAAAGGGAAATTTATTTGAACTAAAGCAGATGGATTTAAAATGAATCTTGATTCTTCAGAAGCTCCTGTTATTGAGCTTTCTTTGTTATCGATTGAAAGACAGCTATTCATACTTATCCACGGTTTATTATCTTCAATTTGTCCAAATACTTCTTCAGAGGGTTCATAGTTATCATAATTGAATATAGATTTTTTAACCGCATTTTTTCTAATGTTATAAATTTCTTGTTTGCTTTTATAACTCAATGGTATTGGTTGTATTACTTTAATATTTTGTTCATTAATATTATCCAAAGAATTATTATGATTATAATTTATCTTTAGAACAGATTGCGGCATATAATTTTTATCAATCTGTATATTATCAGACGGAATGCTTTGTATTGAAAATTCTGCATTTGATTTATTAAAAAAACAAAATGCCGAAATCATAATAACTGAGAATGAAATGATATATTTAAGTTTCATTTTTATCCTTTTTATAATAATATATAGTTTCTTTTATTTTGACAATATTTACATCAATTATTTGGATTAAAATTAAAACACTCTATTACTTAATATTAACATTAAGTTAAAAATTTTTAATAAAGCATAAAGTTATAATATAAATTTGCCGATAAATTATTTGCAAAAAGAAAAAGGTAGTATATGGAAAATATTTCAGAAATTAAAACGGGTTTTATTAATTATTTAATTGATAAGTATGGAGAAGAAGCTTCTAAAGAAATATCTTCTTATAATCCTGACCTTAGTATATTTCTGTATAGTTCTGATTTTCAGGCGTATCTAAAAGAAAACGGATATTCAGATGTTTCCGTATTTACGCAGGGAATATGTGAATTGAAAAAAATTCTATCAGGGGAGATGTCTACATCCGATAAATCATCAGATACATATATTAGTGCATCTAATAGCGAGGATAATTCAAATGGTAAAAATACTACAAATGCATTATATGATATATCTGATAATAATTTTGATTTATCATTAGCAATTAATAAAAATAAGCAAGAAGATGGAACAAATGAACTTGAAGAAATAACTGCATTTATAGATTCTGTAGATGAAGTAATACAAGAAAATCCGATATTGAAAGATTCAATGTTTGGTGGCATAGTAAAATGCATAAAGTATTTGACCGGATTATTTAAAGAAGCGGTAACCATAGATAATGTTTTAGATTCTATTTATACAAGTGAAGAAGCAATAGAATATCTCGATGTTGATGGAGATGGTCAAATAAGTGATTTTGAAAAAGAATTATTTGAAAGTCATATTCAAGGTGATAAAGAACAATTAAACATAGAAGATTTGGAAAAAGCCTTTGAATCCATGAAAAATGGAACATTTGAATATAATATTAAACTCCCAGATGGAGCAATATCTGTAGAAGAAATACCAGAAACAGTTACTTCTGAAAGTGGGCCAAGTTCTGATAATATATCAGCAAGACAATCTTCTAACCCTGCTCAAACATTTACTTCAACAGGAAGAAGTTATAGTAGTGGCGGTCGTTCATTGACTACTGTACCAGATACATCCCCTAAAGATATTAAAGATATGAATTTAGACCAATTAAAAAAAGAACAATCAACAAGACAAACAAATGTTGATAATGCTCAAAATAATGTAGACAAAGTTCTTACTGATATAAAAGAAATTGAAGGTGGAAAATATCAAGATGCAAAAACAGCTTATGAAGAAGCTGTAAAAAATGATGAAAATATCAGTGAGGAATTAAAAGAAAGAAATGAAGAAAATCTCAATGCAATAGATGAGAAAAATGGAGAGATTGATTCATTGAATTCACAAATAGCAGAAACAGAAGTATCTTTGAATAAAGCAAATGATAAACTTGATAGTGATATCAAAACCCTTTCTTCCCTAAAAAGTGCATTATCATCATATGAAGGCGTATCTTCAGATGATCCTGAAGAACAGAGTAAAATAGAACAAGCAAAACAAGAACTAAAAGCGCAAATAGATGAATTAGAGAATAATACAATTCCGGCAGATGAAGAAGAATGTAAACGTTTAGAAGAATTGTTGAATGGTGGTGGTAATACTATTGGATTAAAAGAACAATTACAGACTAAACAAGAAGAATTAGATCAGCTTGAAAAAGAAAAAGAAGAAATTGAACAGGAAATTTTAGAAGTATGTAAAAATGACCCTAATAGTCCAGTTATAAAAGCTCTTGAAGCGTTTAAGGCTGTTGAGGAAGAACTTAGTGAATTGCGAGATAATTTACCAACCGTACAAGAAGAATTAACAACAGCTTTAGATTCTTTAAGTGAAGTAAATGAACTTATTAGAACTAAGGAAGCAGACAAAACGCAAACAGAAAAAGAACATTATAGTGGAAGTTTACCTGATGAATTAGTTGCTGAATTGGATGCTCAATTAGGAAGCGGTTTCTGTGCTAAACTTGAAGAAGTTGCCAAAAATATCAATTGTGATCCAAGAGATTTAATTGGTATGATGCAGAGTGAATCCGGTATTAATCCATTAGCATATAATAATAATGGTGGTGCAATAGGTTTAATTCAATTTATGCCTTCAACTGCAAGATCATTAGGTACAACTACTCAGGAATTATTAAACATGAGTGCTATTGAACAATTAGATTATGTAGAGCAATATTTTTCTAATTGGACAGGTGGTTCTGGTCAAAGATTAACAGGTGGTGACTTATATACATTATGTTTCTTACCCGCATTCTTAGATAAAGAAGTATTATGTTCTTCATCTGATAGTTCTACGGCAGGATATTATTCTGCAAATTCAGGACTGGATGCTGATGGTGATGGAAATATTACCAAAACTGAACTTAACAATAGAGTTGCAAATAAATATCAAGAAGTTTTGGCTAAATATGGAGTTTCTGCATAAATTTAAAAATATTTTTTATATGAAATATAAAAAACTAAGGACTAATATTTCCAGCCTTAGTTTTTTGTATTTTGATTATATGAAAAGATTATTTAAGCTTTTTTATAATTATATACAAGAAAATTTGTTTACAATATAATTTAGTAAGTAGACCGATATTAGGTTAGCGTATAATTATTTATAAAATAATGGATAAAGAAACAGGAGGTAATATGCAAGTTACACATGAAATCGAAAATCAATGTTGTGTAAAAAGAGGTGTAAAAGGCGTGCCAGCTCCAATCCCTCAAGAAGGTGAATGGACAAAGTGCAAAGAAATTAAAGATATTTCAGGTTTAACTCATGGTTGTGGATGTTGTGCTCCGCAACAAGGTACTTGTAAATTAACATTAAATGTAAAAGAAGGTGTAATACAAGAAGCTTTAGTTGAAACATTAGGTTGTTCAGGGATGACTCACTCAGCAGCTATGGCAGGTGAAATTCTTCCGGGTAAAACAATATTAGAAGCATTAAATACAGACTTGGTTTGTGATGCTATAAACGTTGCAATGAGAGAATTATTCTTACAAATAGTATACGGAAGAACTCAAACAGCATTTTCTGAAGGCGGACTTCCAATCGGTGCCGGCTTAGAAGATTTAGGAAAAGGTCTTCGTTCACAAGTTGGTACAATTCACTCTACAAAACAAAAAGGTGTAAGATACTTAGAACTTGCTGAAGGTTATATTTTAGAACTTGGTTTAGATAAAAATGACGAAGTAATCGGTTATAAGTTTGTTAACTTGGGTAAAGTAATGGATGCTATTAAAGCAGGAAAAGATCCAAAAGAAGCTTATGAAAAGAATATTGGAACATACGGCAGATTCCAAGATGCTGTTAAAACAATCGACCCACGTAAACAATAATAAAATTTGTATAACTAATTAAAATAAGGAAATAAAACTATGGCAAAATTTGAAGGACAAGATAGACGTCAAAAAACTATAGATAAAGTTCTAAAAGAATATGGCTTCAAATCTTTAGATGAAGCAAATGAACTATGTCTATCAAAAGGTATAAATGTAGATGAAATTGTTAAAGGTATTCAACCAATTGCATTTGATAACGCATCTTGGGCATATACATTAGGATGTGCAATTGCAATAAAGAAAGGTATCAAAAATGCAGCAGATGCAGCTGAAGCTATCGGTGAAGGTTTACAAGCTTTTGCAGTTCCGGGTTCAGTTGGTGATACAAGAAAAGTAGGCTTAGGACATGGTAATTTAGGTGCTATGTTATTAAGAGAAGAAACAAAATGTTTCTGTTTCTTAGCCGGTCACGAATCATTTGCAGCAGCTGAAGGTGCTATTGGTATTGCAAGAAATGCAAACAAAGTAAGAAAAGAACCTTTAAGAGTTATTTTAAACGGTTTAGGTAAAGATGCTGCTTATATCATTGCAAGAATTAACGGTTTTACAGCTGTAGAAACTGCATATGACTATAAAACAGGCGAATTAAAAGTATTAAAAGAAACACCGTTCTCAGATGGAGAAAGAGCAAAAGTTAAATGCTATGGTGCAGATGATGTATCAGAAGGTGTTGCAGTTATGATAAAAGAAGGTGTTGATGTATCTATTACTGGTAACTCAACAAACCCAACTCGTTTCCAACACCCGGTTGCAGGTACATATAAAAAATGGTGCTGGGAAAATGGAAGAAAATACTTCTCAGTAGCATCAGGTGGCGGTACAGGTAGAACACTTCACCCTGATAATGTTGCTGCTGGTCCTGCTTCTTATGGTATGACAGATACAATGGGAAGAATGCACGGTGACGCTCAATTTGCCGGTTCATCTTCAGTTCCTGCTCACGTAGAAATGATGGGTGTAATTGGTATGGGTAATAACCCAATGGTAGGTGCTACAGTTGCAGTTGCTGTTGCAGTTGAAAATGCTATGAAATAAGATATTATTACATATTATTTTAAAAGGAGGGGTTAAACCCCTCCTTTTTTATGTTGAAAATTTTATATTTTAAAATAGTTATATACAAGAATAAAAAAAAATTGTAATATGGAGTATAACAAAAATTTTAAGAATTAAGATGAAAAAGATTTTAATTTTTAAAATAAGTGAGGGAAGTTGAAGAGATATTTTACTTTCTAAAAAAGAAGATAGAGCTGATGTGGTAAAGACCATATCAGCATTTTGCGTTTTAAGACATTTAATAAGGATTATATAATGGCTGACGAGAACACGAATATAGAAAATAAACAAGACGAAAATCAAAATAGAGAAGAATGCAATAAAACTTGTTGGATTAATGAAGTGTACACACATTTCAATACAAACAAAGCAACATAGATCATTCTATGCTACTTTTGTTGTTGTATGAATTAAGAAGAGAAAGATAGAAAATTTAGTAATGAGAAATATAAATAATGCATTAAAAACACCTCTTGGAAAGATTATAATTATAATTATAATTCTATTTTATCCCTATGGCGCCAATCTAATTCAAGGATTTAATAAATTTAGTTTCCAAGTCGCAAATTATTATATAATTGACCAATGTTTAAATATTTCAAATTATTATTCAAAAATAACAAATAAGAATAATGATTTTTCATATTTTTTTAGAAATATATTAATAAATCAATATATCAATATAAAAAAATCACATGAAATGAATTTTTATAATTCAGTAGGTATTTTTTATTCTGTAACTAATGATTTTAAATTTCTATATAGATTAAATGAAGATAATGATAAATTAACATTAAAAGAAAAAAAACAATATTTTAAATATAAAACACAGTTTTTATCAGAACTGTATGACTTATTAATGGAATATAAATTTAGATATTATTCTGTTTATGATTTTATGCATGCACGAAGTTGGCGAAGTAGTTGTGGATATAGAATACCAAGCAGAATATCTTTTTATCCAGAACTCGCTAGCATATATATTGAATTAAAAGCAAAAGATCTTCCGAAAGATGATAAAACGCTAAATGACTTAAAAAATATATATGCAACATATGATATTGTTTTTAATCAAGAACAAAAAGCATTTACAAGAAGTTATATATCTTTAAATACTGATAGTTTAAACAAAAAACAATTTAACTATTGGTATCCATATTTTATACTTAATTATACTAGAAATATTATAATATTA
>DVJT01000145.1 GCA_018716565.1 Candidatus Avigastranaerophilus faecigallinarum | reverse complement strand
AAAAATTTAATTTATACAGATGAAAATCTATTGTCAAAAGGGTGTAGTGACTGTATTCGTAAAAATAATCAAATTTTAGAAACAGCCAGGTATGAATTATCATTATTTGATAATTTGCTTTCTTTTGATTATTTAAAAATAAAAAATTTGCTTGAAGAAAATTTCCCGGAACAGAAAGATATAATTTCTCATTTGCCATCTTTTTCTTTTGCAAATAAACAAGACTTTAATTTGGATTCTATATTAGCATCATACAAAAATTACGGATATGGTGTTTTTTCTTGTTATTCTGCATTCTCGTATACCGAAAATAAAGAGATTAAACCTGTAAAATACTTTGATGCGCTTACTTTTAATGATTTAAAGAATTATGAATATCAAAAAAATGTAATAAAACAAAATACAAAAGCTTTCTTAGAAGGTAAAGAAGCTAATAATATATTACTTTATGGCGATAGAGGTTGTGGTAAATCATCTACTGTTAAAGCTTTAATAAACGAATTTTCTGATTACAACTTAAAAATTATTCAAGTTTACAAGGAAAGTTTTATTTACCTTTCTGATTTGTATGAGCAAATAAGGAATCTTCCTTTGAAATTTATAATTTTTGCAGATGATATTTCATTTGAAGAAGATGACAAAAATTTTTCATCAATAAAAGCTGTTTTAGAGGGGTCTTTATCGAATAGACCATCTAACACAATAATATATGCAACAACAAACAGAATGCATCTAGTAAAAGAAAGTTTTACGGCAAGAGAAGGTAATGAAATTCATTATAATGATACAATTGATGAAATGGTATCTCTCTCCGATAGATTTGGCATAATGTTAACTTTTTCAATGTTAACTAAAAATGAGTATCTGAATATAGTTGAAAAGATTGCAAATGATTGTTGTATTCCGGTAAATCAAGATTTATTTAACAAAGCTGAAGAATTTGCAGCGATGAAGTCAATAAGAACACCAAGAGTTGCAAGACAATTTATTACTGATTATCTTACTAGCTTGTAGTTTAAACTTCTTTTTCGAAGTTCTAATTATTGCAAAGAATAAGGTTTAAGCTATAATAAATCATATGAATATCAATGATGCAAAAAGAATTGTTTTTAAGTTTGGAACTAATGTTCTGCGAAATGATGACAAAGAAATCTCTTTATCACGTGTATATTCTTTTATAGAAGAAATTTCTAAATTACATAGGCAAGGTAAAGAAGTAATTGTTGTTACATCCGGTGCCGTTGGTTTGGGATCAAAAAAACTGAATGTTGATTCAAGTGAAAGTTTATCTATAAAACAGGCATGTGCTGCTGTAGGACAATGCCAATTAATGTCAATTTATGAAGACGGATTTGGTAAATATTCAATTAATACTGCACAAGTTTTATTAACAGAAGATGATTTTACTAACAGAATAAAATATTTAAGTTTGAGTAATGTTCTAAATACTTTGCTTGAACTCAAAGTTATACCGATAATTAACCAAAATGATACTGTATCAACTTCAGAATTAGAGCCCATATATGGTGTAAGCTTCTCTGATAATGATAAATTGTCCGCACTTGTAGCAAGTAAGTTAGATGCGGATTTATTAGTAATATTGTCAGATATAAATGGTTTATATGATGATAATCCGAAGGACAATCCAAAAGCAAATTTAATAAGTGATGTAAAAGAAATTACAGAAGAAATAGAAAGTTATGCACAATCTGCTTCAAAAGGCGGACGCGGTGGTATGAAAACAAAACTACAGGCAGCAAAAGTTGTAACTCATTCTGGCGGATGTGTAATAATAGCGAATGGTAAAACACCACAAGTTATAACTAGGTTATTCTCAGGTGAAAAAATGGGAACTACTTTTTACCCTGTTGAACAACTTTCTCAAAAACGCAGATGGATTGCTTATGCAACTAATATTAACGGACAGATTGTTATTAATGACGGTGCGAAAAAGGCAATTACTGAAAAGAACAAAAGCTTACTTGCTATTGGTGTTTTGAAAATTAATGGTTCTTTTGATTGCGGAGATGTTGTTTCTATTGTTGATGAAAACAAAGTTGAGTTTGCAAGAGGAATTGCCAATTATAATTCTGAAGACTGTAAAAAAATCATTGGTGAACATTCTGATAATATTTATCAAATTTTAGGTCATAAAAATTATGATGCTGTTATAACGAAGGATAACATCGCATTATTGTAGGAGATATCTATGTCTAATGTAATAGAAATTGCGAAAAAAGCAAAAGAAGCATCGATTTTTGCACTGCAAATGTCTACAAAAATAAAAAATGATGCTTTACATAAAATTGCAGATGCAATAAATTTAAATAAAAATGAAATAATATTAGCAAATAATTTTGATTTGAATAATGCGAAATTATTGTTAGAAAAAGGTGAAATTACTCAGTCTGCCTATAATAGATTAAAGCTTGATGAAAATAAGCTTAGAGATATGATTCAAGGTGTTAGAGATATTGCAGCTCTTGATGACCCTATTAACAAAGTTATTTGGGAAAAAGATATAGCTCAAGGAATAAATTTGAAAAAAGTAAGTTGTCCTATTGGTGTTATTGGGGTGATTTTTGAAGCACGACCTGATGTTATTTCTCAAATTTCTGCTTTAGCAATAAAATCATCTAATGCAGTAATATTAAAAGGTGGTTCTGAAGCTGAAAAAACAAATGCTGCAATATTTAAAATTATTACGTCTACAATTTCAGAAATTGATGATTTCCCTGAAAATATGATAAATCTTATATTCTCTAGAGAAGATGTAAAAATTATGCTTGATGCAGATAAATATATTGATTTAATTATACCAAGAGGATCAAATTCTCTTGTAAGTTTCATTAAGTCAAATACAAAAATTCCTGTACTAGGCCACGCAGACGGTATTTGTCATATTTATATTGATGATTTTGCAGATATAAGTAAAGTTGTTCCAATTATTATTGATGCAAAATGTCAATATCCAAGTGCTTGTAATTCTGTAGAGACAGTTCTTATAAACAGAAAAGTTAAAGATAAAATTCTTCCTTTTCTTATTAAATCTTTAAGAGAAAATTCTGTAGTTATTAATTCTGATGAAGAACTAAAACAAGAATATTCAGAGGATATAAATGCTATTGTTTCTGATTGGCATAAAGAGTATGGAGAAAAGATATTATCATTAAAAATTGTTGAAAATATAGAAGAAGCAATTTCACACATAAATAAATTTGGTTCAGGTCATACTGATTGTATTATTACTGAAAATGATTTAAATGCTGAGAAATTTATGATGTTTGTTGATTCCGCAGGTGTATATAAAAATATTTCAACAAGATTTGCAGACGGTTTTAGATATGGTTTTGGTGCAGAAGTTGGTATATCGACAAATAAAACACACGCAAGAGGACCTGTAGGGCTAGAAGGATTAACTATTTATAAATATAAGTTATTTGGAAATGGTGATATTGTTAATGATTTTACAACCGGAATTAAACAATTTTATAAATAATTGTTTAAAAGTGGCAAAATTTATTTTTAGGATGTTTGTATAATTAGTTTAAGTATGAGGAATATAATATGATTACAAATGTCTCTATGTCTAGTGTTTCAAGAAAAGTTTCCTTAACACCTTCTTTTGGTTTAGCAAAATTGAATGATTTAGGACGAACTACAGCGGATTCTTTCGGTTACCAAAATAATAGGTTCCTTAAGGCTGATATGTTTAGGAAACAAAGCTTCTTTCAAAAATCACAATTAACACGTGAATTAGATGATGGGAATTCTTTTGTTCAACTTTGTACAATTTATGGTTGTACAAACAATGCAAAAACAAATGCTGAATTTATAGAAAACCAAATTTTATCATCAAAGTCTGATGCTGCTATAAAAAAATTAGATTCAGATGAACAATATGAAGCATTACTAAAATTATATATGCATAACTATGATAATCCTGAATTATCATTGAAGTCTACAAAGAGCTTACTTGAAAGAGTAAAAGACTCAATTTCTCCAGAAGAATATGTAAAACATGTTGGTATTCTTCAGGCCGGTACTAAGAAGTAATAATAAAGGGAGAGTTTTAGCTCTCCCTTTATATTATATTTATTTTGCATTTTCAAGCATAGATATAAAAAGTTCATTTATTTTATGAAGTGGGAACAAATGGAACTTAGTTTTTGAATATTTGTAGCTATCTTTTTCAAATATTAAATGTCCTATAGTTTTTCCATTACTTTTTAGAGTCCAAATACCATCCTCATTTGTGTATGTGTATACTTTTCCATATTTATAAATATTTATTTTATCATATACTTGCTCTGCTAGAAGTTTACCATTTGAACCATATTGTGAATATACACCGTTTCTAATTGTTAAGAAAACAGGATTTCTATAATGTTCACAAGGTTTTATTGGAATAATTTCGTCATATTTTACAGGAACAATTTCTCTTCCTTTTAAATTATTGATACCATATTTATCATTTTTTTGTGTAAGAAAGAATTGCTCTTTGTCAACTGTAATTAACTCATTGTTTGAATCGAGTTCATTATTTTCAGTATTATCATTGATTACATCTTTTTTTATTGCCGCAGTCTTTACTTTTTCGGGTAGTCTTATTTCTTCTATTTCATATGCCATATTGTTTTCATTGGTATTTAACTTTTCATAGACTGTGTATTTATTATATCTATATTTTTTTAATTCTGGTTTTAAGTTTTGAGCTAAAAGATAATAACCATCATTAGAAATAACATATAATTCTTCTTCAGGAATAAGTTTCCCAGTATTTTGATAAAGTTTATATTTACCTTCGTATTTACCTGCAATATATTCTTTTCCTTCATTATAAAAAATACTGACTTTTTCATAAATTGGTTTAAGTATTAAATTTGCGTTTTTATCTATTAATCCATATTTCTTTTGTTTTTTTGTTTTTATATTATTCCCTAATAGGCTAATATCGTCATAGTCTGTCATAAAATTGCTTTTATTGTCTAGGTTTATGTACCCAACAGATTTTCCAATTTTAATTTTATATTCATTTTGATTAAACGCACTAATCTCATCAATAATTGGTTCAAATATTATTGAACTATTTTCTTTATCATAGATTCCATATTTGTTATTTACTTTTAATATTTTTATTTTATCTGTTTCAAAAACAGAATCAATTT
>DVJT01000006.1 GCA_018716565.1 Candidatus Avigastranaerophilus faecigallinarum | reverse complement strand
TAGATTTTTAAAACTTGGTAGTGTTTCAGGTACATATATTTTTAATATATTATCTTTTAATTCAGCCTTATAGTTATCATCAATAGTTTTAATTTTTTCATACTCAAATTCAACATTTTTATTATATTCTTTTATTTCGGCTAATAAATTGTATCTTACTTTTTCAAAATTTAATAAAAAACTTTCTACTTGCGTATCTGTTAAACTATTGCTTTTTATTGTATTTTCTATTTGATTATTTAAAACTTTTAATTGTTTATTTATCTTTTCATTTATAATCATAAAAAAAAGTCCTTTCATTAGTAGTATAAAGGGCAAATATAGGAAAATCAATATTATTCTTCTGATTTTAAAAATTCTTCATATGCCTCAAATACTGCATCTGTTAATTCTTCTCTAACTTCTTGATTTAAAGGATGTGCAGTATCCCTAAAATGTCTTTCTCCGTTTCTTACTCGCCTTGATGGCATAGAAATAAATCTTTTGTCATCTTTCTCTAATAAAGTGATTCCTCGAATAATAAATTTGTTATCTAAAATAACATTTGCATAGGCTAAGACAGGACCTACTTGTCTTGCTCTATAAATTTTAACATTTGTAATTTCCATATGCTTTTCCTCCTATAAATTTATTTTTTGAAGGGCAAATTTATAGGAATTAACTAACAAAATTTAATTACCTGTACGAGGTAATGTCTTTGGTTTTTCTGTTTCTGGTATTCTAACTATTGTATGGAACTCATCTTCATCATCTAATTTGACATCTAAATAATCAGCTGTAATATATGTATGATTTTCTATTATTTGATTATTTTGTAAGTCTGTATTTGCTGTAACAATAATCTTTGTACCCTCATTTTTAAATCCTTTTTCTACTGGTTTTTCAAATACAAATCTAACTTCTGTAACATACTCATCATCTGCTAGACCTAATGTATCTTTATCAAGCATTATTTCTGTATTTTCTTTTGTAGTGCATGTTTTAATTGTTTTCCAATTTGAGTTATTATTTGTTATATATTGAACTTGATATGTATTATCTTGATTAAATGTACCAGTTGTAATACTTTTTGCTCTAACTTCTGATGGAAGAATATCACCCCAAACAAAGTTATTTACAGTATCATTTGATTTATTTTGAATATCAAAATTATATGTAATATCTTTGCCTGGTTGTATTTCAACAGTTCCTGTCTTTTCTACGTCAACAATTAAATTTACAACATCATTTTCAATATTTAATACAACAGTTTGTCCTTTTTTAGTTATTTCAAAATCAAATCTATTATTTTCAGGGAAAATATAGTAATCATTTTTTAAGGTTTCAACTGCATACCATTTTCCAATAGGTAAATATTTTAGTTCTCCATAACCATTTTGAATATCAACTGTTCCAAATTTTTCATTTGTTTCTGCATTATAAATATCAAATGTTACATTTGAAAGTTTATCTCCTTTTTTATCTCCTGTATATTGATTATCTTCAGCTGCTGTTTTATTAATTTCTACTTTATTTTCATATACAGTTGTAGGTGTGCAATCTTTATCTTCAACTGTAACACCAATATATGTACCACCAACTACAACACAGTTTTTAAAAGTAGAATCAACTTCTAATCCTTCTATTACTTTTGCTGCAACAGTAATATCTTTTGTACTTTTGAAATTAGATTTTACACTATCAAATACAAGTGTAAATTTTGTGATATATTCATCATCTGCTAATTTTTCTTTTGTAAAATCTATTGTGTTATCTGTTTGTGTACTTAAATTTGTTGCTATTGTTTTTGTATTTCCTTTGTTTGTTGTATAAGTTACTTTATATTTTAAATCTTCGTTAAAAGTTCCTGTTGTAATACTTTGTAAACGAACCTCACTTGGTAAGCTATCTTCAATTCTAAAATTTTCAAGTCTTACAGAAGATGAATTGTGAACATTTGAAATTTGATAATTTATAACCTCATTTCCTTGTCCTTGTTTATCTCCATCTTTTTCAACTTCTGTTTCTAATGTTACATTATCATTTTCAACTTTTATTACAATTTTTTGACCATCATATTCAAGAGTAAATTCATATTCTGCTCCTTCTTTTCCTATTTGATAGTAGTCTGGGCTTTTTATCTCTGTTACTTTATAACGGCCAAGTTCTAATGAAGCTATAATTTTTCCTAAATTATCAGTAGTGAATTGCTTTTTATATGTTTTAACACCATCAATTCTTTCTATTTCAAAAGTTCCTCCTTGAAGACCACTTCCTGCTGGTAAACCACTGTACTCATTATCTTCTTTTGACACTTTTTCTATTTCTACATCTCCAGATGGTTCATATTCCATTTTAGAGCTTGTAGTTGTTAATACAAATGGATCAGATACAATGGCATAGTCTTGCCATGCATCATTTGGAGATTCAGTATAAAATACAGGAAATGTTTCTACACTACCAGTTGCTGCAATATCTATTGAAATTTTATCTGTAATATTTTTTCTAGGTACAATTACTTTAAATTGTTCTCCTTTTTGAAATACCTCTTTTTCATTATTGTTCATATCTGTTAATTTACTTCCTGCAGGTGCTTGCTCACCATTGATATATATACGAATATCTTTTGAGTTTATTGGAGAATCTACTTTATATACTTGTGAAATATAATTACTGTCTACATCATCAACACTAGCATTTTTTACTGTTGAGATATTTATAACAGGGTCTTGTCTTGTTTCTGTACCGTTACGGCCAATATCAACAAGTTCTTGGATTTTTGCTACAATTCTATTTCCTCTATCATTAGCACCTTGATAACGACCTACATCTCCACCATCTAATACTCTGTAAATAGCTTGTTTAGTGGCAAAAAATGCATCCATTTCATTATCTAACCCTAATGTTCCAGCATAAGGATATCCATGTTTTAAAACTCTCCAAACAGCTTCATTTTGTATTGCTTCTTGAACTGTTACATCATAACTTAAAGTATCATCAACACCTGGTTTTGAAACTTCTAGGCAATAGGCAGGGTGGAATACACCATTTTCATAATAACCAACATAGTGAGTTATTATATATGAATAGACACCATTATCTTGTCTATATTTAACATTTCTATCACATTCTCCTAAATTCACAATTTCAACTTTTTGCCCTACCTCTACTGCTTGAACTTGTGAAAAATTAGAAAATAATGTTGTGAATAATAATAGTATAAGTGAAAATACACTAAATATTTTTGTTACTTGTTTATTTCTCATATAAAAAACCTTCTTTCTTTATAAAATTTGAACATAAAAAAATAGGCTATAAAAAACCTATTTTTGAATGATTATTTCTTACCTTCCCAGTCAATATAATATCTAAACTTTTCTTGATTTCCTTCAACAAATATTTCTACATAGTAGTAAATAGTCCCAAATGTTACATTTCCAACACCAATTTCTATTTCACTTGTTCTATAAGGATAAAATGTCTGTCCTCTTTTAGCATATACATAATTAAAACCTGGCTTTATAGCCATTATATCTGCCTTATATTTATCTATTTCATCTGTTAATTCTTCTTGTGTTATTTTCTTTATATTTGTTTCAGGCTTTGAAGTAGTTGTTGGTGGTGGGGTTGGCGTAGGTGTAGATACAGGATTATTATTTGTATCTGTTGTTGTAATTTGACTGGTACTACTTCCTTTGTTATTTTGATTTGTTTCTTTCGTATTTTGATTATTAGAACTACTTTTTGAACTAATATCTTTTGTGCTTACACTTTGATTGTCTTTTGTTCCTTTTGAGATTTTATCTTCTGTACTTTCTTTACTTTCTTGTGTTTCCTCTTGAATAACATTTGCATCTTGATTTTCTTGTTTTTCAATTTCCATTGTATTAGTATTATCAATAGTATTAGTCGATGCAACTTCATTAATAGTATTATCTTTAAAATCTATATTAGAGATTTTTTCATTATTATTTAAAAAATAAATATCAGACAATATAACTACTAAAAAAATTACTAGACCAACTATAATAAATAACTTTTTCTTACTCATAAAACATCACCTCTATTTAAGAATAGCATCATTCTTAAAAAAAGTGAACGCTGAAAAAGTGGAAATTTATTTTTGCTCTATCCCTTGAACGCAAAGCCTTAGAGACGGTTTTTTGTGAACACAAGTTATGATTGTTATTCTATTATCTTCTGTTTCTTCTAACATGGACCAGTCATTTTCATCTATTTGCTTGATAGTAGTTATTGTATATTCTTTGTTTCCTAAGCAAGAAGAATATTTGATTGTATCTCCTTCTTTTACATTTTTTAGATTAACCAAAAATCTACTTGTGTTGTGTCCTGCTAAACATACATTACCTTGCAAAATATTGCTATGTTCAAAAAGACCTATACCTTGTGCTAATGACTGCTGAGAAGTACCTTCAATTACAATATCTTTAAAATTGATTGAAGGTATCTCAAGTGTCCCTATTGCATTTAAGTATTTTCCTTTTTCTGTTTCTGATTCAACAGGTGTTCCAGCTATTTTTTGTGAATTTTCATTTATAAAATCTGTAATAATATCATTTCTATCATCATTGTTATATATGTCATAAATGCTATTGATATTATCTCGAATATGTCTATATTCTATGTATTTATATATTCCAAAAATGGCTAGTCCAAGTAATACTAAAATACTTAAAACAATAACTATAATTTTTGTAACTTTTTTTGTCTTGTCCTTCAACTTTTTAACCTCCTTCCCTTAAATTTTGTAATAAAATAGAACTAGCTTGTTTCTAGTCCTATAATATCTTTTATGTATTTTGAGATTTCGGAAAATGGGGTAGGATTTCTTATTTTTTTACAAACATCTTCCAAGTCAAATGGATCAAAAATAAGGTCATAGATACCTAGTGTTAATGCATCTTTTAATTCTTTTACCTTGTCATTTTCCAAAATTAAAATAACTTGTATATTTCTTTCTCTGACTTTAAACATAAAATCTTTAAAGTTATATTTATTTGGTTGTAATGTAGCAATTAGAGTAGTTGCCTGTTTTTCTTCTAATACATAATCAGGATAATATACAATTCTGCTGTCTTCAATCTTTTTACTTAAATCTCTATCTAACTGCTCATTATCAGTAAAAATTAATACCACACTTATTGCCTCCTTTTATTCAAAATAGTCCTCTGGATTTGCAAAATTACCATTGATACGGACTTCAAAGTGTGCATGTGGTCCAGTTGAATAACCTGTTGAACCTACTTTTAGAACAGGCTCACCTTGCTTTACAGTTTGATTTGTTTTAACTAAGATTTCAGAACCGTGTGCATATAGAGTAACTATTCCATCTCCGGTGATCAATCATAACCATATTTCCATACGCATTGTTATATGCTGCTTTTATAACAGTACCATCAGCCATTGCAACAAAGTTAGCACCGAATAGGAGCTCCAACATCTGTACCACTATGTAATTTATATACACCAGTTATTGGATGAGTTCTCATACCAAAATGTGAAGTGATATTTGTGTAGCCTGGTATTGGCCAAGTGAACATTCCGTTTAGGAACTAGCCCAGAGCCATCACTAATTATAGTTGCATTTGATGAATTACCTTGAAGCCATGCTGTTGATTCTTCACCTTCATAGTAGCCATTTGATGCTTGAATAATTACTTGAATATCTGTATCAAGGTCATCTTCGCTTATCCTTAATTTTTCTTTTAAATATTTCCTTAATCTTTCGTATTTTTCTCCAATTAATTCTTCATTTGTAAATACTTTACCAGTTGTTTTAGTATCTCCATTTTCTACTGTCTTTGTTTCATAATTGTATTTGTAATGCCCTATTATAGAATCGCTTTCTACAAGTATATAGTGAGTTTCTTCTCTTTTACTTGTAGTTTCTTTTCCGTCTTTATCTTTTGTTGTAGTTTCTATTGTTACAGTATCTTTTTCATATCTAAATGTACTTTCAAAACTACTTGCCACTTCATTTAATAAACTTTCGTTAATATCTCTATTATCACTCATATTGTGAAATGCCATTATTGCGTATAAATGCGACCATTCTACTAGTTTATCATTTTCTCTATTATCCACATCTAGTAAATTGTTTGTGGATTCAGAACCTATATAATTATGGCAAGTGTTTAGATATTCTGACTTTGCTATACATAGATTTCTTATTTCTGCTTGTTCAGGTGGTAAATCAGAGCTGTCTGTTTGAACTTCTTGCACAAATACTGCATCTATAATGGTACAAACTGCAAAAAACAAAAGTCCAATAATTAAAATAAATGGTAAAAATGGCTTTAAGACTTTAAAAGCAATTTTCTTAACTTGCTTTTTTGCCTTATTCTTTGCCTTATCCTTTATGCTCATTATTATCACCTTGCCTTTGTGATATCTCTTTGTCATTTGCTAACTTATTTACATACTCTGTGTTTTGAAAATTATTTTTTCTTTGTGTATGGTTGTTTCGAGAATAACTATCAAAATTTCCTTCCGCCATTTTTGCACCAACACCCAAATATGCAGTTGTAGCCTTAGCACCACCTCTTACAATATTTCCTGCAACTGTCTTTGCCTTGCTTCCTTTACTTAAACTATCCTTATTTTCTCCATTAGATTTAGTGATATTTACTGTATTCTTTTCTTTTGGTACAACATCCCTAATAGGGTTTACATTACCGTTATAGTCTTTTTCTGCACTTAAATTCATTGTAGGATTTATTACTGATTTTGCTCTTGATACAAAACCTTTTAAACCTCCACCAGAATTGTCGCCATTTGTGTTGCCACCATTATTATTTCCAGTTGTTGGTGTTTTAAATTGCTCTTTTATAGCTGCTAAACCAAATCCAGCCATTGCACCCATACCAATTACACGATTTGTCATTTGTTCATTGTCTACTCCGGCAATTCTTGAAGTTAGATTTTGTAGACAATTTAATAAAGCATCTGCTAGTGGTAATATCATCATAGCCCATATAAGAGATACTGCCCAGCCACCACCACTTGGAAGAAATGCTAAATATATAAGGAATAAGAAACAATATATAAATTGCATAAATATATTCATAATAATTTGTCCACCCCAAATAGCTGCTGCTGTAACATTTTTATTTACTATCCATAAGGCTGCTGCTATTGGTGTGAATATTGTAAATATAATAATTGTAAATTGCCTTACAATAAATTTTATATTTAACTTAACAAAAAGATATATGAACATTGCTATAACTAATGCTGTTGTTATAGCATTTCCAGTCCTTATGCTTGTTAGCATACTGTCGCCAAGTGATGATTCAAGAGAACCACTATTTGCAGCTGTTACTAATAAATAAACAAGACTATTATTTACATACAAAAGAAATCTTATAAATAGTGGGGCAAGAGCAATAGCAACACCACCAAAACATAGTCGCATTAAACTATCTTTTGCTTCGTTCTTTTTTGCTGTATTCATACCAGCATTCATAATCTTATATGAAAGTATAAATACAGCAATTAGAATTAAACAACCACTAATTATAGCAAAAACTTTGTACCAATTCATAGTCTTGTCCCATAGTTCTTGCGTAAAAGGAGATAAAGCATCTGCACTTTGCCTATTATTGAAAATCAGTTCATCATAATCTTTGAAACCTACATTTGCATCTTCACCTGTGGTGAAATCAAAAACTGTCTGGGCAATACCACCGTATGCACTCTGCAATTATTTTTTCAAAAAGTGATCCATCTTCACTTTTTATTTGTTCTTTAAAATCAGTTTCAGCAAAACAAAACGGAGATAATAAAAAAAGTATAGTAATTACAATTACAAAACTTTTAACTACTTTCTTCAAACTATTGCCTCCTATTTTTTAAGGTAGGGCAATAGAAAACACTATATTATTTTAGGTAAATACAAATTGTTCTTCATAAGGTGTTATTACAAATTTAATTGCAGTAACACTATTGTTTAAACTTATAATACATTGACCTGGACTTGCCGCAGTTAAGAAATTTTTTGTTCCTTCTGATAGATTAAAGAAATCTACAACAGCATCAACAGAACCAGGACTTTGCTTAAAGATATACCTAGTTGAGCAGATATTTATTATTGTTTTTCCGTTCTTCACAACCGCAAAAATTCATCTATAAATTGACTTCCGGATAAATAAAGGAACATTATATTTGCGACCGTCGGCGTGCTACATTTACTAGAAATTCTGCTGATTCTTGATATTTTAAAAATAACCATGCTTCATCACATACGATAATTTTCTTTTTATCTCTATTCTTTAATACATACTTTTGCCAAACCCAAGTTAAAATTACAAAACTTGCATATAACTTAGTAAATTCATCCTTAACCTCTGACATATCAAAGCAAATAATATCTTCACTTGATAAAATCTTACTTTCACAGTCAAACATACCGTAAAGAGTTTCCTTTTAAGAAAGGTACTAATATATTTGATAATTCTTCACAATTACCTCTTTCTTTTAGTTTTCTTTGAAAGTCTGACAAAGTAGGCATTTTCTTTGGTATTCTTCCTATTGCATATTTTCCATTGTCTAATCTGCCACCCTTTTTTTCAAATAGAGAATTTACATCACTTGTGATACCTTTTTCTGCATAAAGTTGATTTACAACTATTTCTATTTCTGTGTTTTCTGTACCTGTTAAAGTTCTTCCATAATTTCTACAAATAGTACCAAGTAATGCTCTTATTTCTGCCACTTTATCTAAGATATTGATAAATTGCATATTACCTTTGGTATCTGGCTCAATTTCAAATGGATTTACACCTGCAGATTTTCCTTGTTCTATTTTAATTACTTTTCCACCAAGCATTTTAGTAAGATTTGTATATTCTCCTTCAACATCTATAAAAAAAGCACCACAACCGAGTAGTTGCAATGTTTCTAGCAGTTAATGTTTTAAGTGCTACACTTTTACCACCTCCACTTGTACCACAAATAAATACATGAGGGTTAGGTAGGGTAGGTGGACCAATAAAAGTATCAACATATACAGGAGCATTTGTATACATATTTCTCCCTATGAAAATACCTCTATCATGTGAAAGATTAGGGTTAGATATTGGTATTAAAGTGGCAATTCCGACCTGCGACCATATTTCTTTCGTAATTTGGAATAGGTACTTCACCAGTAGGAAGCATTGTTTTTAGACCTTCAACTTGCCTAAATGTTAAAGTTCTTATCATAGCAGTCTTTTTATTTAATTCACTTTCCAATATCTTTGTCTTTTCGTTTAAATCTTCAAGAGTTTCAGCATTCACAGAAATAAAAATTGTAGCAAAAAAGAGTTTATCTTGATTTGTTTGAATAAGCATTCTTAGATCTTCTAAATCTCCAATTTGCTTTTCTAACTCTGGAAGATGCAAAATATTACCTTGTCTTGAATATGTTGCATATTCAGACTGACTTTGCACTAATTTTTTAGTTAATTGGTTAATTACATTGCCATTACTTGAAGGCTCTATTTTTACAGAAATATTGATATTTCCAATATGAAATAAGTCATCAAGCCAACTAACCCAAGTCTGTTCAGGGTAAATTGTCATTGCAAAAATTCTTGTGAATTTGTTATATCCTAAAATTAAATAATCTTTTTTCTCTTGCAATGTTTCAGGAAGCAGTATGTCTGCCATAGTAAGAATATTATCAAATATGTTTATTTCTTTTTGCTTTTTGTTTTTTCCCAACATATAAGTTTTTTCCTCCTTCCTTTAAATTGCTAATATTTATAGCAGAATTTTTGTTTAATTCTCTATAAATTAAATTGTATAATTCATCTTCATTTAATATTTCACAAACGATTTTTGCTCTCAATAAATTTCCTGTAAAAGACAATGACTTTCTGTTTAATTCTTCTAAGGCTTTACCATAAGTGCCATCATAACTTATAATTGCATAGTTTTTTACAACAGAAATAGTCCTGTTTTCCATAAGATTTTGTAAATAGTCAATTAGATATTCCTTATATTCTCTAATCTTTACATTGCTTGTTTTATTTTTCTTAATAAGAGATATGACTTTACTTGTGTCTATGAACTCTGTTGTAGAAAAAAATTGAACTGGAAAATCTATTGCAAGAGCTGTTTGAATTAGCACATTTTCAATAGAATCTTGTTCAGAATTTGAAAGCATATTATAATCTATGTTTCCAAGCCTTATAACATTTGAATATCTATTACCTAAGCAAATAATATTGTCTTTAATTTTAATTTGTAAAATATCAGTTAGTTGTTTTTTACCTTTTTTATCATTCTTATCTGCATTTTTGTCTTTTGTATCTATACTGTGTTTTGGTGCATTTACATTTTTCTTTTTATTGTTTAAATAAATGGCTGTACCTATAACAAAAAGTACAGTTAAAACTAAAAATATAATCATTATTACCATTTCAAACACCTCTTATATACAAAGTATTTTTTACGAAATAGGTATTTTAAGGCATAAAAAAAGAACTTATCAAAGTTCTGCTCACCTATTTTTAGAAAAGTACACAATAAAAAGAAACTTGCAATTAGTAAAATAAATATTATTTTTAATACTATTGGAAGTGGTGTAGCAAGTAAAGCCAAACTTGATGCACCTAGCATTAAATATACTACTTGCCTTAAACTAAGGTATCCACCGAAGATTTTTTCTTCGCGTTTAATATCAAATGGAACTTTAAATACTCTCATAAGCATCACCTATCCACCAAGTAATCCACCAGTATTGTTAGTTGCTACATTAACAATTATTCCAGCGATTATAAGACTTGCACCTAAAACAACGCCACCACCACATATCCAGGCAAGTGAACCAATACTTTCAGCTCTTTTTTGAGGGTTATTTGAGTTTGCTATCATCTTTATTGCGGCAACTACAACACTTGCAAAGATAAGAACACCACCAAGTGGCATTGCGATAGAAGTAATTACTCTTTTTATATTATCCGTTGCTTGTGTTACTTCGGCTGTTCCAATAGTAGTTCCACCTTCAGCTGCAAAAACCATATTAGTTTTTATAGCAAATAATGTAAGCATTGTTCCTATGGCTTTTAGTTTAGAAACTACATGCTTTTTACTTTTCTTTAAACTCATTTAAACATCATCTCCTTATATAGTGTTAGGGCAAACTTTAAGGAGATTTACTATATACTTAAATCATATTTTTAAAGTGTACGAAGATAGGGGGAATTGATAAGAAAAATATTATTACTATCAATAGACTTGGTACAGCTATTAAAAATTTTGATTTTAGCTTTTGTGATTTTATCAAACACCCTATGGCTAGCAAAACCAAAGATAATATTAGCAAACTTACTAATACAATAAGTGTAATCTTAAATACTATAAATAGGGTGGATGAAACAATATTTTCAAAATTATTCATATAACTATCTAACATACAATCAGCTCCTTATGTAGTGTTATCAGTATATTTATTGATAATTGTTTTTTTATAGTAAGATAAGAAATTATCTGTATTATAGCTTTTACATAGATTATAGAGATTTATTAGTTCTTCTCTTTTTACCCTTGATAATATATTTTGAAATTGCTCTATTTCTAACTGATAAAGAGTATATAAGATGATTTTTAGCATTTCTATTTTGTCATCTTGAAATGTCTTTAAAATGTCAGCAGTATAATTAAATTCTAATTTTTCAATCAATTCATAAAAATTTTGTGAAATTTTAGGGCTTTTATTTATTATTAAATTAAATAAATCATCAATCATCTTTATATCTATATCTATCTCTCCGTAACAAATTTGTTACAGGTGTGTTACTACTTGTTACTTCACCGTTACATTGTAACATTTTATATTTTTCTCTATGCTTTCTAACTCTTGCAGCACTAGAACCTTCGCTACCGATTAAATCTTGCATTTCTGATAGCATAAATGTATCTTCATCAAAAAATTCAATGGTCTTTGTTTTTTCAAGTGCTGTTAATAATATCTTAACAATAGTTACATCTTCATCAAGTGTCATAGCAATTTCTTCTGCCATAGATTCGCATAAATGTTCATATACAAAGATTCCTT
Source organism: Candidatus Avigastranaerophilus faecigallinarum (assembly GCA_018716565.1). GTDB lineage: Bacteria > Cyanobacteriota > Vampirovibrionia > Gastranaerophilales > Gastranaerophilaceae > Avigastranaerophilus > Avigastranaerophilus faecigallinarum. Next base: position 3,516 of record DVJT01000006.1, on the reverse strand, counting down.
CGCTTTTAAGAAGTTTTAATTGCAATTTTAGATAGATTAGTAGTATCTTATCCCCATCTGGCAACTTACGGAGAAATTTACTTGTTTTATTATCAAAAAAAGTATCATATAACTTCAACCAGTAATATCTCTTTTCTTTCAAGTTTCTCCCTCCTCATCTTTCATAAAAGGTGCATCATCTATGTCCTGCATATTCATAATATTATCAAATAAGTCATTTTCCATTTGTTGATTTTGTAATTGAGTAACTGCAATTTCTTCCAATAAAACCATATCATTTTCATAACCGTTAATTTCAATATTATTGTCCGTATCAACAGTTATTGAAATTAGTTCTGTTCCTCTTTTTATCAATATTGCAATATCTTCATTACTTTTTGTTATAATTTTGCGAATTTTCATACTGTATCACCTCCTCATCTGATTTTTTACCTGCTAAAATGCAAGCATATAAAAAGAGGCTAATATTAGCCCCTATAATTAAACCAATTATAAATTGTACCATTTTTAACATCTCCTAAAAAAATACTGGGGGAAAGATTTTTTGAATGGGGGAAACAGAAAAATGCCCAAATATAAAGGTTTTTACATCTGCCCCCAAAGTTCCCCCAGAGGTTATTTTTGATGCCCCCAAATTCCCCCAAAAAGTAGTTTTATAATAAACTTTTTCAATTTTTCTTAAACCATATTAAACTATTTTAAATTTTTGCAATTTTTCAAAAAAATTGACAAACCCTCTATTTTAAAGTATAATATCAAAAAAATACTGTTTTATGAAATGATTTATAACCTAAGTTTGACAGTAAAAAAATGGAAATACACACCTTCGACTTAGTAATTTCAACTAAGTCAGGTGTGTAAATTGTTTCCGAAAATTGTTGTCTTGCAACCTATTTTTTTGTTGTTCCTAAAACTTTTTTTATTTCTTGTAAAGACCTATTTTTTAATGAAAAATCTATATTCAACTTTTCTCCAATATCTTTTAATACTTCATCATAATAATTAAATAAATAATAATTTTCCTGAATATTATAACAATTACATTTACTAAGACTTTCAAGAAGTTTTCCAACGGAATATTTTTTATCAAGCTTGTGCTGTAATACTCTTGATAGAACTAATGCTATATAGCAAGTTAAAAAATGTGCTTCAATATGTTCTTTTCTAGAAACAAATACAGGTCTTGCATCAAGTTCACTCTTTGTAACTTTGAAGGTTTCTTCAATTCTCCATAGTCCTCTATAAATATCTATTATCTCATTATCAGTTTTATCCATTTCACTTGTAACAATAGCATAATAGCCATCATATTTTTCTTCTTCAGCAATTCTATCTTCATCTAAAGAAAGTTGAGATTTTGCCTCTATAATTTCTCCGGTTTTTTTATCAAAGACTAAATGTTTAACATATTTGCTTGCTCCAACACAATTTTTCTTATTATATTTTTGAACATTACCAATTAAGTCTTTTGCTTTTTCAATAGCTGGTTGTCGTTCCATTTTAGCACGTTTAGCATAATCAGCACTCCAAAATATAACTTGTTTTTCATCTACAAGAACTTTTCTCTTTATAACTTTTCCGTTTTTATCTTTCTTAGTAACAATTACTTCTCTTGGATAGAGTCTAGATTTTTTCTTATATGTTTTATCTGAATTATATTCATATCCACTTTCATCTAATACAAACTTTTTCATTTCGGCATTAGAACCTCTTATGCTTAAGCTCATTACATAACCGTTTCCAATAGCCTTATTGTAGACAATATTGTTTCCAGTATTTAAACCTTTATCTGCTACTACAACTACTTTACCGATTTCATAATTTTTTTGAAGTTCTTGAACCATAGGTTTTAAAGTTAAACAATCATTTGTATTACCTTCAAAAAGTTTGTAGCACATAGGTAACCCTAATGAATCCATAAACAGTCCCATTTGCACAATAGGGTTAGGTCTATGTTCTTTATTAACGCCTTTTTTTCTAAGTTCATCTGAGTCATCAATTTCAAAATAATAATTTGTAACATCATAAAAAATAGCTTCATTTTTTGGTTGATATTGTTCTTGAATATGGTCGTATATATGATGCTGGATAATATCTTTAAATGGTTCTATATAGCCTAAAGCATTATAAATTTCTTTTAAAGAAAAATTAGTATTTTCAAAAAAGACATCTTTATTTTCGTATGTAGATTTTTTTGAGTCAGGGAAAAGGCATCTAGCATAGACTAGCAGTTTTAATATGTTATTAATTTTAAATTCAGCAACATTTCTATCTTTAAATTTTTTTATAATAAATTCATCAATTTCCAACTCGTGATAGATTTTTGAGAGAGCAGAATATCCAAAATTTTTTAAATTATCTGTACCAATTTCAAGGTGGTCATTTTTATTTAATTTTATTGTTATTGGCTGTTTATTTATTTTTTCTTCGTCATTCATTTTTTTTACGACTTCCTTAAAATGAGCAATTGGATCTTCATAAGTGTTCTTTAAATCTTCTACAGCTCCAAAATATTGTAAGGTTTTATGTTTTACTTTTCCATCTTTATCTCGATAGCCTCTAGCAACAGAAAGATAAGTTTTATTTCTTCTTTTATCAAAAACTTTTTGTAAATACATTATATATTTTCTCCAATCAGTATTATTGGGATGATTATATCACACAAATAGACGCACGTCAACAGAAAAAAGAAAAATATTTGACAAAAAAATTAGCCTTGATTTCAAGACCTTTAAAGGATTTCTTCTTTTATAAAGTGTCAAAGTACGGAAAAATTTAAAAACTTATAATATAACTTCTTTGAGGCGGTTTATTATAGCCGTAAATTGTAACGTCGATTAAAAAGTTATTTAAAATAATTGTGTTTTTTTATTTATTTTTTTAGCACTTATTGTTATACTTAAATTAAGTATTTAAAAGGAGGATTTTTTATGCAAAAGATTAAAAATATCAGTATTATTTTTTTGATATTCTTATTATGTTTATCTAATTTTTTTGTTATTAGTTTAGCTTCATCTGTTGAAGTTACAAAAGAAAATCTAGAACAGGCTTTTGATGACTTAATGGCTTCAAACGTATTAGAATCAGCTCCAGATATAACTTTTTCTGATGAATATATTACTATTTCTTCAGAAGGCGAAAGTTATCAGTTAAATTATGATATATCTGGAAGTCCAACTTTTTCTATAGAATTACCTGTGCAACAAGGTATGAGTTATGAAGAGTTTAATACAGTTTCTTCTAATACTATATTACCTTTATTTGGTTATTTAGCTGTTGCAAATATACAAGGTGTTGACTATGAAGATTCGGCCGCATATTTTGTACTTGCCTTTTTAGATAGTGCTCTTTCTAATCTGTCTTCAGGTAACTCTAAATATATAATAGTTGATGATTTAGATCCTGATTTAGATGTTGTACCAGAGCCTTCTGAAGGACAAGAAATAATATATACTTCAGAATTTGGTGATCATGTTATGGAATATGTAAATTCTATGTTTGAAGGTACTACTACTA
>DVJT01000144.1 GCA_018716565.1 Candidatus Avigastranaerophilus faecigallinarum | reverse complement strand
TATTTTTGTCTATAATTAAATTATGCGCATTTGGAATGAATTAACATATATTAATAAATCATCATTAGCTCTAGGTTTTTTTGATGGTATACATTTAGGACATAGAGTTGTGCTTAAAAATGCAATAAATCTTGCAAAAGAACATAATACAGAATCTACAGTTATTACATTTAAAACTCACCCTTTGAATATCCTTACAAATGAAAAAATAGAACAAATATTATCTATTGATGAAAAACTTACAATGATGAAAAAAATTGGAATAGATAATGTTGTTCTTTTAGATTTTGAAAAAATTTCATCAATGAAAGCAAATGACTATCTTGAAAATATTTTAATTAAATATTTTTCTCCAATAGCCATAACAACAGGCTTTAATCACCATTTTGGATTCAACAAAGAAGGTAATAGTGAATTCTTGCGAAAAAATAGAGAAAAATATAATTATAAATACTTTGAAGTTCCACCATTTGTTGTTCAAGATAAAATCGTAAGTTGCTCTGTAATAAGAAATTTATTACATCTGGCAGATTTCTACAATGCTAATAAATTATTAGGCTATAGATTTTTTATAGAAGGAAATGTAATAAAAGGAGAACAATTAGCAAGAAAAATAGGATTTCCAAGCGCAAATATAATTTATCCTGAAGAAAAAATAAAAATATCACACGGTGTATATTTTGTAGAAGCAACTGTCTCTAACAAAAAATATAATGCTATTCTAAATTATGGCTTTGCACCTACTGTAAACAATTCAACAAATGAAAAAACAGAAGTTCATATACTTAATTTTGATAAAAATATCTATGATGAAAGAATTAAAATTGAATTCATAACAAAAATCCGAAATCAAATAAAATTTGAGAATATAGAAAAACTAAAAGCACAAATATATAGAGACATAGCATTCATTGATATTTATAAGCATTTTTTAGACGGTCATTTTGAATTTACGCATAACAGCTTTTAAAACATGTAAACATTTATATTTTTAACTTTTATATTTTTTTTGAATATTGTAAAATCAAGTTATAAGAATCACCAAGGAGATATTATGCCAAATATTATAGAGGGAATGTTAACAGTAAATAATGAAAAATTCTGCATTATTGTAGCAAGATTTAATGAATTTATAAGTTCCAAATTATTATCAGGAGCCGTCGATGAACTTGTTCGCCACGGAGCAAAAAAAGAGAATATAGATATTATATGGGTACCAGGAGCTTTTGAAATTCCGATTATTGCCAAAAAGGCAGCAAAAACAAGTAAATATAATTCAATTATAACACTTGGTGCAGTAATAAAAGGCTCAACATCACACTATGATTATGTATGTGCAGAAGTTTCTAAAGGTGTTGCTTCTGTAGGGCTTGAGACAGGAATTCCAATAATATTTGGAGTACTTACATGCGATAACATAGAGCAAGCCATAGAAAGAGCTGGTACAAAAGCAGGAAATAAAGGTGCAGATGCTGCTAAATCAGCAATAGAAATGTCAAATTTGATATCTAAGATATAATTAACTTATGTACAAATGTTGTAAAATATTAAAACACGGTTTATGTTTCTTTAATGATATATTAACATCTTGTTGTTTTTCGCCTGTCGACCAAATAGATGGACAAGTTCCACCTTTGCTTTACGACAAATACAAAGGTCAAATATTATCTAAAGAAGACTTATTTGAAAGAATTAATAAACACGTTGATATATTTAAAAATGGTAATTGTCTGAAAGAATGTAGTGGTTGTTATCATATTGAAGAAAAAAATTGGGATGAAGAACAATACATAGACTATATAACAATTACACATTTTAGCATTTGTAATGCTGATTGCATATATTGTACAAACAACCATGAATTATATGAAAGAACAAATAATACATATAAAATACTTCCTGTTTTAAAGTCGTTTAAAGACCAAGGAATTATAAAAAAAGGATGTGAATTGCATATTGGTGGCGGAGAGTTCACAATATATCATGAATGCGATGAACTTCTTGATCTTTTTGCAATAAACAATTATGCAAGAGTATTTGTACCAACCAATGCTATAAGATATTCGGAAAAACTTTTTCAAGCAATGGACAAAGCAACAACATATATCATTGTATCGCTTGACTGTGGTTGTAGAAAAACATTTCATAAAATAAAGAGAGTTGATGCATTTAATAGGGTAATAAACAGTTTAAAAAAATATGCAGCAACTGAAAAATCTCGTGATGCCATAAGACTAAAGTACATTATTATTCCAACATATAATGACAATATATCAGAATTCAAGAAATTTCTAAAAATAGCTAAAAAGCTTGGAGTTAAGAATCTAATTATAGACATTGATGCACGATACTCTCGTGTAACAAATTATCAAATTGACAATTATTTTATAAATCTTGCACAAGAAATGAACAAAATTGCTATTAAGCAAAACTTTATAACTGAATTTTATTCTTTCTATTTTCAAAATACAAATGATAAAGAAATACCAAAAGATAATTTATTTATAAAATTAAAAAAGAAAATACATTTTAAGTATTTTGACAAAGATATAAAAGAATTATATAAACACCATCGATATGGTGCAAAAAGGTTTAAATATTAATAGAATGAACACTATATAAAAAGAGTTCTATTTATTCACTTTCTGCCACAACAGTTACAATTTGATTTCCGTAACTATCTATATGACCATCAGTTTTTTCGATTATATATCTTAAACCCTCTTTACCCTTTATTGCATTTTGCGCAACTTCTAAAGCTTTTTCAAAGCTGGTATATTCACCAATTTGTTTTCTTGAAAATTCTGAATAATCTCTTTCTGTAATTACGTGAAACATAATATACTCCTTTTAAATAGAACTCCCGTTTAAGGATTCGAACCTCAATAGCAAAATCCAGAGTTTTGCGTCCTACCATTAGACGAAACGGGATTATATTTATATTTTAATACAAATATTTTTTTTGTTTAACTATTTAATTTTTTTCAATGAAGATATAAAATTATTTGTTTGTACATCACCATCAACTTTAGTAAGAAATATTTGACAATCTTTTTCTTCAGCATCAATTGGAGGTAATTGCGAAAGTTCAGAAGCATAGTAATTAGAGTCATTTCTACTATTAAGAGGTATTCTGTTTGCTAAACTATTTAAAGACAAATTTCTTAAGAAGCCTCCAAAACCTTTATTTCTGTTACTAAATTTTGTATATATTCGTAATATTGCATCATTATTTTCAAGGTTATAACACCCAATAATATATGCACTTAATTGTGGAGACTGAGATTTTATTCTCAATAGTTCTACTTTATTATCTTTTAATTTTAAATCACCGGTAATTTTGTCAAAATTCCCTTCTGGAATATTAACTAAATCTGAAAAAACAGACGGACTAATCATTGCTAAAGGATTTCTAAACAATGCCGCAAATTTAAGGACATATTCTATCAATCCGATTTTTTGAATAGTTCCATCTTTTACAATAAACTTTATAGAGCCGTTTAATTTTAATGAATCATCAGTATTTAAATCAATTAAGCCACTTGCTTTACCTGATATTTCTCGTTTTAAATTTAATATTGCAGTTGACATTAAATCAGAGTTAACATCTTTTATACCAAGTTTTATATTATATTTTTGATTTTTTAAATCACAATTAATATCAGCAGATGAATGACCTTCAGCAATGTCAAATCTGTTTGACTTTAACCTGAAAATACTTTCTTTATCCAATGACATTTTAGCTTTTACATCTGAGAAGTTAATTTCCTTATATTTCCCTTTTATAATATGTATAAGTGATTCTTCAACAATCAAATTTTTAACATCAAAAGTCATTGGAACATCATCATTATTTTCATCGTCAATAACTTCAGCTGTAACAGGTGTCGATTGAACAGGCTGTGAAAAAGCCTTCATTACTCTTGCTATATCTAAATTATCTATAGTCAAATCTGTATGTTTTATTACGATTGGATATTTGATTGCATTTACAATTTCACCGTTAAACAAATAAGAACATCTTCTGAACTTACCCTCTGCATTGATTTTTATTAGATTTTTATCAGTAATAATTTTACCGTTTTTAAGAACTAGACGCTGTGAAGGAATTCTAATTTTCTCTGCTATTAAATCAGCATTTATTACAGGATAAACACCATTATCTATATATTGCATATTACCAGAGAATTTTCCGCCTTTAAATAATTTTTGCCCAATTAAAACATTTAAAAATTCACTAGGTAAAGGATTTGGAATTTCAAATCCCAAATCTAATATTTTCGAATCAGAAATTCTCATATTACCATTTAAAGTCAAAATTGGTTTTATTCCTTTTGACTCTTTATTTATTTCTTTTGCAATATAGTAATTAATTGTTTCTATATTTACAATATCACCTTTTATATGAACATCAGCTTTTAGTGCTCTATCATAATTAACAGGACTTAAAGAAGCACCATCAACTAAAATATCATTACCTTTTGATATTTTTCCCATTAGTATAACATCTGTATTAGCACCAAGAGAATGAATTAATATCTTAGCTTTATCTTTACCAACTAATGTTAAAGGTATCATTGCAGTTTCAGATAGATACTTTCCTACAAAATCATTTGTTAAAAGTGCAGTCATATCAATATTGGTATCAACCGTTTTCATATAATCAGCGACGGTACCGTTAAAACTAAATTCATTTGAAGGTTTATTATCATAGAAACCTTTAAAATCTTTTAAAATAAGATTATTTTTCGTTATTTGAATATTGCCTTGAGATAGAGTAAACGGCATGTTTGCAAGTGCTGTAAGTTTTGAAGAAAGTTTATTCAGCTTAATATTTCCTGTTATATCATTTTTTGTTAGCGTTACACTAAAATCAAAATCACCATTAATACGCTTCAAAAAGATTAATACATCATCTATATTATTCTCAACGACATTTGTTTTTAAAAGTTTTATTACATCCGGAATAAAAAATCTTTTAGCATATATAGTTAATCTATACCCTTTTTCTCTGGATGCTTCAGCATTAAAAAACATTTTGGACTGATTAATCGTCAATGGACAATCATTTACAT
>DVJT01000143.1 GCA_018716565.1 Candidatus Avigastranaerophilus faecigallinarum | reverse complement strand
AAATAAATCATCCTGTTCATATTCTGTAGTTATTTCAACCGGAATATTTTCATCTGTTTCATCAATATTTAATATTTGAGCTCCATTTTTTATAAAACGGGCATATTTATCTCCAAGTTCAATAATATATGTCTGCTCTGTATTGAAAGAAAAAGGAATTAAACGAACTTTAGAATCTGAATTTTTGACTTCACAAACAAGTTCCAATCCGGCTCTATTACTAACACATCCTTCGGCACGTACAAAACCATTTTTTAGAGTTTTTAAACCAATTGCATATTTTGCCAAATCATTTCTTGCATATAATGCGGAACTCAATTCTCCACCTGTAAAAGATCTTTGGGTATATCTCGACATAAAAATCCCTCTCTATCTGATATCCAACCAAGAACAACTATCATCATTTTTTAAATATCCTTCAGAAGCATTTATAGTTTTTGCTTTTGCAAGAATACTTGTATAAACACTTAAACAATCTGATTGAATAGACCTATTACCTGTAATCGCAGGAGCCGCTAAAAAAGCTAAATACCAACATAAAGCCATTACAAACTCGGTTGAAAAGAATGTTTCATTATCTACTGATTTTGTATACCTTAATACCGCAGGTGTAATATTAGTATTTATAACCTTTTGACCTGTTACATTTGAAGCAACCTCAAATTCAACAATCTCTTTATTTACATAAGGTATAATTTCTCTTGCAAATAAACAATCATTAGGATAATCATATTCATATAAAAATTTAGGATTTTGAGGAATATTACCAGTAAGCGCCAATTCTCTATACGAATTAGCGAAGTTCCAATCAAAATCTTTTAAGACTTGCTCTTTTGCACTATCATAAAACTCATTTAAAATAACGGTATTTTTATCCGACTGGTTAGAATTTTGAATACCAACACTTACACGTAAATTTTTCAGAGTAATATTAAATATTTTAGATTTTGTATAGTTCATTTTAACTCCTTTTTAAAAAAAGATATCCGGCGTAAACACCGGATATCAAAATAAAGAATGAGGATTATTATATGTCAAAAGCATTATGCATTATGGAAGCTTTCTTGGATTCCATCTACAACGCCTGCGATAATAGCACCTTGAGTAGGATTTGTTCCGTCAACAGTATATACAAGACGTAAAAAACCCAAATTTCCCTTTGGTAGAAACTTTATTGATGATACTTCCCCTTTTTTCAAACCAGCCAAAAGTATTTTTTGCTCTACTAAATCTACACTAGAAGAGAAATCTTCCTCCATAGAAGTTTGAACTTTAATAGACAAACTTGTTAAATTATTAAATGTTTCAGCTATCTGAATAAAAAGTCCAACTGGTGTACCAAACGAAACTTCTCTTTTACCCATATCTAGTACATTTTCAGATACACAACTTTCTGTTACAGCTTGTTTATTTGAGAACAAACCTTGTTCATCTAATATCATATTTTACCTCCCTTTTAAGAAACCACATCTTCATTGCAAGTAATTTGTTCACATTCACGAATAGGAATATTCTTATAATGAAGAATATTTTCATTTAGATATTCTTTAATCGTAAAGTTAACGTTTGTTTTTGCTCTAAGCTGTGCTTCAAAATACATTAAAACTGTTGAATTACAATAAATATAAGTCTTACCTGTTTTTGCAAATCTTCTTATCTTGTAATATGCTTGATTTAGAAGTTCTTCTAAATCAGTAGCAGAATCAGAAGCCAAATTAGCAATGCTGATATTTGCGATACGACAAGTAGAACGCCAATCTCTGACTGATAAACCGACATCCATTTTAAAATGATCTTGATAAACTTTTCTTTTTCCACCGGTAGAACTTGTTTCAGTCAAGATACCGTCATCTTTATGTTGAACACCGGCTTGAGAACCTTGAGGGTATAAAAGAGAAGTATGTAAATCACCCCAAGTTACAAACCAAACAGATGTATTATCATTAGATTTTCCACCTGCATCAATGATATTTGAACCTATTTTCTTTGCATCTGTAGATTTTTTAGAATATCTTGCTGCTAAACCGTCAAAAGCTGCTGCATTTTCTTTAATGCTGCCATAAAAAATAGTTTCTTGTAACTTTTGATTCATAGCTTCAATGAACGCAGAAGATTCTGATAGTCTGAATGCTTTAGGATTTTCTGACTTGTCAACCAAATCAACATCCACAATCGAATATGTTTCAAGCATCCCTGTAACATCTTTTACTTGTTCTGTTGTTGATTTAGAAGTCGGAACAAAACCGTATAAATTTCTAAATACAGCAGAAGGCAAGCCTGTTCTAATAGTAGTAATATGATTTGTACCATCATTACATTGAAGCGCATTTGCATCTTGTAATAATTCATTTGTTTCTGACATCATTTCAATAATTTCGGCAGCAATTTTACCATTTTCAGTTCTTTTTAATCTGTCTGCCAAAGTCAAATAACTAGCACCTAATGTTGCCATTACCATTTCCTTTCTTTTCTTACACTACATTGTAGGGAATAATATATCTTCCCTACTTTCCTTTTGAACAGCAGGAGAATTTGCTTCATATATCTTGTCGTTTTGCATCTTTTTCCCAATGTTATAGAACATTTTCACTACTTTAGGGTGACAATTAAGTCCTGTTTCTTGAAGTAGAGATTGAACTTCATCATCTGCAAATTGCGTATAAGCAATATTAGCAGTTCTCATCGTTTTGGCATAATTAGCACCGCCAAGCTCCATATCCATTGATAATGCGCGCTTAAAATTATTAATTTTTTGTCTTTGTTGTTCCGCCATAGTTTTAGAGAAATTAGATCCCGTTAACTGTGTCAGCTTCACGGCCATCGACATTAGTTCATTTGCGCTTTTTTGTGACAAATTATACTTTCCTGCAAGTTCATTAAACTCATTTAATAATTCTTCATCGTAATAACAATTTTCCGGAAGTTTAACATCCGAATAATCATATTTTTCAGGTTTCCCGAAATAACCGTTTTCATCTTGAGGATTAGATTCAATATTATTATGTTCTTTTTGTTGATTTTCATAAGCATTAACGCCTAATCCGACATTTTGTTTTTCTTGTAATTCTTCATTTAACATTTTTATCTCCTTCTATGTTAATCCTAGTCTAGCCATTAAATCACTGCCGTATGAATCAACACCGGCAATATTTTTTATAATTTCAGAGCCTTCTTTCGCCTGCTGGATTAATTGATTTTGGCTTGCAGCTTCATCTTCTTTTTGTTTTTGTTTTTCAACTTCTCTTGTCGGAACTATCTGTTCAGGAGAAATATTTGCGAAATCAGCATAATCATCAACCATCTTATTTGCGTTTATTTTATTTTTTAATGAAGGGTCAAGAGAGTTTGCAAGATTTATTGTAAATGTTGTAAAACGTTCCATTGAAGAAATTTTTGAAACTTTCTGTGCTTGAGCCAATGTTGATACAAATTCTATATCCATATTTTCACCCATTATTTCAAGAGGAGGTTCAGGCAAAATATTAAGAGTAATACACTCTGAAAAAACCCAATCCATAATTTGGTTTAAACCATTATGTATTTGTTGTAATAATGGCGATAAAAGTACCATTTTTTCTTCTTTAAGTTCATTAACTTCAGTTGCAGTTCTTGATCTTTCTGCTGTATTTAAAATCATTGCAAACAAATCATTATAAAAAATTTCTTTAATTGATTCTTTTAGTTTTTCGATAATAGAATCAACCTCCAAAACCCTCGGATTGACTTCATATATAGGAGTCAAACCTCTCCCGTTTTCATCTTCTTCTATAAAAGCAGCAGGTGCATCAATCATTTTTTTATTTTTTAAACTTGCAGGTCCCTTATAAGTAGGGCTAATCATTTTCTTTACGGCTTTACCCTCATCAACAACCATACTCATTAGTTGTTTTACATCAGGCAAAGCATTTATCCCCGGACACTCGGACGGATAAACATCTTCTCCGTTTACTTCCGATTCAAATACCGCATAAGGAAATTTATCAAAACCGCTTTTGGAGAGAAATTTATCTTCTGTTGAAGAAGATTCATAATAAACAGACACAAATTCTTTATCTTTAGCCCATACAGACTCAGGCATATAATCCTTATTGGGTTCAACAAAGTGAACAACTTCAAACATTTCTTCCAGCCTGTTTGAATGAATTGCATTTAATACCTCCTTAGAAACATTTTCTTCGCCAAACTTATCATAAAGATTTTTTGCAGTTTCCATATAAACACGGCAAATAGTATCAACATCACCTTTTTGGTTTTTTGCTATTCTATATGAACCAATAGGTAATAACTGACATCTCAAGATTGTATTTTCATCACTCATCAAGCCGAGAACAGAAATACCAAAAACTCCAATTTGTTTATACACCGAAGGAAGCACTCTATATAAGTTTGAGGAATTAAATATATCCCTGAAAAGATTTTCAACGGCATTGCACCAGCTTTTAACCTCATAGCTTCTGTCTTGTCCGTAATTTCTTACTCTGACTTTAAACCAATTCGTAGCTGGACTCGTAGCTCCGGACATCATTCCTGATGAAAAATTACGAACAGCTACTAAAGGTGTTGAATCTTTTATTTTTTTATTTTTTACAGGCTGTTTATTTACATTACGTGCAAGAAATCTTACAGAACGTGGTAAAAAATAATCAGCTAAATCTTGCCAATCCGGTTTTAATGCATTATATGCAACATCAAGTTCTGCTTTCCTTGCTTCAAAATAGCCTTTTGAATATTTTGTCGAGTTTTGCATTTTACTCCCCTAAAAGTTTCTTCTTAGAAGCAAGTACTTCATCTTCAAGTCCATTGTTAGTTGTTTTTATATTTTCTGATACAATGCCCCTTACTCCGGAACGATTTGCAGCGTTTGCTTTTTGTGTAGAAGCATCTGCTTGAACAGCAGTTTTTATAGTTTCAGCTTCTTCAACAACAGGCACTTTTGTTGTAGAACACATAGTTTCTCCTTTCATTTTTTGATTAATAATATATTTATTGGTAATTGTTTTTAATAAAAATCTTCAAATGTTCAAACGACAAATCAAACAATGATAATTAATTACAGTCAGAGTTTATGTAATTTTCTAATTTTTTTAATCGGTTTAACCAACCGGCATAAAAAACTTTCTGAGTCGGATTTCTTTCAACTATTGATTTATATTTTTCTCGTCTCAGTTGTAAAAATAAATCAACATTACCAGCGGATTTTAAATATAAAGACTTACCTACAGAAACCCCATGGTTAACACAAGAATCAAATAATATTAAAGCCAAAGAAAAATTTTGAATTTTATTTGCACCTGACGCTACCCAGTAATCTTGATAATAAATTTTGATAGCTTCTGTTTTTTCAATTTGTTTGACAGAACGCGGAGCAAGTTTATTTTTCTTTAGATAATAATCATAAGTTTTTTGAGTAATACCCAAATTAGTAGCTCCGCCCCTGTCATTTTTATGATTACTGTAACCGCCTTCTACATTAAACAAATATTTCATTGCTTTTTTAAAGTTAAAATCATCGTTATCACAAGTAACCATAAGCATCCTTTCTGTTTTATCCATATGGATCAAAATTAGAATCTAAGATAATGGTTTCATCTTTTTCATCAATTAAATATGAATAATAATTTATTGCATAAATACCCATCATCAAACTATCAGCAAAATCAGGACTTTCACCTTGTTCTGATTTCATCTCTTTTTTAGATTGAATAAATATTTGACCATTAGGCTTATAAGATTTTTTAATATACTCCAATTGAGATATTGTAAAATCTGAAGATATTTTCAACCACTCATTATCAATAAAATCTTTTAAAGTAAGATACCCATCCGCTCTTCTGTTTAAAGCATTTGGTCTGTTACTTGAAGCGGCACCATTGAATTTTATAGTATTAGATATTACATTCTTAATACTTACATAAATAGAATAGCCTAAACCATCTGCATCTAAAATTAAAAGTTCAGGTTTCCAAAGTGAATATAAATTGATTATTCTTCCTTTAGTTATATCAGTATCAGGTTCATTCCAATACTCTTGTTTTTCCAAAGACCACTGCGTGGAACTTTTAGACTCAATAAGACTTGCGACACACAAATCACCACCATTACCGGCTAAATCGACAGACATACATTTTATTTTTCTGTAACTTTCATCTTTAAATACAATATTCTTAGCTTTATCAAGCTTTATTGCAGAAAAAAGAAAGTCATTTGTAGTATCTAAAGGATTTCCTTCCCAAATATATTCATAATCAAGAATATTTCTTTCTTTACAGCGTTTAGCTTCATCTATAAGTTTTTTAGGACAATGTTTATTATCGTAATAATTAATTTTTATATGAAGACAATCATCTCTGGAAACGAACTCGGAATATACAGGATCCTTACGGACAAGTCTGTTCATAGTAAAAATAACAATAGAATTAACTTTTCTTATTGTAGGGATTATTACATCAAGAGTTGATTTAGTTATAGCTTGTGCTTCATCAATCCAAAGGATGTCAACACCTTCAAGACCTTTTATATTGACTCTGCCTTGTTCTCTAAATCCCTTAAAAATAATACTTGATGAACTTTTATTATGAACAATTTTATTAGACTTTACTGTAAAATTTAAATTATAATCACTTATTAAATCTTTAAATATTTTATAAACACTATCAGAAATTGTAGCCTGTGTTTCTCTCCCGCAACAAACCCTGACGTTCCGTTGTTCAGCTAACCAGAGGATAATTCGTGCTATACTTTGGGACTTGCCACCACCCCTTCCTCCTTCGATTAAAAAATAATTATAGTTATTAATATTAGTTATTATAGGTATAAGTTTTTCAGGGATATTTAAAATTTCGGGTAATTCAATCATTTTCTTCTTCCTGAGCGCAATCTTCTCCAACTTTTATTTCTAATGCTTTTCCGTCAATCATAACTTTGCCCATTATATTGACATTTGTAGAAGTTTTTTCCTTTTCGGAATACAAACCGCATAATTTACCTTTTAACTCTTCAGCCTTTAAAAATATAGAAATATCAGGACTGACTTCATCATCTTTTCCTTTTCTATTTAGAGCCATTTGTTGTACTGCTTCTAAATTTTCAAAGGATTCATTTTTTGAATATTCAAATTTTTTAGTCTGTTTCTTTTTAGCAGCCATAAATTATCCACCAACATTTTAAACACATTTGGCAATATAATGTATTATTTGCACAATGTTACATTATATTGCTTGTTTTTCAAATACAAAAGTTCATTAAGTAAGAGAATTCACTTTTTATTTTACGTTATAATGACATTTTATATCTTTTTTAAAGAATTACTTTTAATGCAAAAATTTTTAAATTAAGATTCAAATCAACAATAAATAATCAACAAAAGCTACCAGTCAAAACCATATCGTTCTTTTATTGTTGCAACGTCTGTATCATCCCTTATCGCCATACAATGGACTATTATTTCATCTGCATCTGTCAAGCCTGTTTCTTCTAAAAGATCTATCATTTTTTGTTTCTTTTCATCTGTTTTTAAATTCAATAATCGACCAACTAAAAAATGCTCTTCGTCACATATTTCTTTCATCATATTATAGAATTTTTTTGCAATTGGTGTACTCGTATTTTTCTTTATGAATTCTTGTATATCAATGCTCATTCTACTATTATCCTTTGCTGTGCTACCAGTCAATACCATATCGTTCTTTTATTGTTGCAACATCTGTATTATCCCTTATTGCCTTACAATGAAGTATTATTTCATCTGTATCCGTCAAACCTGTTTCTTCCAGCAAATCCATCATTTTTTGCTTCTTTTCATCTGTTTTTAGGTCTAATAACATTGAAATTAAAAAATTTTCTTCATCCCATATTTCTTTCAACATATTATAGAATTTTTTTGCAATTGGTGTACTCGTATTTTTCTTTATAAATTCTTGTATATCTACACTCATTCTATTATTATCCTTTGCCGTGCTACCAATTAAACCCATATCGTTCTTTTATTGTTGCAACGTCTGTATTATCCCTTATTGCCATACAATGAACTATTATTTCATCTGTATCAGTCAAACTTGTTTCTTCCAGCAAATCTATCATTTTTTGCTTCTTTTCATCTGTTTTTAGGTCTAATAACATTGAAATCAAAAAATTTTCTTCATCCCATATTTCTTTCAACATATTATAGAATTTTTTTGCAATTGGTGTACTCGTATTTTTCTTTATGAATTCTTGTATATCAATGCTCATTCTATTATTATCCTTTCGGTTATTATATACTCATTAAAACCATTATTTATTATTTTGTATTGATAACTTCCAACCCGCCAAGTTATAATTTTTTTATTTTTCATTGATGCAGGCAAATTTGTATTAAGCTCACTTAGCAAATTAGCATACTCTTCCTTTTCTATGAAAATTGGTTTTAAACCCGTTCTGTTAATTTTATCATACAGAACTTCATTTTTACCAACATTATCAACATTGTTTACAAGAGCTCTATATTTGTGGAGGTCTTCCGTTTTGTTACTTAGTCCTTCCACATATTTTTTATAGTATTCTTCAAGTAATGCTCTTTTATCAGAAGCGTTCATAATATTTTGTTTAGATACAGCTTTACCTATTTCTCCTAACGCATACCCAAAACCAACCCCCATAACAAAACCTAATGTTGCACCTTTAACTGTCGATTTAAACAGGCTATCATCATGCAACAGCCCCTCACCCAAACAAAAAACTGCACCACTGGTTACTCCTCTAATAGAACCTTTTGTAATTTCATTCGCTATTAAATGTCCAAACTTAGGCGAAAGAACTTTAGATATTGCACCTACAATTTTTACCTCTTGGGCAACTGGAACAAAGGCACTTCCGATTTCTAATGTAGCTCCTGCTATATTTTTTAGATGTTCTAACAATCTTTCCTTTTCAATATCAGATAATTCTTTTTGTGCCTGAACTTTAATTGTTTCTACTGTTTGATCATCTGAATTTATAGGATATTTTACGTTATTAAAAACATCATAATTGTTTTCTTCTGTTTCAATAAAAATTTTTGAATTAACTGTATCCTCATTTTTGGGAGATTGTTGATAATATTTTTTTTGAGGCGTAAATTTTATTTGGCTTTTTTCTTCTCCCATATTGGGATAAAATATTTCAGCAATTTCTTCATAACTTTTTTTTCTTGTCTGTTTTGCTTTTGTTATTGGACTTTGAACTTCTATACTTACATTAAAGTCAGGAAGATTACTATTCCTTTTTGTATTTATATAATCAATTTTCTCACTTGTTTTTATCGGATTTGTAACAATTTTTTGGGGTTTTACTTTAGGTTCTCTTTTTTTATCAGACTCTAATCTTGTTGTGTGAGTTTTCTTTTTGGCAATTACCGGATACTCATCTAATCCCAAAGTATTATTAAACGCTTCAATATCTCCAAATAAATTTTTTCGTTTATAACTTCTTATATTATTATCAGGATGATTGTACAATATCTCGGCTCTATCTTGATTATTGTATACGTTTTCCTCTATTCCAACTTTTAATAAAATTTTTCCTTTATTTTCCATAAAAACCTTTTTAACTTATAACTTTTACAAGTTTCCTCTCACCATTAAAATTAACTGCATATTGGTATATTTTTCCGTTCTTATACTCTCGGTTAATACCGTAAACAAAACCCGAACGCTCTTTTGTTCCGTATTGCACTTTAATTTCTTGCCATTTATCATTTTCTATTTTTTTTATAAATGCCGATACTTTCTTTCGTTTTGGTCTAAAAGTTTCATACTTTTGAGTTTTTACATTAAACTGAACCAACTCGGCTACTAACGCACCACAAATCGGACATACCACAACTTCCAGTTTCCTATCTCTATACCCAAAATCAGGCAACAAGAACACTGTTCTAAGAGGCTTGTGGTAGCCTCCGCAACAATAAATCACACCATTCCCCCTTGACTTAACGAACCCAGTCACCTTTTGGCTAGAATTTCTCAATTCTACAGACTCTGCATAATAAAATTGAAATCTACTCATTTTTATTTGCTTCGTCTTCGCTACTCAAGTCTTAGCTCAAATCACAATTTTATAATAACATCTTTTTATTCTATTCGATATATCTTTAAGAAATATATTTACATTTTGTTACATTTCTATTCGATATATTTAGTGTTTTCATATATTATTATCTGTGATATGGTTCATTGGCATTAATTTTAAAAGCGCGATATATTTGTTCGATTAATAGTACCCTAATCATTTGGTGTGTAAATGTCATTTGAGAAAAACTTATTTTCATATTTCCGATATCACTAACTTTCTTATGTAAACCATTCGCGCCACCTATAATAAAAACAACATCATTTATACCTTCATTTGAAATATCTTTTATTTTTTGTGCAAAAGCTTCAGAAGTAAAACTTTTTCCTTTAATTTCTAAAGTTATAATAAAGGAATTTTTTTTTATATTTTGCAATATTCTGTCAGCTTCAATTTCTTTATATTTTTCGCATAAAGATTCATCATTAATTTGTTCTGCAACAACTTCTATTACAGAGAAAGAACAAAAGGATATGAGACGTTTCTCATATTCTTTTATAGCATCTTTTAAATATTGTTCTTTTATTTTACCAACTGCAATTACTTTTATATTCATATAAAGATTATAAGAAATAGATTGAGTTAAGTAAAATGTTTTTTACGTTCTGTTCTATTAAGAGAATATTTAAGTTACAATCGACATGTCAAAAAGACTTTACGAAATATAGTGGAGAAAGAAATGTATAATGTAGCTATTGTTGGTGGCGGACCTGCCGGAATTTTTGCGGCACTAGAAATTGTAAAACTTAAGCCGGAATGGAAAGTTGTTCTTGTTGAAAAAGGTGTACAAATAGAAAAAAGAAAATGCCTTTTAAGAGAAGGATATGAAAAGTGTCCTACCTGCAAAAAATGTGGTTTACTTTGCGGTTGGGGCGGAGCAGGTGCTTTTTCTGACGGTAAATTAACACTTACCCCTGATGTTGGAGGTCACCTTCTTGATTATATGCCGAGAAAAAGTGTTGAAGATTTAGTTAAATACACTGATGATACATATCTTAAATTTGGTGCAACAGATGAAGTTTTCGGCTTAGACAGAGAAGCGTTTGCTGATATTGAACGTGCTGCTACTTTAGCAGAATTAAAACTCGTTCACTCTCCCGTAAGACACTTGGGAACAGAAAGAAGTTTGAATGTTCTAAAAAACATGCAAGACTACTTAGATAAAAGAATTACAATTTTATATGATACAATAGCTGACCAATTAATAGTTGAAAACGGTCAAGTAAAAGGATTTATTACAAAAGATAATCAAAAGATTACAGCAGAACATATTATTATAGCACCAGGAAGAGAAGGTGCCGATTGGTTAACCCATGAATTTGCTAAAAATAAAATAGGTATGGTTAATAATGCAGTTGATGTGGGTGTTCGTGTTGAACTTCCGGCTCCTGTTTTTGAACCGATTACAGAAAAATTATACGAATCAAAACTTATATATCATTCACCAACATTTGGTGATGAAGTTAGAACATTCTGTATGAATCCATATGGAGAAGTAGTAACTGAAAATTATTCAGGTATTGCTACCGTTAACGGACACAGCTATGCAAATTACAGAACTAATAATACAAACTTTGCATTATTGGTATCAGAAAAATTCACAGAACCTTTTAAAGAACCAATTGCATACGGACAGCACGTAGCAAGATTAGCAAATATGCTTGCCGGCGGTGTATTAGTCCAAAGATTCGGAGACCTGCTTGACGGACGCCGTTCTACTCCTGAAAGAATTAAGAGCAGTATAATAACTCCAACTCTTTCTTGTGCAACTCCAGGTGATTTAAGCCTTGTTCTTCCATACAGACAAATGACTGCTATTATTGAAATGCTTTATGCTTTAGATAAAATAGCCCCAGGTACTGCTTCAAGATATACTTTACTATATGGTATAGAAGTAAAATTCTATTCCGGAAGAGTAAAACTTACAAATGATTTAGAAACAGAAGGTGTTAAAAATCTATACGCTATCGGAGATGGTGCAGGCGTAACAAGAGGCTTAATACAAGCTTCCGCATCAGGAGTTCACGCTGCAAGAGTAATTTGTTCTAAATAAAAGAAAAGAGAAAATATGGCAAGAACATTTTTATATAACGACCACGTTAGACTTGGCGCAAAAATGGTTGATTTTGCGGGCTGGGAAATGCCAGTTCAATATACAAGTATTATAGAAGAACATAACAATGTAAGAAACAATGCAGGTTTATTTGATGTTTCACATATGGGCGAAATTTTTGTAACAGGTAGTGATGCATTAAACTTTTTACAAACCCTTGTTCCGCAAGATATTTCCAAAGTTATAGATAAAAAAGCCAAATACTGTCAATTTACAACAGAAAAAGGCGGTATTGTTGATGACTTATTCATATATAAGTTAGAAGACAATAATTATTTGTTAATTGTAAACGCTTCAAGACTCGAGGATGATTACAATTGGTTAATCAAAAATAAAAATAGTTTTGATGTAGAAATAGAAAACAAATCAAATGAATTATCAATGCTTGCGCTTCAAGGTCCAAAAGCTTCTGATATTTTGGAAGAAGTTGGTTTAAAGAAAGAACATCAACCTCATACAATGTTCATAACGAAAACAAAACTTATTGGAGAAGACGTATATATTTCAAGAACAGGATACACAGGCGAAGACGGATTTGAAATAATTATAAAAAATGAAAAAGTTTCAGACTTGTGGAATACAATTCTTGAAAAAGGTAAAAAATATAATATTTTACCAATCGGACTTGGCGCAAGAGATACATTAAGACTTGAAGCGGCAATGAGTTTATATGGACATGAATTGGATGAAAACACATCACCAATTGAAGCAACTTTAACTTGGTCTATAGATAAAGACAAAACTGAAGATTATATTGGTAAAGATATAATCATAAACCAAATTAAGAATGGAGTTGAAAAGAAATTAATTGCATTCAAAATGACAGATAGAGCAATTGCTCGCAACGGATATAAAATATGTTTAAATAATGAAGAAATTGGTTACGTTACAAGCGGATGTGTTGCACCTTCAATCGGAGAAAATATTGGCTTGGGTTATATAAAAACGAACAAAAATTTAAAAATTAATGATACAATTCAAATAATGATACGTAATAAGTTATATAATGCTATAATTACAAGCAAAAACTTTATAGAGAAACATAATAGAGGAAATTAACCAGAGGAGTACTTAAATGACTGTAAAAGACAATATGTTATGCAGTAAATCACACGAATATGTATATGAAGAAAACGGCAATTACAATATAGGTTTAACAGACTATGCAATAGAGCAACTTGGAGATATTGTTTTTGTTGAATTGCCAGAAGTCGGAACAAAATATACAAAAGGTGAAATATTCGGAACAATAGAATCAGTAAAAGCCGCATCTGAAATATACATGCCAGTTGGCGGAACAGTAGTAGAAATCAATGAACAATTGATTGAGAAACCTGAATTATTAAATGAAGAACCTTTTGAAGATATGTGGTTAATAAAAGTTTCTTCTGAAGCATATTTAGAAGATAGTAAAGATTTATTGGATTACACAACATATAAAGAAGAAGTTGAATAGAATGAAAAATTTTAAAGCTAATTCAGATGAAACAATAAAAGAAATGCTTGAAAGCATCGGAGAAAAAAATCTTGATGATTTATTTTCAATGGTAGATAAAAGAGCAATAATGCAAAAATTAGATTTACCTGATGCACTAAGTGAAATGGAAACTCAAAAAGAGATAAAAAAGCTATCAAAAGAAAATAATATAGAATATTCATATTTCATAGGAGCAGGAGCATACAAAAGATTTATTCCTGCTGCCATTTCACAAATTTCATCAAGATTTGAATTTAATACAGCATATACACCATATCAACCTGAGATTTCTCAAGGAACATTACAAGTAATATATGAATTTCAATCTATGATTTGTGATATTACTGGTATGGATGTATGTAATGCTTCTGTATATGATGCAGGAAATGCTTGTGCAGAAGCTATGTTAATGGCTTCAAGAATAAGTGGTAGAGATAAAATTCTTGTTAGTAAAAGTATAAATCCTCAATATATGGAAGTTATAAAAACATACGCTAACGCTGGGGATATCGAAGTAGAATTTATTGAAACAAAAAATTTCAAAACAGATTTAGATTCTATACAGGATAAATTAACCTCAGGAGAATACTCTGCTTTATTAATTCAAAATCCAAACTTTTATGGAACTATTGAGGATATAGATAAACTCAAAAATCTGAATAAAGACACAAAAACTTTGTTAATTATGTGTTTAGAAATGATGAGTAATACAGTATTAAATAAACCATCAACATATAATGCAGATATCGTTGTCGGCGATGTACAGTCTTTTGGAAATCCTGTTTCTTATGGCGGTCCATATGCAGGCTTTATTGCAACATTAGATAAATACAAAAGACAAATGCCTGGTAGAATTGTAGGAAGAACATTAGATGCTGAAGGTAAACAAGCATTTACATTAACACTTCAAGCAAGAGAACAACACATAAGAAGAGAAAAAGCAACCAGCAATATTTGTTCAAATCAAGGATTAGCTATATTAAATGCAGTTCTTTACCTTTCATTATTAGGAAAAAAAGGAACACAACAAGCTGCATACTTAAGTGCAAAGAATGCACATATGTTGGCTGATGGATTACAAAAAAAGGGTTATAATGTATTAAACCAAGATTTCTTTAATGAATTCATTTTAGAAATAGATAATGCAGATAACTTCTTAGCAAAAATGAAATCAAATGGGCTATTAGCAGGCTATAAATTATCTACAAAACAAATATTAGTGTGCTGTACAGAGATAATAACAGAAGAAGAAATAGGAAAATACATAAACTGCGCATAAGCAAAAACAAAAGGGAATAAAATGGACTATTTAAGAAAAAAATCAAGCTTAATCTCTATAGTTATTTTATTTATAGTTTGTCTTCTCTTATATTTTCCAAATATAGGATGCTACCCTTTTATCGATACAGATGAAACAAAATTTGTATCAATAGCAAAAGATATGCTTAATTATAGCGATTGGATAAATATAAAAGTTAACGGAGAAAATTTACTAGATATATCTCCATTGTTCTTTTGGATAACCAATTTATCCTGTTTGCTTTTCGGGAAAATAAGCAATGAAATAGTAAGACTGCCAATTTCATTAGTAACAGCATTTGGAATCATTTTCCTTTATATATGCCTAAAAAAGTTATTAAGAAAAAACTATTCTTTTATTATTTCACTTATAATGGCAACTTGCTTAGGTACAGTAGTTTTTTCTAGACTTGCAACAAATGATATTATTTTCGTGATTACAACAATGATATCAATACTTTTTTCATATTTAACAATATTTTCAACTGAAAAAAATGATAAGACAAAATATTGGATAGGGACATATATCTTTTGTGCTCTTTCTATTCTATGTTCAGGATTATTCGGACTTTTTATAGTATTTTTGTCTGTACTGGCAATGCATATTTTTGCAGGCAAATTAAAAGAAATATTTATTCCAAAAAACATAATAATAGGATTGTTAATTTTTTCAATATTCTTACTTCCTTGGCATCTTATTATGCTATATAAACATAAATTTCTATTTATTAGAGAATATATACAAATATATAATTTTCTTAATTATTTTAATATCAAAAATACACTAATTGTAATGGGATTTTTCATATTAGGATTTTCGCCTTGGTCTTTTTCTTTTTTATGGATTTTAGGATGTAAAGCAAAAGACATATTAAACTCAATATTTTCATATTTCAAAGATAATTCAGAAGAGAAACTAAAAGAGAAATGGGATAATCTTAGCAAAACAGATAAATTTCTTTCGCTAAATACAATAGTATTCTTTACATCGTTAATATTTGCATTGTTATATGGTTCAAAATATACATTTTTAATATTATTCCTAATGTTTCCGGC
This sequence comes from Candidatus Avigastranaerophilus faecigallinarum, assembly GCA_018716565.1. Lineage (GTDB taxonomy): Bacteria > Cyanobacteriota > Vampirovibrionia > Gastranaerophilales > Gastranaerophilaceae > Avigastranaerophilus > Avigastranaerophilus faecigallinarum. The sequence continues at coordinate 1,044 of DVJT01000143.1, read as the reverse complement.
ATCTTGTATTTCAGGTCATTATTGGTATGAATATATGATAAGAAAAGAACACGATAAAAGTATTTTCTTTGCAACAATGATTCCGAATTTAATATTAATTGTATGTTCATTATTGGGATTATTTGGACATAACATAATAAATAAATGGTTATTTCAAGGGTTAAATCATTTGATATTACCTTTGGTTATAATATTTTTTGTTATTCCTGTAATAAGTATATTTGCTGTAATTTTAAAAAGTAGAATTGTCCCATATGCTTCAAATATAATACTAATGATAAGTTTATCATTTGTAATAACACCAACTATATTTAATTTTATAGCGCTAAATGGTGGTGAAAATGATTTAATAAGTTTTGCACAAATTGCAAATAAAGATAATGCTCCATTAACAGCATTTATACCTGCAAAGAAATATAGTTTAATATATTATTATGACAAACCTATAACTTTTCATAATAACAAAGATTTTGACTGGTTGGAAAAATACTTAAAAGAAAACCCATATACATATGTAGTTGTTGAAATAAAAGATATGTGGGATATTGAAGCAAAAAATATAAAATACATGTTATTAGACTCAGGTAAAAGATATTGTTTAATACAACATATGGCAACATCTTTACAAGAGATTCAAGAAACAGAAGAGAATACAGAACCGGAAGTAATAGTATATTAGAATGATAAAAAAAATAATTCTAAAATTAATAAATATATATCAGTTTTTTTCAAGGTTTAAACCACCTGTATGCAGATTTTATCCAACTTGTTCAGAATATACAAAGCAAGCGATAATAAAATACGGAATAATAAAAGGTTGCTATTTAGGAATAAAAAGAATATTAAAATGTCATCCGTTTCATCCAGGCGGATACGACCCTGTACCATAAATTCGTTACAATAAATTACAAATGGCTCTGTCACAACAAATGGTTGATTTTTGACGAGAAATAGCGTATAATAATAGTAAGAAACAGTACCACCGAAGGAGGTAATTGGATATGCCTACTATCAAAGACGCATTAGATATTATCGGTAAGTTGA
>DVJT01000142.1 GCA_018716565.1 Candidatus Avigastranaerophilus faecigallinarum | reverse complement strand
AACAAGCATCATAACCCTTGTTAATTTAACAATAACAGCAGTATCCATAGCCGATTTAGAAACCGCACTTCCGGCTGCTACAACTTGAGCTACTTCATGTACTGAAGAACCTATATATATACCGAAGGCATTAGCGTCTAAAAAACCTAATTTATATATAAACGGATACAAAAACATAGCAATAGTACCAAATAAAACAACCGTAGCAACAGCTAAAGAAACCTTATGAGATTTTGCTTTTAATATTGAATCAGTACCTAAAACAGCAGCGGCTCCGCATACTGATGAACCTATTGCTGTTAACATACAAAGATCTTTATCAAGTTTGAATAATCTTGTACCAATATAATATCCTAGTAAATAAGTAGTTGTTAGCATAATTACATCGGCAACAAAACCTGTCATACCAACTTGAGCAATTTGTCCGAATGTTATCCTGAAACCATATAAAATAATTGCAAATCTTAAAATCCTTTTACTTGAAAAGGTGATGCCTTCTTTAAATTTTTCAGGAATAAATTTGTTTAAAAAATTTCCTATTAACATCCCGATTATAATTGCAAAAGTTAATGAATTAAGATTGTATTTTACAAAAAAATCAAGTTTACAAGTAAAATATGAAAACAGTGCAAAAACCGCACAAAATAATATACCTAATATTGGTGATTTATTACTTTTGGGCTCTATTTTGGGTAGTTCTCTTATTTTTTGCTCGCATTCTTGAGCTTTTAATGTTTCAGTTTCTATCATGATTATTATATTTTAGTTTAAACATATTATATTAGCAAATGTAATGTATATTTTTCTGACTGAAACTTGATAATTATAGTGTTTCTTTTCTTTTGTGGGTTAGCATAAGATCTTCAATTATATTTCTTATTTTTTCTGTAAATATCTTTGTTGCAGAATTATCATAATATATTGAATCAGCAATATAAATATCAGATATAAAAGGAACCAAAATAGCGTCAATTTTTGGGAGAATTTTATCAGGTCCGTTTATATATAACGGAATAATCGGAACATTTGGGTTCATAGCTGCAATATGGGCTATACCGGTTTTAAAATCATTTAATTTATTATCTTCTCCTCTTGTTCCTTCAGGATAAAGAATAATAATTTCATTATTTTCTAACGCAGTATTTATTTCTTTAAATATTTCCCTTTTGGGAAGTCTTACAACTTTTCGTTTAATAGGTATTATTCCAATTAAGGTTTTAAAAAGAAATTCTTTGAATTTTGTATTGCAGAAATAATCTTCTGCAGCAATAGGATGTATATTTAATATAGTACTGCAGGGAAATAAACTCATTATAATTAATGTATCAATATGACTGTTATGGTTGGCTACAATAATAGCCGGACCGTTTTTAGGCAGTTTTTCCATTCCACGAACATTAATTCCTAAAGCCCATAATATAAATGGTTTTACAATAAATAGGAAAAAAAAGAATTTTATAAAATTATTTTTATTTATATTACACATTTTTAATGCAAAATTCCTATATTATTAGTATATGCAATGTAGTGGAAAAATAATGGTACTGTAAAAATCATACTGTCGAGTCTATCCAAAATTCCGCCGTGCCCGGGAAGTAGTGCTCCTGTATCTTTTACACCAATATCACGTTTAATTGCAGACATTGTAATATCACCAAAAAATCCGGCTATTGCAATAATTAGACCAACAATACCTGCTTGTATAATGCTCAATGGTGTTAAAATTGGTGCTATTAACATAGAAAGGACAGCGGTTGAAATAGCTCCACCAATAAAACCTTCCCAGGTTTTATTAGGACTGACATTCGGAGTGATTTTGTTTTTGCCCATTGATTTCCCAAATACATACTGCATAAAATCATTTGATATTGTTATAATCAATATGAAAAGTAGTAATCCTAAAGCTCCGCCTTGCGGATTTATTTCATTTGGTATAGAAAAATATACTGCAAAATAACCTATAGCATATACACAAGTCATTAATGCCCAGTGAATTATTCCGCAAGATTTCAAGAAACCTTCCGTATCTCCTACCATTACCATCCTTAAGGGGATTAGAATAAATAAATATAATGGTATAAATAAATAGAACATTACAATCCAATTAGTATATATAAAATAAAATTGAATAGGAATAGATAAATATGCCCATAAAAGAACCCTTCTATCTGAGCGTCTTGTTGGAATCATTGAAAAGAATTCTTTTAAAGCTAAATAACTTATCAACATTATAAAAAATACTGCGGTTAATTTATTAAACATAAAAGCAATGGTAAAAAGAATAACTATTATCCAAAAGGATTTCATTCTTGTGAATAAATTTGATGAGTTTTCTTTTACTTTACTCATAATGTATGCATAAAGAGTAATAAGAAATAAAACAATATATAAAATAATAATGCATAGTTTTACATTATTTGTTAAAAGAATTTGTTCCATTATAATTCCTTTTTATGTTATACTTTCTTGGCTAATAAGACAGGATAATGTCCCTTATCATCGGATCTTGTTAATATAACAGCAAATCCGATTTCTTTAAGAATAGAATTAATAATATCCATATCCCAAGTAACCATTTTCAATTGGTGATTATTAAAGTCTTTGAAAATTTTATTTGTAAGACTTAATGCAACATGACCTGCCTGTATTGAAAATACAAAGTATCCGTTTTGAGGTAAAGCTTTGTAAATTAAACTCATAGATTTTTTTATTATTTCTTTATCATCAAACCAATCATAAAAACCGGATGCAACCATAATATCAGGTTGTTTTTCAAAACTAAAATCATTGTCTTCTAAAGCATTTGCAGTTTTGTATTCAATATTAATACCGCGAGACTCTGCTGCTTCTTTTGCTTCTAAAAGCCATCTTATGTCAATATCACGCAATTCTGCTGTTACAGCTTTATCTTTGTAACTTTCTAATGTTTCAATAATATAACGAGCAGGACCTGAGGCTACATCACAAATTCTGGCTGAACCTTTTTCTTGTAAGGTTAAATCAACAGCTTCTTTCAAATTTGCAACTAAATTCTGCTTTCTTGTTCTAACATCTTGCCATCCGGGGTGGTTAAGATAAATTTTATCAATCAACTTTCCTATTCCAAGCTTTCCTGTAGGTTCATTTTTATATATATAGTCAAGCATTTTGCCTGATGTAAAACCTTCTTTAGAAGCAAGATTTATACCATTACTTAGTTGTCCTAATGTATCTACAATAATTTTTAAAATAGAAATTTCTGCATTTTCAATAAACTTATTCATTAATTAAATCCTTTCATATATTTTGGCTGCGAATAAGTAAGCATCAAGCAAGTCATTTTCATTTGGTCTGTTTTTGTAAGTCTTTGCAATAGAGTGATATCCTTTTATATTTATTGAACCAATAGGATTTTTATTTAATTTTGTTTTAAAATATTTAATGCATTTTTTATTTGAAAACCAACGCTTTATAGGCATTCCTGATGTCATTAGCAGAGCATAGTTTTTTATGTTGTGGTTATCTTCCAAGAAATTAATCATTTCAGAAGTCATAATTTTTCTGCCCAAATGAGGTGTTGCTAAAAATACTATGTCATAAGCTGATAAATCACTATCTTTTACATTTCTCACATTAACTAATTCACTACAAAGAGCATCTGCTGCTTCTTTCGCTACACTTTCTGTATTTCCCGTTTGTGAGTCAAAAATAACAATTGCTTTCTTATTAATGTTACGATATTTTATCCAATCTAATTTTCTACATTCCCTTAATTGGGCTTTAAGTCTGTTAAATACTGTAATTTGTCCTAAAACTACAAATAAAATCATTAACCATTCAAAATATGTATATTCTCCGATTTTTGAGATTTTCCCTGTAAGTTGTAAGTATTCCAATACTGAAAAAATCATAATAAAAATAAGACGTTCAACTTTCCCTAAAGGGCCGTGGTGCTGCCAAGAAGCACCGATGGCTTTTGATAGCATACCTGTGTAACTTACTAAAAACATTGATGCCATACCAATTATTCCTAAAAATGGATTACATAAGGGAGACATTGCTATACCAATTAAAACAAAAATATCTGAGTATCTGTCAGGTAGTGCATTTACTATTTCGCCTTTTAACCTTAAATTTCCTCTTTCTATAGCAATAACCCCATCAATAGTGTTTAAGGTCATTCTAAAAAGAGTTAATATGATAGAAATCAATAATAATTGAGGTTTATCAGAGGCATATAAGTAACAAAAAGCTGTCATCAAAGCGACAAATGTAGCTAAATATCCAAGAATATCAGGATCTATAAACTTCATTTTTTTCGCAATCGGTAGTAAAATTTTACGATACGGATATTTTAATAAGTATAAAGCCATAACTATTCTCCTTTTTCTTTTATGGTACTTTTTTGAGTTTAAATTGTCTATATGTTAAATAATTGATAGATATAAGTTAATCTCATTTTTATGTTTGTAATAGAATATAAATTATAGAAAAACTAGTTTTGATTGGAGAAAAAGATGGAAGAAATCAGGGTTAGAATTGCCCCTTCACCAAGCGGTAATTTACATGTGGGTACAGCTAGGACTGCATTGTTTAACTATTTATTTGCAAAAAAGAACAATGGTAAATTTGTTTTAAGAATTGAAGATACAGATGCTGAGCGTACAAGTCAAGCATATATCGATAATATATTTGATAGTTTAAAAGCCTTAGGCTTAAATTGGGATGAAGGTCCTGATGTTGGTGGTCCTTATGGTCCATATACTCAATCTGAAAGATTTGATATTTATCCAAAATATGTTCAAGAACTTTTGGATAAAGGATTTGCTTATGAATGTTTCTGTACTCCTGAAGAATTGGAAGCAGAAAAAGAAGAAGCTACTAAAAATAAACAAGCATATGTTTATTCTAAAAAATGTGAAAACCTTACAGAAGCAGAAAAAGAAAAATTAAGAGCAGAAGGCAGAAAACCTGCAATTCGTTTTTCTGTTTCAAAAGCACAAAAAGCTTTTCACGATTCACCAATTATTCATTTTGAAGATTTGGTTAAAGGTGATCTTCATCAAGATACAAGTCTAATCGGCGATTTTGTAATTATGAAATCAAATGGTGCTCCTACATATAATTTCGCGGTAGTAATTGATGATATGTTAATGAAAATATCACACATTATACGAGGAGAAGACCATATATCAAATACATTCAAACAAATACTTATTTATGAGGCATTGGGGGCTGAAGTTCCAAAATTCGGACATTTGGGTATGATTTTAGCTCCTGACAGAAGTAAACTTTCTAAAAGACATGGTGCAACTGCCGTATCTGAGTTTGTTGAAAAAGGTTATTTAACAGAAGCATTAATCAACTTTGTTGCTTTACTTGGTTGGTCACCTTCTGATTCTAATGAAATTAAATCTTTAGAAGAAATAGCTCAAGATTTTAGAATTCATGAAGTTTCTTCTTCTAATTCTATATTTGAATATGACAAGTTAAATTGGATGAATGGTCAATATATAAAGAAAATGGATATAAAAGCTCTAACAAAATTAGCTAAACCATTTCTTGCAAAATATGATTTATCTGAATTAACTGAAGAACAATTAGAAAAAGTTATTGCAGCAACAAGAGAACCAATTACAGTTCTTTCTGATTTAACAAATGATGTTGCATATTTCTTTGGTAAAGATATTGTATACGAAGAAGGTGTTAAAGAAGCCAATATTGATACCGAACAAGCGCAAACAATATTGAAATACTTTGATTCACAGCTTGATAGTTATGATTTTGACAATGAAGAAAAGCTTCATGAACAATTAGCTGATTTCAGAGCATACTTCAAAGAACAGGGAATAAAACCTAAAGTTACTATGTGGACTGTTAGAGCAGCTTTAACAGGTAGAACTCATGGTGCTGATATGGGAGTAATACTTGAAGTATTAGGTAAAGATAAGGTAAAATACCGTATAGAAAAAGCTATTGTATAAATATGGAAGATTTTTTAAATTTACCAAAAGTATCATTTATAGTAATCACACACAATTTTGAAAACTTTGTGTGTGATTGCTTAATGAGTATAAAAAATCAAACATATAAAAATTATGAAATTATTATTGTTGATGATGTTTCAGAAGATTCAACAAGAGAAAAAATACAAGAGTTTATAAATAGTAATGTAGAACTCGCTGTCAAATTCATACAAAATGAAAAAAATATTGGACAGTTAGCTTCTTTTCTGGAAGGTTTAAGACTTGCAACAGGACAATTTATATGCGCTGTAGATGGGGATGATATTTTATTCCCAGAGTTCTGTGCTGTTCATATTGAAACACATATGAAAGTCTCGGTAGCCTTAACAACATGTCAGCAAGCTGAAATTGATGAAAATAATATTATTCATACTTTAAGTTCAATAGATAGTCCCAGAAAAAAAGAAAATAAAATTCAAATAGAGAATAAATCTTATGAAGAATTTTTAGAATACAGACACGCAGAAGGTATCAATAAAGAAAATGCTGATGTGAAAGTATTAGATAATGATAAATATAGCTTTGCAACATGGCATTGGGGACCTACAACTTCAGCAATGATGAGAAAATCAGTTTGCGATATGCTTCTTCTTTTAGATAAAGCAAAACCATTGAAAATAACAGCCGACAAATTCATGTTTTCATTCTGCCATCTTATAGGCTCCAGCGCCATAATTTATAAGGTTTTATATGCTTATAGACGACATTCTTCTAATTATTCTTTGGCAAATCCTGTTATGGGAAATAAAAAATACTTAAAAGAGAAAACACAAAATAATTATTTTAGAAATAATAAGAAAATTAGAAGTCAGATGTTCAAGTTTATTTCTACAAATAAAGAATATTTTAGAGAAAAATTCAATAAAACTAACTTAATTTTGATTTATAAGAGAATATTTCTATCTTTTGATAAGAGATTTTTTAAAGGACTAATAAAATCATTATTTATTTAATTAAATTAAAAAGCTCTTTATTCTTCAAAGCTTGCTTTTGAGTCCAAGTTGATGTACAAATAACAGACGCCGGGACTATTTGTTGAATAGGATATTTCTGAATACAAGCCCAAGACGAATTTATTAATTCTTGTTTATTTGTTTGCTTTTTTATTGTTTCAACCAACTTATCTTTTTTTGACTGTTCAATATCCATTTGGTTAACACTTTTGGTTATTTCTGTAAAATATCCATCCAGAAAAGCATCATAAAACATTTCTTTATCTGTTTCCGTGTAATTAAAAGCAAGAACAGAGTTAAAATTTAATGCAAAAATAAGAATCCAATATTTTATATTTTTCATAGTCCACCTCTTTGAATTTATTATTAGGAAAATAAAGAGCATTTAAATTGCACAAACAGCTAATTTTTTAGATAGTTAAAAATTTTTATGCTACAATTTTTGTGTAATTTGGTACAAAAAGAATGGAGAATTAAATGAAAGAACTTTCTTCACTTCAAATTGAAAGATTAAAATACCAACCAAAACTCCCATCATCATTAGCTGGTGGTATTAATAATCTTGCTATGATTGAAGGTAGCAAAACAGAATGTGTAAAAGATGCTGAACAAATTAAAGAATTATTTGCAAACACATACGGAAAACCTGTTGTAACTTTCAAAACAACTTCAACAAAAGAAGCATGTGAAAAAAGAAACATTGGTGTAATCCTATCAGGCGGACAAGCTCCTGGCGGACATAATGTAATTGCAGGTTTATATGATGCTTTAAAACAATCAAATCCTGAAAGTAAGTTATACGGTTTCTTAGGCGGACCATCAGGTATTATTGAAGGTGATTATATTGAATTTACTCCTGAAAAAATAGATGCATACAGAAATACAGGTGGATTTGATATTATCGGTTCAGGCAGAACAAAATTAGAAACTGAAGAACAATTCCAAAAAGCTTTAAAAGTTTGTAAAAATTTAGGTATAACAGGTGTTGTAATTATAGGTGGCGACGATTCTAATACAAATGCAGCAATGCTTGCTGAATGGTTTGTTAAAAACAATGCAGGTATTCAAGTTATCGGATGTCCTAAAACAATTGATGGCGACTTGAAAAATGATCAAATTGAAATTTCTTTCGGTTTTGATACAGCAACAAAAACATATGCTGAATTAATCGGAAATATTTTAAGAGATGCAAATTCTGCTAAAAAGTATTGGCACTTTATAAAATTAATGGGTAGAAGTGCTACTCACGTTGGTTTAGAAGTTGCACTTCAAACTCAACCTAATATTACTTTAATTTCTGAAGAAGTTGAAGAAAAGAAAATGTCATTAAAACAAATAGTTGATTATATGGCTGATATAGTTGCAAGAAGAGCTGCAATAGGTAAAAATTTCGGTATTGCTTTAATTCCTGAAGGTTTAATTGAATTTATTCCTGAATTTAAGGCAATGATTGCAAATTTAAATGATACTTTAGCAGTTCTTGAAAATGATTCAACATATAAAAATGCTGATGAAAATACAAAATTTGAAATTATAAAAGGTAAATTAAATTCTGAAGATGCAGCTGTATTTACATCATTACCTGTAATGATTAAACAACAATTATTAATGGACAGAGACCCTCATGGTAATGTTCAAGTTTCTAAAATTGAAACTGAAAAATTGTTAATAGAAATGGTAAGTGCAAGATTATCAGAAATGAAAAAAGCAGGTGAATTTAACGGTAAATTCTCAGCACAATGTCACTTCTTCGGTTATGAAGGAAGATGTGCATTCCCTTCTAACTTTGATGCGGATTATTGCTATTCATTAGGTTATAATGCATTTGCTTTAATGAAATTTGGTTTAACAGGTTATTTATCATCTGTTAAGAACTTATCAGCTCCTGCATCTGAATGGGTAGCAGGTGGTGTACCATTAACAATGATGATGAATATGGAAAAACGCCATGGTCAATTCAAGCCGGTTATAAAGAAAGCTTTAGTTGAACTTAATGGACCTGTATTTAAAGTATTGGAAGAAAACAGAGAAAAATGGGCTATGGAAGATAAATACATATTCCCGGGTTCAATTCAATACTTTGGACCATCTAGTGTATGTGACATTACAACTGAAACATTAAGACTTGAAAATGCAGCTAAACTAACTGCTGTATAGTAGAGTTTATAAAAGGAAATACCGCCAATTATAATGGCGGTATTTTTTTCGATTATAAATATATTAAATTCCCAATATAGGAAGATTTTCATATATTCCAATTTTTTTATATTCAAACTCTTTATTATCAGTTGCAATCATTTGAGCCAAGAAAGCACCCAAAATCGCCTCTAATTGAGCAACAGGCAGCATATTAACAGGAAGCTCCCACATATTATATTTAAGTCTTAATGTATCTTGCAAAGATTTACAATCAATAGGTGTTCGTTCTCTATAAGCATAACAGTTTCCGAAGAACTTTTTCATATTGTCGACATCAAATCTATAAATATCAACACCTTGTTCAAATAATTCCTTAAAATATTCACTTCCTCTATTGGAAAATCTTCTGGTCCAATTATCACGATTTATCATCTTTTTATCAAAGTTAACAAGGTCATATGTTCTTGAATTATATTTCCACTTGGTACTGAGCATTACTTCATTTTCCGGTATTGATACTAAGATAAGAGAATTTTGTTTACCTGCCCAATTATTAAGAAAATACTTTACATCGTTCATAGAAAATAGTTTATCTAATAAAACAACATGCAGATTTTTATCCAAAACAGCAACCGCAGACTCTGTTGTACTCAAGCCGCCAAGAGATAATCCTATAAACGAAACCTTTGATTCTTTATCTTTTATAATATCCATAAATCAATTCTATAATTTTATGCTACTATTATAAAGTAAATTATTAGTTTAAACAATTTTTTAAATCGGAGATATGGTTATGTTCACTGTTGAAAAAGAAGAGATTTTAAGACGAATAGATAATCTTTCAAAACCTTCTATTCTAGTTATTGGTGATATGGCTATAGATGAAATGGTATACGGAACTACCGACAGAATGAGTAGAGAAGCTCCTGTTTTAATTCTGCGTCATTACAATACAAAAGTTATTCTCGGTGCCGCATCTAATGCCGCACATAATATTGCATCATTGAATAACGGGAAAGTCAGTGTTATAGGAACGTACGGCAAAGATTATTATGCACCTATACTATTAAAAGCATTTAAAGATGCAAATGTTAATACTGATTATATGGTTGAAGATGAGACAAGAGCAACTACAGTTAAAACAAGAATTTCAGGTTCTTGTTCTCAATCTGTAACACAACAAATTGTAAGAATTGATAGGGAAACAATTGATCCTCTTTCAAAAGAAGCAGAAGAAAAAGTAATTGCACAAATGGAAAAAGCAATACCATTACACGATGCTGTTATATTATCAGATTATAATATAGGTCTTTTAACTGAGAATGTTATAAATAAAGCTATTGAATTATGCCATAAATATAATAAAATCATTGTTGTTGACTCTCAAAAAGATTTGGACAGATTCCAAGGTGTTACATCAATGACTCCAAATCAACCTGATAGCGAAAAGTTTGTAGGCTTCTTTATTAAAGACCAAACAACTTTAAAAAAAGCCGGAGAAGAAATGCTTGCCAAAACAAATGCTCAATCAGCATTAATAACCCTTGGGGGTGATGGAATGGCATTATTTGAAAAGAACGGAAATTTTGAAAAAATACCTGTTTTCAACAAAACTGATGTGTTTGATGTAACAGGGGCTGGTGATACCGTAGTTGCAACTTATACCCTTGCAATGGCAGCAGGATTAAGTAAAAAGGATGCTGCTATTTTAGGTAATTTAGCCGCAAGTATTGTAATAAGATATTTTGGTTGTGCTACTACTACAATACCTGTTTTAAAAGAAACTTTAAGAAAAATGGATTTTAACAGCTGTAAAATTAATGCTTAGGAGGGTTTATGAATATATTAAAAAAATTAAAATTAACTGATTATATAATAATTGTCGCTGTTATTATATTAATCTTAGTTGGGGCAATGGTTATATTTAAGAAAAAGAATTTTTCAAATCTTCCTATTGAAAAAGAAGTTAAAGTTCAATTTGATGTATTTTTTAGAGGGGTTACAATATCTTCAACAGAAAGTCCTTTTAAACCTGGTGAAGATGCATTTATAACAATAAGAAATGTTCCGTATACAAAACTAAAAATTGTTGCAATGGATGGTCGTCCAAGAATGACTACAATCCCAGCTAATACCAGTGAAGGTTTCAGAATAATAGAAGATGTTGCTATGCCTAATTTGTTTGACTTAATCGTTAAACTTGAAGATACTGCGAAGAAAACTCCTGATGGATTTGTTGTTGGCGGAAATAAACTTAAAATGGGTATTCCGGTTGTTATAGAAGGCGAAAAATACAAATACCAAGGCACTATTTCAAATGTATATGAGGTTGAAGAAAATCAAAATAAATAATGAGAATATTAGAATCAGGAATTTTTAATGTTGTAAACAGCATTTTGGCTTTTATCCAAAGCAAAACAGATAATGTCAGAAAAAACAGCTTTATATTATCTAATATTGATTATTTAATACTGTTTTTTATAATAGCAACATTTGTTGTTTCTACTTTTGCTAATACAGAAATGATAGGTGTTATTTCATTTTTTGTTCCTGCACTTGTTATTTTTAAAACAATAATTACAAAAGGAGAAAAGCTCGAGTTTGAACATTGTAATTTTTATTTGTTAGTTTACCTTTTGATTTGCTTAATAACAAACTTTACATCTTCAATGCCGTTTCAAAGCCTGTATGGTTTTATGAAAACTCTTATTTATTTTGCTTTCTATTTTGCTTTATGTCAGTTTTTAAAAAATAACAAGAAATATATTCCTATGTTGCTCTTTGTAATTGCTTCATTAATAAGTATTGAAAGCGTAATAGGACTTATACAGAACACAATAGGCGTAGAAAATATCTCAACTTGGCAAGATACAAGTTATGTTAATCCAGAAGATGTACTATCAAGAGTATATGGAACTTTAAAACCATATAATCCCAATTTATTTGGCGGATATTTAATAACAGGAATTGCATCAATTTTAGCTGTAATTAGTTTGTTTATTGAAAAAAAGAAAATAAAATTAGCAACAATAGCAGGTATTTGCTTATTAATGAGTGCTCTTTGTATATTTTTAACCGGTTGTAGAGGTGCTTATCTTGCTTTATTTACAATTATCATTGGTATTATTATTGCATCATTTCAGATAATTTTTTATGATTTTAATAATGAAAAATTAAAAAAACTATGGAAAACCTTGATTGGATTAGGTTCTATAGGGGCTGTTTTATTTATGTTCCTTAACCATGGTATATTTAACAGATTAATGTCTATATTTATTCTGAGGGGTGATTCTTCAACATCTTTCAGAATGAATGTATATAACTCTGCAATTCAAATGTTTCAAGATAACCCTATTTGCGGAATTGGCGTAGGAAATAAAGTTTTCCGTGAAATATACGGTTTATATATGTTATCCGGTTTTGATGCTTTAAGCTGCTATTGTATATTTCTTGAAATGGCAGTGGAAAGCGGAATTTTTGCGCTTTTAGCTTATATCTTATTTATAGGTACATTAACATATTCAGCAGTAAAATGTTTTATAAACTCAAAAGATATAATTACCAAAATATTATTGTTTGTTCCATTAATATCAATTTTAGCGGTTATGGTACATGGTTTATTTGATACTGTATACTTTAGACCCCAAATACAATATTTATTTTGGACAATGGCAGCAATATTAACAGTTATGATTAGGAAAGAAGCTACGGTTAAATAAATGAAAATACATGAATATCAAGCAAAAAATTTATTTAAAGAATATGGAATAAAAGTTCCGTTTTCTCTATTGTGTGAAAAACGTGAAGATATTGAAAATATAATAAAAGAAGTATCTTTACCTTGTGTAATAAAAGCGCAAGTACATTCAGGTGCAAGAGGAAAAGCAGGCGGAGTTAAACTTGCAAAAACATATGATGAAGCAGTTGTAATTGCTAATAATATTTTAGGTATGGAGTTAAAATCTACTCAGGCCGGGCTAAAAAAAGTAAATAAAATTCTAATTGAACAAGGTGTTGATATTGATAAGGAATTATATTTAAGTTTGACCTTTGATAGAAAAAATGAATGTATTACGTTTATTATTTCATCTGAAGGCGGAATGGATATTGAAGAAGTGGCAAAATCTATGCCTGATAAAATATATACTCAACATATAGATATTAACTTCAATCCATATGAAACCGTATCAAAACTTGGTTTAGACGAAAATATAACAAACAAAATATGTGATATAGTAAAATCGCTATATAAACTTACAATCGAAAAAGATGCTTCTCTCGTTGAAATCAATCCGTTAGTAATAACAAAACAAAAAGAAGTTATTGCAATAGATGCCAAAATTAATTTTGATGACAATGCATTATTCAGACATGAAGATATATTATTGCTAAAAGATGAAGCAGAAGAAAATCCATATGAATTAGAAGCTCAAAAATACGGATTAAATTATATTAAATTAGATGGTACTATAGGCTGCATGGTAAATGGTGCTGGTCTTGCAATGGCAACAATGGACGTTATTAAACTTGCAGGAAAAGATGCTGCAAATTTCTTAGATGTCGGTGGTGGTGCAAGTAGTGAAAAAATAGAAAAAGCATTCAAACTTTTAATATCAGATGAAAATTTAGAAGCTGTTTTTATAAATATTTTTGGCGGAATCTTAAGGTGTGATTTTCTTGCAGAAGGTGTAAAGAATGCAATAAAAACACTAAATGTTGAATGTCCTGTAATTGTCAGAATGGAAGGTACAAACAAAGAACAAGGTGCTGAAATATTGAATAATTCAGGATTAAAATTCACAGTAGTAAACGATTTAAATGAAGCAATAGAGGTAATAAAAAGAATATAATGTCTATTTTTGTTAATAAAAATACAAGGTTGATAATACAAGGTATTACAGGAAAAGAAGGCTCTTTTCATGCACAAAGTTGTCAAGAATACGGAACAAATTTAGTAGGCGGAGTAACACCCAAAAAAGGTGGAACAGAAATTCTAGGTGTTCCTGTTTTTGATACAGTAAAAGAAGCGGTTAGTGAAGTTAATCCAAATACAAGTATGATATTTGTTCCTGCAAGGTTTGCTGCAAATGCAATTATAGAAGCTGCTGAAGCAGGCATAGAGTTAATTGTATGTATTACGGAAGGTATACCGGTATATGATATGATTAACGCAAAAAAAGCTGTAACTATGAATGGTGCAAGATTGATTGGTCCAAATTGTCCTGGGATAATATCTCCTGAAGAAGCAAAAGTAGGTATAATGCCATCAAAAATCCATAAAAAGGGTAATGTTGGAGTAATATCAAGAAGCGGGACATTAACATATGAAGCAGTCTATCAATTAACAAAACTTGGAATTGGTCAATCAACTTGTATAGGTATAGGTGGTGACCCGATTATAGGTACAAGTTTTATTGATGTGCTTGAAGCATTTCAAAATGATGAACAAACTGATGCTATTTGCCTGATAGGAGAAATTGGCGGTAGTGCTGAAGAAGAAGCTGCTGATTATATTAAAAATCACGTTACAAAACCTGTTGTAAGTTTTATAGCAGGTCTAAGTGCGCCGGAGGGTAAAAGAATGGGACATGCTGGTGCTATAATATCAGGCGGAAAAGGAACTGCTTCAAGTAAAATGGAAGCACTAACCTCAAGCGGCGTAACTGTTTGTAAAAACCCTGCAGATTTAGGTATTAGTATCAAAAACATATTAAAATAAATATTAATATTAAAATAAGGAAAGAATATGCTTGTAAAAGATAATACAAGAAAAACTTTTTTAAGTCCCGAAATAACAATAATACTAACTATATTAATATTTGCAATTCTTTGTATATTTTTAGATATAAATATTTTGCAAGTTGATAAAACAGGGATTTATAAATCACCTCAAGCATATGATACTTATGTTTTAAAGAAATATTTTCTTTTTATGTATATACCTGTATTACTTTTTATAATGAGTATATATACATTTTTGAATAAAAGGGCTCATAATTTAGAAGAATTAGGCAAAATTACATTATATTCATATGGAATTCTAACCGTATTTGCAATAGTAAAGATAATATATATATTAGTAACACCTAGCAAGACACCCAGTTCAGTATGGTTTTTAATGCCTCCAGCATTATATGATATTTTAAAAGGGCTAGGAGAAATACATATATTATATTTTCTTTTTGCATTAACTTTTTGTATATTTATTTTTAGTTTTATCTCAAAACTTATGATTAAATTTATACATCCAATTGTGTATATAATAATATACAATGGAGG
>DVJT01000141.1 GCA_018716565.1 Candidatus Avigastranaerophilus faecigallinarum | reverse complement strand
ATATTTATATACAATTGTTAATTTTGTTATTTGTTGTTTTTACACGGGGAAATAAAATGACAATTTTTGCAATAATGCTAATGCTTTGCTTTTATTTGGGTGAGCAAATAAGTCTATCAAAACTTATTACTCTTTTATTAGTGGTAGTTGCTATTTTTCTAATTGTTTCGATTACCTATAAGAAAAATATCCAAAATCTAAATGCATTAAAAATTGCCAGAATAAATATTACAGGATTTAGGCTCCCTAGTAATTATTATTTTTTATATGATCCGCTTATCTATATGTCATCTAATATAGATAATTTAAACTCTCTAGTAAATTCAAGACTTAGTGGTATAGGACTAGGTACTTTAAGCTTTAAGGGGATCTATCAAATTATTGCTGTTCTTAATCCTTCAGTGAGTGATTTATCAAAGCAAGCATTAATTAATGCGAACGCTTCTTTAATTGTTCCTCAATTTAGTACCTATTCTGGATTAGGCTTATTATATTATGATTTTGGTCCACTAATAGCGCTAGAAACATTCATGTTGATCGGATTTGTTAGTGGTGTTTTATATAATAAAAATTCAATAAATTTAACATTGATGTTTTTTTCTTTTACCTTATTCCAAACGTTGGCACTGAGCTTTTTCTCGTTCTATTTAGGAAATCTTGAAGTAATAACAAATATCGTTTTTATGTTTCTTATTGATTTATATTCACGAAATGAAGAAATCAATGCTGATTTATTAGGAGGCTATTATGAATAATACTTTTGTGATAGTAACGTGGAATAATCAGAAGCAAATTATTCCGTTAATTAAATCTATTGAAAAATATGAACCAGAATCAAAAATGATTATTATTGATAATAACTCTTCTGATAAAACTCAGGAAATGATATTAAAATACAATTCTCCCCAGACAAAATTGCTATCGCTTAATTCCAATGTGGGCTTTGCTAAAGCTAATAACATTGGGGTAAAAAAAGCCATGACTAAATATGTGACTTTCATTAATCCTGATTGTGTTTTAGTAAGCCCTTTAGTAAGTTATTTAGAAAATGAATATCATGCTGATACCGGTTTAATCGGTGTCAAAATACTGAATCATGATGGTAGTTTACAACCATCAATTTTTAAATTTCAACGGCCATTATCAATTATTGTAGAGCAGTTCAATCTGGGAAAAATAATGCCTCAAAAATTGAGAGTCATCTTATCTCCCGAGAACTCCCGACATGATAAGAAGATCCAAGTTGACTGGTTAATCGGTGCATTCTTTTTTACGAGTTTAGATAAATTTAATGCTGTTGGTGGCTTTAGTGAAGATTATTTTCTTTACGCAGAAGATATGGATTTGTGTTATAAGTACCATCTAAAAAATTACAAAGTTGTTTTTGATCCTTCAAAACAGATAATACATATTGGTGGAACCTCAGAACATCAAACAGGTCATTCAAAGAGTATTAAATTATTAAATTCGTTTTGTATTTTTGCCAGGAAATTTAATCTGTCAGGAAATATCAAAGCTCTTTACTATTCTTATTTTATTAAGGGAAAAATTTTTAGATTTGTAGATAGAAAGCGTTCATCAAGATACAGAAAAAATGTTGCTTTTCTGAAGGAGAATTTAAAATGATCCCGAAAAGAATAATATATTGCTGGTTTGGAAAACAGAAATTGCCCAAAGAATTCCAGAAATATAAAGAATCATGGGTAAAATATAATCCAGATTTTGAGATTTTAGAAATTAACGAAACCAATTTTGATATTAACCAGTTTTCTTTCGTTCAAGAAGCATATTCATTAAATAAAATGGCATTTGTAAGTGACGTTGCACGTATATGGGCAGTTAATAGATACGGCGGAGTCTACCTTGATACTGATGTTGAAGTAAGGAAGCCTTTAACAAGTCTCTTGAATTACCGACAATTCTGGGCTAAGGAAGACGTTGGACAAGTAAATAGTGGATTGATCTTTGGCTCTGAAAAGAATGATCCAATACTAAAAGAAATCCTTGATAACTATTCAAAGTTAAAATTTAACGTGAATAAATTGAATACCAATTCAACTGTTCATGTTGTTTCTAACGTTCTCCAAAAGTATGGATTAAAAAATGACAAAAAGAATAACTTATTAGGGGAGAATAGGATCGCCTTTTCTCCTCGCCTTTTTGCCCCGCTTCACTATTGGGGTGGCGGTAAAATAAGACAAGAGAGCATTACGGTTCATCATTACCAAAAAAATCCTTCATGGACAAAGAAGCATAATGGTTCGCTTTATTATCTAATTCATGAATTAATGTATTTAATTCCAATTCTTGGAGTGTATGTAAGATGGTCAAAGAAAAAGATATTTCACTAGTGATTCCTACCTACAATTCTGAAAAAACAATACTACAAACAATTGCTGCAGCAAAAAAATTTCTTACTGATCACAGTTATGAAATCATCATTGTAGATGACGGTTCTTCCGATAATACAGTTGATGTTATTAATGGCATTGATGATAATCTCCGAATCCTGGCATTATCACACCATGGGGTATGCTATGCAAGAAATATTGGTATCCATCAAGCAAAAGGAAAGTATGTTATGTTTTGTGATGCGGATGATCAATTGATTGGTAGTCTGCCACAATTTAATTATGACGAAGATGTTATTAGTTTTTCGAAACGATGCACCTTCAAAAATATGGTATGTGAATCTAAAGAGGGAAAATATTGTTTAATTGCCAGTATGTTTGATTTTGGCTCTGACAAACCCAATTTCCCGGCCTTTTATGGTGGTAGTGTTTCAAAGCTATTTAAGCGTTCCTATCTTATTACTAATGAATTACTTTTTGATGAGCATTTGACTAATTCAGAAGACGTTTTATTTAATGCACAAGCAATTCTATTAGCTCATAAAATCAGAATTATTCAACAAGGAATTTATCTTTATCAAGGACGTTCTTCTTCAGTTACTCATAGCTTTGATCCCAAGTTATTAGATAATCATATTTATTTCATTAAACAGATCCAATCTTTATTGAAAGAAAATCAAGTGTTGATTTCTAAGATTGCAAGTTTATATTTATATCAATTGATTTATCGTTATTTTGCTTTGATAAAGAATCCCCGCCTTGGTTATCAGAAATGGTGCAATTCAATTAATGAACTGTCCATTAAACCAAAATGGAATGGGAAGTTAAATCGGCCAATAGAGCGGCTTACTATTAAGTTGGTTAATACAAGCGGAATTAGTTCGGCGGTCATTTTTGCACGAATATATAATTATCTGAAGCAGCGTCTAAAAAAAGGAAAAACAACCACTGAAATTTTATAGGAGACAATTAATGAATATTCTTACTTCCGGTTATTGGAATTCAAATTTAGGTGATGATTTATTTCTTAAAATTCTAAGTGAGCGCTATCCTTCGCATAATTTTTTTATTATTTCTGGCTCGAAGGCTTTCCAAAGTTTTAATGGTATCCCTAATATTAAGAAGGTTAGAATTCCATTCAGAATAAAATTAAAGAACAAGCTATATCAAAAATTGGATATAAGCACCGAGAAATTATTATCAAAATTTGAAATTGGTATTCTTAACCAATTTGACTTGTATTGTGAACTTGGTGGTTCATTATTTATTCTTCCTCAAGAAGGAATCGGAACTAAGTATTGGTTGCGAAACAAAATCGTATTATCTGGACTTCCGTATTTTGTTATTGGCAGTAATTTTGGCCCTTACTTTTCTGAAGGGCAAGTTCAAAAATATCATGAACTTTTTGCTAAGATGACAGGAATATCATTACGTGATCGTAACTCCTACAAACTGTTTTCCGATCTACCGAATGTTGATTATGCTCCTGATCTAGTGTTTAATCTCAATGTTAAAGAACCGCCAGTTTTGGGTAAGTATACTTTAATATCTATCATTAATCCTGAATCGCGCTTTGATCATGAAACAAGTGAAAAGTACTATCAATTAATTGCCAATATTATTACAGATTTACTTAATAAGCAGGAACAAGTAGTTTTAATGTCTTTCTGCGAGGCCGAAGGTGATTTAATTGCGGCTAAGAAAATTAAAAGAATGTTTAACAATATCTCACAGATCGAAGTTTTTAATCATACAAATATTAACGAATCACTGAAAAAAATAAATGGTGCCGATAAAATTATTGCTACACGCTACCATTCGATGATCTTGGGATGGTTGATGGGGAAGCCAACCTTCGTTCTTAGTTATAGTAAGAAAATTAACAACGTGATTAGTGATCTTTTCCCAGCACAACCATTTATTAATATCAGCCAGATTGATTTAGATAATTTTAAGCTTAGTTTTGCAGTTAATAATCAGATTGACAGTATTGTTCAAGAGGCACAACAACAATTTAAATTTTTAGATCGCTTTTTCGAATATGGTGAGACTAATGAATAAATACAAAAGATTAATGGGAAATTCTGTAATTTTTGCTATTGGTAATCTTGGTAGTAAATTAATGCAGTTTATAATGATTCCATTATATTCATATACGTTAACTACTAGCGAATACGGTAAAGTAGACTTTTTAACTACAGTAATCAGTTTAATTTTGCCGATCCTTTCGGTAGATATTTTCGATGCGGTATTTCGGTATGCTCTTGATAAAACTGATAATAATAAGGTAACTTTTAATACAAGCATCTTATTTTCATTAGCAATTACCGTTATTTCTTTTATAATTGCAATATTGCTTCAATTATCAATTCATACATACCCAATTATGTACGCTGAATATGTGTTAGTTGCTTCATTATTCTTCTCTTTAATTTCAAATTACGCTAGAGCGGTTAATAAAATTAAAGAGTTTGCAATTGCAGGAATAATTAATAGTATTGCAATGGGATTGCTAAACTTTGCCCTATTATATTTTCTTAATTGGAAGATGGATGGTTACCTCCTATCCATGGGCAGCGGGATGTTATTTGCAGTTATTTATATTATGTTTGCCTGCCATTTTTGGAATGAGTTAGATTTTAGAAGCTATAGTTGGCAAAAATTAAAAGTAATGCTGAAATATAGTACCCCGCTTGTTCCTAATTTACTTGCATGGTGGTTAAACTCTGCATCAGATAGAATGTTTATTCTACTATTTATTGGCGCAAGTGCTAATGGTATTTATGCGATGGCAAGTAAGATTCCCAATATACTAAGTACATTAATGACTATTTTTCTTCAATCTTGGCAAATATCAGTTGTAGAAGAATATGATAGTGAACACGGTAAAAGGTTTATAACAAACGTATTTCAGGTATTTACAACTGCAGTCTTTGTAATTGCAATTGGAATTTTAACTTTTTTAAAACCAATTTTTCATTTATTAGTTAGCCCAGCTTACTTTATCGGATGGCAGGTGGCGCCATTTCTATTGCTATCTATTATTTATAGTAATGCTGCTAGTTTCTTGGGGACAATTTATACAGCAACTAAAAAGACGGTACCGATCATGTACACGACTGTTATTGGAGCAATTGTAAATATTGTTTTGAGCATAGTTATAATTCCGTTTATTGGCATTTATGGAGCAGCTATAGCAAATATTTTCTCATTTGCTTTAGTAAGTTTTTTCCGATTTAAGGATATTATTAAAGCCAATAAAATATCAATTAAGTTAGGTCAATTTATTCTTTTACATATTCTATTTATAATAGTTCTCCTTGCAAATTTCCTGTCTAAGAATAATATTTTGCCAATATCATCAGGATTAATTTCTCTTTTGATAATCGCTGTTATTGATCCTAATTTTAAAAGAGTGATTAGTATTATTAAGTCTAAAATTAGCTAGCTATTCATTGGATAAAATTATCTGTTTAAGAGAAGGGACCTTATATTAACTGGGTTCCTTTTTCTTAATGAATTAAATATAATAGAAAGTAAGCATTAATTTTAAGGAGTTCTTACCTTGCAAGAATATCAACTAATAGCCACCGCTGCTTCTGGAATTGAAGCACTGGTTGGTAAAGAATTACGAAATCTTGGTTACGATACCCGAGTAGAAAACAGTCGAGTACGTTATATTGGGACAATTAAAGATATTTTAAATACAAACATTTGGCTACGAACAGCCGATCG
>DVJT01000140.1 GCA_018716565.1 Candidatus Avigastranaerophilus faecigallinarum | reverse complement strand
AAAAAAAGAAGGCTATGAGATTGATGTATTCTTGCATTCTTGGACTGAAACTGATACTTCCGAACAATCTTGGCATAATATTAATGGTGATACAAGAGGTAGAAACACAAGCAATGATGATATAACTTGTGTACGAAAGTTTTACAAACCAAAGAAATTCAAGTTGGAAAAACAATTGCTAGTTGATAATTTTGAACTCAGAGAAAAGTTTATGAATTTACCTAGACAGTATAGTGCCATTATAAATTCTGCCTACACAAAATTTAGAGTTAATGAGTTAAGGTTGCAGTATGAAAAAGAAAACAATATTCATTATGATTATATTATACAGACCCGTCCTGACATACTGTTTAATAATGAATTCGGCATTGATAAATTTTTAAATACGTATAAAACATATGGTTTTGAAGTTCCTAAAAATTCAGTATTTACAAGTTGCGTTCCGTTTCGTCGTGGTCCTATTGAGTCAGACATATTTTTATGCAGCATTGATTTAATATTATTTTCAGTTCCTGAAGTAATGAATAAAATTAATAATTTATACAATTCTATAATTTCAAAAGAACTTTCTGAAGAATGGGTAAGAGAGAATTTATATTCATTAGAAATTTTATGGTTGATGTATTTAAAATATTTAAATATAGACTTAGTCAGATTGAAGTATTTTCAGTTTGAAGATTATGACATAGTACGTGATATAAAAGAATATTCAAAAATACCACAGTTTAAAGATGCATCAATATTAAAACAGGAACATAAGAAGACTATAAAATTGAAGAAAATTCAAAGAGAAATTTTAAAATTATTTCCTTATTTTATGGTGAAAAAATTTATCGACAAGATAAATAATGAAATTTACAAGGAGTTTTGATGATAAATTTTAAAGATATTTCAGTAGTTGTCCAAGGGGCAATAAATAAAAAACTAACACCTAAATGTTTAAAAAGTATAAGAAAACATCTTCCCGGGGCGGAAGTTATTCTTTCTACTTGGGAGGATACTGATGTTAACGGGTTAGATTATGATGTTTTACTTTTAAATCAAGATCCAGGCGGATTCAAGCACGATTTTGCTATATATAATAAACCTCGTTCAATGAATAATTTTAACAGGCAATTGGTGTCAGCAAGAAACGGGGTATTTAAAGCAAGCCGTAAATATTGTTTGAAGCTTCGCTCTGATTTAGTGCTTAATAATTCTAACTTCTTAAAATACTGGGATAAGTTTAATAAGCAGAATGAAGAATTCAAAATATTTAAGCATAGGGTTTTATGCAGTTCTATTTATTCAAGAGAGTATTCCTGTCAGAGCGGTACAGGATTTCCCACCCCATTTCATCCTTCAGATTTTTGGTTCTTTGGATTAACGGAAGACTTAAAAGATTACTTCGGGAATTGTCCTTTGCAAGATAAAGAAGAAGGTTCTAACTGGAATTTCAAATATCCGACTCGATGTCCATATATAACACCTTTATGGAGATTTGCACCGGAACAGTTTTTCTGTGTTAACTGGGTTAAAAAATATTATCCTAACGTTCAATTTGATGACTGGAGCGATTGGAATCCTGCAAATATAGAACTTTCCAATAATATTATTTATAACAATTTTGCCTTTCTGGGATTAGAAGAATCTGGAGTATATTCAGAAAAACACTCAGCTTCAGAAAGAGATAAAAATAATATACAAGGTTTAATTACGTACCAACATTTTCAAGAACAATATCAGCATTATTGCGATATCTCTTACGAACCTGATAAACGTAAAAAAAATTATAAATATAAATTAAATCAACACTTTAAACGTTTGATAGAACCATTTTACAAAACAAAAGGCTGGCTTAGCGAAATATTTTCAGTTCTATATTATTCCCTTGCAGTCTTAATTACTGGATGGAGGAAAAATAATGATTGACTCTAAAGATATCTCTGTAATTGTGCAAGGTGCTATAAATAAAACTGAAACAAAAAAATGTCTTAAAAGCATAAGACAATTCCTATCTGAAGCAGAAATAATACTTTCTACCTGGGAAGGTTCTGATGTTTCCTCTCTTAAAGGATTATACGACATTCTAATCTTGAATAAAGACCCTGGTGCAACTTTGTTAGAAGAAACAAAAACAAAGAAAGTATATAATAATTTAAACCGACAATTAGTCAGTACCAAAGCAGGACTAAAGAAATCTTCACGTAGATATACAATGAAATTAAGAAGTGATTTAATTCTTACTAGTGATAAATTTTTAGAATATTTTGATAAGTTTGAAGCTAGAAGTGAAGATTATAATCTATTTAAACATAAAGTTTTAACAAGTACTTTATTTACCAGATGTTATATCAAACCATCAAAATTATCAAAAAGAATTTTTATACCATTTCATATATCAGATTGGTGGCTATTTGGTTTAAGAGAAGATTTAGAAACTTATTTTTTCGCGACAGAACTTGTTAAAGAACCTGAATTCACAAATTATTTTAGTTTTGAAGAAAATGAAACAAAATTGACTCCATATAGCAAGGTAAAATTCAAATTCGCACCTGAACAATATTTTGGATACTCCTGCTTTGCAAGAAACTTTGATGATATATATATGGAAGATGCTTCAGATTATTCAGAAGAACTAATGGAAAAATATAGAAAATGCCTTTTAAACAATTTTATCATACTAGATTTTAAACATTCAGGCATTTATTTGAATAAATATTTATTTTCAAAAAACGAAAAATTAATTGGAGACCAATATATAGATTTATATAACCCATATAGGTATCAAAAAGATTATAAAGAAATATGTGATAATGAATTTCAAATAACAGAAAAACCTATTCTTGAAGATAAAAAAACATATTCAAAAATGAGGATTTATAAAAAATTATATAGATTAATTGAACATAATTTGCCTATTAATAAAAAACTTGCAACTCTATTCTTTGAATTACCATACTCTATAATTATGTTTATTTTGGATTCATTAAAATCAAATAACCCAAACTTGTAGTTATACTAATCAGCAGTTGGTATTTCATTAATCATGCTCAAAGTAGAATTGAGATATTGTTTTAAAGCATTTGGATAGTTTTCTTTATCACAAGATTTTACATATTCTTTTGCATCATTTCTTGCCATTTCTAGAATATATAAATCTTTTGTCAAATCTGCCAGATGAAGTTCAACCAATCCACTTTGTCTTATACCTAAGAACTCTCCTGGACCTCTAATTTCTAAATCTTTTTCAGCAATAACAAAACCATCATTTGTTTGAACCAAAACATTTAATCTGTTTATTGTGTCTTCATTTTTTGTTGAAGAAACCAAAATGCAATATGATTGAAGACTATTCCTACCAACCCTGCCTCTTAATTGATGCAATTGAGATAGTCCAAATCTTTCTGCATTTTCAATCATTATTACCGTTGCATTAGGAACATCAACGCCTACTTCAACAACAGTTGTACAAACCAAAATATCAAAAACTTTATTCTTGAAATCAGACATAACTTTATCTTTTTCATCTGTTTTCATTTTGCCGTGCAGAAGCCCAATTTTTAAATCAGAAAAAATGCCATTTTGAAGATTTTCGGCCTCTTTCGTAGCCGCTTTCGCTGACAATGTTTCTGATTCATCAATTAAAGGAAAAACAATATATGCTTGATGACCTTTATTTATTTCTTCACGAATTAACTCATATGCTTTTTTCCTTTGAGAAGCAGTTAACAACGCTGTCTTTATTGGTTTTCTACCTTTTGGAAGTTCATCTATAATTGTTAAATCTAAATCACCGTGCACAGTAAGGGCTAATGTTCTTGGTATTGGAGTTGCTGTCATCGTGAGCATTTGAGGTACTTCTGCTTTATTTTTCAATATATTTCTTTGTTTAACACCAAAACGATGCTGTTCATCAATTACTATCGCACCTAAGTTATTAAATTCGACATTATCTTGAATCAAAGAATGAGTACCGACGGCAATATTAATTTGACCGTTTCTCAAATCTTTTTCAATTTTTTCTCTTTGTTTTTTTGTATTAGAAGAAGTAAATAAGGCAACATTTAACCCCAAAGGTGTTAACCATTTTACAAAATTGTTAAAATGCTGCTGAGCTAATATTTCTGTCGGAGCCATTATTGCTGTTTGAAAACCGTTTTCAATCGCTGCCAGAAGCATAATACAAGCAACAACTGTTTTACCGCTACCGACATCTCCTTGCAATAGTCTTTGCATTGGCTTATCAGAGTTAATATCATTTAAAATTTCATTTACTGCTTTTTTTTGCCCATCTGTTAATTCAAATGGTAAACTTTTTATAAATGTATGAACCAAACCATCATCTTTTATATTTAAAGCAACTGTTTTATATGATTTAGATGTAAAATCTCTTAAGGAAAGCATTTTTAATTGTAATAGAAATAACTCTTCATACACTAATGTAAATCGAGCAATTTCTAACTGTGAATTATCGGGCGGAAAATGAATTACTTCAATTGCTTTTTTTCTATCATACATAGAGTATTTTTCTATAAATTCATCAGGAACAAGATTTTCTATGGAAGATTTATATTCTTCTATAGCATTATGTATAGCCTTTCTCAGAGCTTTTATATTAAGATTTTCAACTAAAGGATAAACAGGCACAATTCTTGCCAAATTTAAGTTATCATTTTCAACAATATTATCACCTAAAACTTGAAATTGAGGTTTATCAATTGTCATTTTTGCTGAGAACTTATCAAATTTAGCAGTACCTGAAACAATTATGGATGCACCTTTTGGAAACTGCGACTTGTATCTTTCTATCGAGAATTTATTAATTTTTGAATAAAAGAAATTTAAATCTAATGTTCCTGATTCATCGCTAACTGTGACTTTTATTATAGTCAGATTCTTCTTAGTTGTATAAGCCTTTAAAGCCGATATTTTTCCATAAATAGTAACACTTTGATTTTCTTTCAATGACTTTATTAAACAACGAGAGGAATAATCTATATATTTTTTTGGGAAATAACTAATTAAATCATATATAGAAAAAATACCAAGTTTATTTAGCAAATATCCAAACTTTGGACCAACTCCTTTTAACATAACAACATCGGCATCAAAAATAGATTTAGCAGCTTCTTTTGCCTTTTCTTCTTCTACTGCTTTTTCTTGTTGCATTTCTTTTTTTAATATAGTAATAAATCTATTAATTGTTTTTTTTCGTTGAAAAATATTTTCTTGAGGATAGAACTCAAAAGACTCAATAACAGGAAGCCATTTAGGATTTTTTCCTGAAAGTTTATATATAAATTTTAACTGTTTTATCATAAACCCCGAGAAAGCCGATTCTCTTCCCATAATGTTTATATATTTATATTTTTCTTCAACTTGAATAGCACGCTTTATTTGTTCTATATCAACATTATCAAGATAATTATTAAACATTATTTTATACTCAAAACTTCATATATATCAATTGGTTTAGACTTGCCTTTAATACTTACCTGACTCAATTTTACAACATCAACATAATCTTTAACAAATTCATATGTAGACTCACTAATTAAAAATTGTGTTTTTAAAATCTGATTATATGATTCAATCCTATAAGCAAGATTTACATTATCACCAATAACTGTATATTCTAATCTTTCTTCAGTACCAATATTCCCCGCAAAGACCTCACCTGTATTTATTCCAATCCCAATATTAATTATTGGTTTACCTTCTAAAATAAGTTTTTCTCTCAATATTTTAACTTTATCAACAATTTCAATTCCGCATTTTATAGCATTCATCGCATGTTGCGAATTTTTTATTGGTTCACCAAAAACAGCTAAAAGACCATCTCCCATATATTTATTAACAATACCATGATATTTACCAATTATAGGTTCAATAGTAGAAAAATATTCATTTAGAATCGAAGATACTTCTTGTGGAGAAAGTTTTTCAGAAATTTGTGTAAAATTTCTAATGTCAACAAATAATATTGTTACTACAGCTCTTACCCCACCTAATTTGAGTTTATCAATATCTGATATAACTTTTTTCATAACATCCTTGGAAACATACTTTCCCATAGCATGTTTTAGCATTTCACTTGTCTTGTCTGTCGTTACAATTGAATATATATTTTTTAATAATGCAACACTATACATTGTAACTATTGGAGTTATTGAAGGCACATATATATACATAAAATATTCATATAAATAATATGCAAAATAGATTGTAGAGAGCAAAGTAGTAAATAAAAGGTTTGTCTTAAAGTTTCTAAACCCACGTGAGATAAATAAACAAAAAATCAAAGTAATGAATATTGTATAATCATTTGAATTTTTCATCTTAAATGTATTTGAAAGCATATTATCTATCATTGTTGCATGCACATCAATATCAGCTTGTTTTTTTAAAACTTGGGTTTCACTTAATTGATCCCATACATTTTTATCAGCATTCAAGCCAATTATTACAATTTTATCTTTAAATTCAATAGGATCTATTTTCGGACTTTTACCGCTTTTTAATGCATAATAAGAAAGCAGAATATCATCAGCAGAATATGTTTTATGAGAATAATACAAAGTTTTAGGCTTATACCAATTTATATCCGTTAATAAACCATAAACATTATTACCTATGTAATCTTTTCCTTTATGATAATAAATTGGCATCTTAAGTGTTAAACAATCATCATTTGAACACAAAAAATCATCATACAAAATAAAAGTATCTATGCCAGTATACATAGAATATGCACTTAAAGCTATAGAAGGCAAATATTTCCCATTAAAATACACAACAGGCATATAATTTCTTACTACATCATCGTTATCTTCTGGGATTATGGATGAAGCAAGAAATTTTGTATTCAATAAAAAATCCTTTTGAAATTTAATTACAGCTTTATAAGAAGGAACAAATTTCTTTCCAGTCTTGTCTATAATTTTAATATTGGATTTACTTTCAAATAAAGGAAAATATTCTTCTGGTAAAACATCACCTGCCAAATTTGAATTAAGTAAAATATAACTATTAATTAAATTATTGTAATTTTTTAAACTTTGGAAAAAAATCTTATCTGAATTAGAATTATATGTATCAGGAAAAACAATTAAATTTTGAAATACAATAGACTTTGCACCTGCCTCATGTTCCAGAAATGAAAACATATCTGAAAAAAGTTCTTTACGCCAAGGCCAAGGAATCCTCTTAATTGACTTATCATCAATAACTATTAAAACAACATCATTTGATACCTTTTCTTGTTGAATATTTACTAAAATTTTTGTTAAAGAATCATTTATCTTATTTTCAAATAAGCTAAATGATAAAAGATATATAGCAACTGAAACTATAGTAAATATAAATATAATTAATATTTTGGATTTCAAATTTTTATTCATAAAATAATTCTAACTAAATAAATATAATTTGCAAAAAATTAATTATTAGTAATGAAATAGAAATCGTGATAACATATTTCTAAGGATATTTGTATGAAAAAGTTAATAGATAATATAAAATTTCAAGATACATTTTTATC